>CAZIKZ010000414.1:0-3428 GCA_964539845.1 uncultured Hyphomicrobiales bacterium
CGCGGCTATATCGACGACGTGATCATGCCGCACTCGACACGCAAGCGCATCGCGCGTGCATTGGCGATGTTGCGGACGAAGCGGATCGAGATGCCGCAAAGGAAGCACGATAATTTGCCGTTGTGAGGGAGGGGGTGAGTAAGAATCGAAGTTCAGCAATTAACGATGTGTTTACACAGTTCATGATTTGTTCTATTATAGAGAATCGGGCTAAGGAAAGCGGAAGTTCGCCGAGGAGACAAAGAAACAATGCGTTTGGTGACGTTCCAGATCTTGAGAGGCAGCGATCAGCCACTTTGGCGGCCGCGTTGCTTCACGATGTTGGGCACGGCCCCTATTCTCATGTCTTCGAAGAGGTTTGTGAGGCCCTCGGCATAGAGAAGAAGCATGAAACGTATACTCTTGAGATTATTGATGCCGAACCTATAAAGCCAATCTTGACCCAAGCAGGTCTCTTCGAAGAGACAAGACGCTTTTTTACGGAGGAGCCTGGTTACGGTGTCTTTCACTCGATTATTTCAAGCCAGCTGGACTGTGACCGTCTAGATTTTTTGGTTCGTGATCGCCACCATAGCGGAATTCGAGCTGCTAATATTGACCTTGCTTGGTTGTTTGACAGCCTTCAAATCGAGAAAGTTGCGATCGATGACGAGGGGGCAGCCGAATATTCATTCGTGTTTTCTGCAAAAGGCCTGGCCGTCGCGGAAGAGTTCGTTCTTGCATACATCAAAATGTACCGCTCTGTATATTTTCATAAGACAACCAGAGGAGTTCAGCACTTAGTCAAAGATATGCTTATTGAGATTATTCAGAAGCATCACAGTAAGCCTGAGTTGAAAAATCTTCCGCTAGTCAAATTTTTTAAAGAGAATCAAAGTTTGGAGCGCTATCAATTGCTGGATGACAGTTCGGTGCTGACAATTGCGCATATTGCCGCTGAATCAAATTATGGTCTCGCTTCTGATTTAGCGCGGAGATATCTGCAACGAGATACGTACAAGTGTTTTGAGTTGCCCGGCACAGCGACGGGCAATATCGGAAGGAATAAATTGGTTAAGTTCCGCGAAGCTCTGAAGGATAGTTCTATTTATTTCGTGGAAGATAAGCTTGCGCACCGCAATTACAAACAGCATGCAGTAACCGACGAAAGTTTTTTGAAAAACATATTGATAAAAGTGGATGGTGAGCACGAATCATTGGGGAACGTAAGTTCTCTGCTTAAGGCGCCAGTTGTTCGCGTTGCTCGCGTTTACTTCCGTAGCCTTGAAGATCGTGCCGAGGGGCAGAAAATATTTCAATCACTATAGTCACGATGAAGACAGGTCTGCGACAGCCGCGTGGTGGACAAAGCGTGTCCCGCGACCGGGAAGTAGCATTTTAACGTCGCCGGCCGGGCGGGTGTGACATCCGGGCGGCATCGCCGCATTCCCGGCATTTCGCTCGAGGTCGATGCGGGCTACGATGGCCGCTCCTGCAAACGCCGATAAGGCCGTGCCATGCGTTCCCGTTTCCGCGTTCTGTCACTCGCCGTCGCCGCTTCGCTGACGCTCGCCGGCTGCACCGGCACCACCGACACCGCACCCGTCGCGCCGCCCGTGCCTGCGATGACCACCACCACGCGCTCGGGCCTGCAATACGCCGACACGCAGCCCGGCACCGGCGCGTTGCCACGCCGCGGGCAGGTCGCGGTCGTGCATTACACCGGCTGGCTCTACGAGAACGGTGTGAAGGGCAGGAAATTCGATTCCTCGGTCGACAAGGGCCGGCCGTTCGAATTCCGCGTCGGGCAGGGCGATGTGATCCGCGGCTGGGATGAGGGCGTCCTCACCATGAAAACCGGCGGCCGGCGCACGCTGATCATCCCGCCCGCGCTCGGCTATGGCGAACGCGGCGCCGGCACCGATATTCCGCCGAACGCGACGCTGATCTTCGATGTCGAATTGATTTCGGTGAAGTGAGTGCGCGCTCGCATTGCCGCGCTGATCACCCCGCTCGCGCGTGACCGTATCCGGCGCTTGAATCCCCGTTGCCGAAACCGCAATGTCGCGGCTCTGGAGGCCGGATGACGCGCGTGGTGGTTGATTGGGTTCAGTCGTTGCCGTTGCCGGGCATGTTCATCGTGACCTTCGCGGCGACGTTGTCGGGTGCGTTGGCGATCACGATCGCGGTACGCGTGGCCTTGCGCGCGCTCGGTTACGGCGAGGGCCGGCCGCTCGTCCTGAAGGATGCCGCGGTCAACACCACCAGCGCCATGTTCGCGCTCATGATGGCCTTTTCCGCTGCGGGCATCTGGCAGAACTCGGAGCATGCCCATACCGCGGTCCAGCGCGAGGCCAACGCGCTTGAGAATCTCTACGGCGTCGCGGACGGCTTCCCGCTGGAGCTGAAGGAGCGCACGCGCGCCGATGTGCGCGCCTATGCCAAACAGGTGCTCGCCGGAGACTGGCCCGCGATGCTGCGCCGGGAGCAATTCACTGCCGCGATCTATGATCAGTCCGAAAGCATTTTGATCGTGCTCATGGAAGCGATCTCGCGTGAAGCCGCCGGGCAGTCCCTGCCGACGGCCTTGCCGGCGATCGGCCAGATCGTGGAGGCGCGAAGCGCGCGCCTGCAGCGCATCACGCTCGCGACGCAGGGGGTCACGACCGCGCAGTGGATCGCCATGATCCTGATCGCAAGCGCGGCGCTGACGGCGCTTGCCATGGTGAATAATCACGAACTGGTATCGCAGTTGTTCGCGGTGGCGATCTATACCGGCGCGGCCAGCGCGGCGTTCTTTGTCGTCCTCGCGCATGACCGGCCGTTCGTCGGACGGATTTCGGTCAGTGCTGAACCGATCTCCCATCTGCTGACGCGGTAGGGCATGTCCCGCTTCCTGCTCGGGTTCCGCCCGGGAAGCCATGTTCCCGACACAACCCCCGGCCAGAAGGCGCGCCCCGGCATTGCGCTTCGCAGATTGCGGGCTACAAGAGGCCGGTATCGATCAGGGAGAAACGACCGATGCGCGCCTTTTCAAGACGTCACCTGATGGCTGCCTGCGCGGCCATCGCAACCATAAGCATCGTGTCCACAGGTATCTTGACCATGACAACTGACGACGCCTCCGCCCAGTCCGGCAAGCCGGTCACCACATCGTCCGGCCTGCAGATGGTCGACACCCAGGCCGGCACCGGCGCTTCGCCGAAATCGGGCCAGACCGCCGTGGTGCATTACACCGGCTATCTCTCCGACAACGGCGCCAAGGGCAAGAAATTCGATTCATCGGTCGATCGCGGCCAGCCGTTCGAATTTCCGATCGGTCAGGGGCGCGTGATCAAGGGCTGGGACGAGGGCGTCGCCACGATGAAAGTCGGCGGCAAGCGCACGCTGACCATCCCGCCGGCACTCGGCTATGGCGAGCGCGGCGCGGGCGGCGTGATCCCGCCGAA
>CAZIKZ010000415.1:0-3426 GCA_964539845.1 uncultured Hyphomicrobiales bacterium
GTGCAGTCGTCGTCTGTGATCACGTAAGGTGGCAGCATTTTTATCGTGTGACTGCCGTGCCCTGCCACCTGCGTCAGGATCTTGTGATCCTTGAAGAGGGGGATGGTAATCAACTGACAGAATAGCCCCTTGTTCGCGGCTTCGATCATGGACCAAGATGCGCGCAGCTTGAGTGACGAGGGCGCCCCAAATTCGACGCCGATCATCAGACCGAGACCTCGCGCTTCGCGCAGCATCTCATGACGGCCTGCCATGGCCTGAAAGGACGAGAGCAAACGCTCACCGGTCCGCGCAGCATTCTCGACCAGTTTTTCAGAGTCGATGACGGAAAGCGTGGCGATGCCGGCTGCCATCGCGAGATCGTTCTTGGCGAATGTGGAACCATGAACAACCGCACGGTCCATACGGTTGAACAGCCGGTCGAAAATATCCTTGCGCGTCAGCAGAGCGCCGACCGGCACATGGCCCCCCGAGAGCGCTTTGGCGAGCAGGATCATGTCTGGCTGCACGCCCCAATGCTCCACGGCGAAGAAGCGGCCGGTGCGGCCGAGGCCGCACTGGATTTCGTCCGCGATAAACAGCGTGCCATATTTCCTGCAGAGGTCGGCTGCCGATTGCAGATAATCCGGGGCCGGGAGATGAACGCCCTTGCCCTGGATTGGCTCGACGATGAAGGCTGCGACGTCGCGCCGGCGCAGCGCGCTCTCCAGTGCGGTGAGGTCGTTGAAAGGGACAGCCGCGCAATCGCCGAGCAGAGGCTCGAAGCCCTTCTTGAAAATCTCATCGCCGTTTAGCGAGAGCGCGCCGAAAGTCAGGCCATGGAAGGCATGCTCGCAGGACAGGATCTTGGAGCGCTTGGTGGCGGCGCGTGCAAACTTGATCGCTGCCTCAACGGTTTCGGTTCCGGAATTGGCAAAGAAAACCTTATCGAAATATGGCGCCTTTGCGAGCAACCGTTCAGCCAGAACACCGGCGAGGGCCGGGACGTCCATCTGCACCAGATTGGGCAGTTCCGAGTCCAGAATACTTTCGAGGGCGGTCCGCAGAGCCGGGTGGTTCCGGCCGATGCCGAACACCCCGAATCCGCTGAGGAGATCCAGATAGCGGCTGCCCGACCGGTCATAGAGATACTGGCCGACGCCGCGGCGGAAGCCGACGTCATACCCGATGGTCCGGAGGACTCGGACCATTTGCTCATTGAGGTGGCGGCCATGTAATTCGAACCGGCCAGCTTCCCGCGCTTCAAAAATGGCCGCAATGTCGTAGTTGTTAGGTTCGAGCATCGATCAAGCTGCTATGATTGGGTTGCGACGTTTCGAGGGCAACCGGATCGCCGCGTTTGCCGTCGAGGTGGGTTAGCATGAAACGACTTGCTTTGGTTACAGCGCTTTGGGTCCTGAGTGTCGCGCCCGCAGCGGCGGGCGACCCCGCAGGGGATTGGTTGGTCGAGGACGGTTCCGCCAAGATTCGAATCGCTATCTGCGGAGGGTCCTTGTGGGGGGTTGTCGGCTGGGAGAAGGAACCAGGCAAGGACACTGCCAATCCAGACCCGGCAAAGCGTACGCGCGATACGCTCGGGATGCCCATCCTGATCGACATGAAGCCGTCCGGCGCCGACAAGTGGTCGGGGCAAATCTACAATGCCAAGGACGGAAAAATGTATCAGGCCAGCGTCGAGCTTCTGTCTGAAAAGGCCCTCAAAGTCCGTGGTTGCGTATTGGGTGGTCTGTTCTGTGGTGGCGAAACCTGGGCACGGTCTGTCGATGCGTTTCCGGCTCCGATCGCTCCTGAGCCTGCCAAGAGCAAAGCCAAGCCCAAGGGCATCGCGGTGCCGGACGTGGCACCGGGATCAAGCCTTTCCGGTACCGTCTGCTCCCGCGTCACTGGCGTCCCGGGGACGACCCATTAGCGCTGGCTGAAACAGCACGGCCGCGCACATCGTTGTCACGAGGGATAGCGCCAGCAGCTTGCCCAGGCTCGATGTGCCTGGATGGCTTGACAGCCAGAGGCTTCCGAATGCGGTCGCGGTCGTGAACGCGCTGAAGATCACCGCGCGCGTCAGGCTGGATTGCAGCAGGTTCGTCTGCCCGGCGCGCCACGCCATGATGTAATAGATCTTGAACGCGACGCCGATGCCGAGCAGCAGCGGCAGCGCGATGATGTTTGCGAAGTTCAGCGGCAGGTCGATCAAGACGCAAAGCTCCATCGTAATCACGCCAGCGAGCAGCAGCGGGACGACGGTCAGAGCCACGTCGCTGATGCGACGCAGCGCGATCCAGAGCAGCAGACAGATCGTGACGAGCGCGAGCAGACCGGCCTGAATGAACGCGACCACAATCACGTCGCCGGACTTCAGGATCGAGACGGGGCCGCCGATCGCGTTCGGCTCGACCTCAAGGACCTTGCGTGCGAAATTGCGCAACGTGTCATTGTCGTTCGGGTCGCCCTTCGGAAACGCCTCGACGCGGTAACGTCCGTCCGCCGTGACCCACACATTCTTCAGATCCGCAGGAAGGGTGTCGACCGTGACAGGACCAGCCTGCAGGAATTTCCGCATTTCCGCGAGTTTGAAATTCAGCGGAACAATGACGGCCTGCTCCGCGACGCTGCGCTTTTCGTCGGGTGCGGCTGCGAGCTTGCGCAATTGGTCGGCAAGCCGTTTGGCAGATTCCCCACCGGCTCCGGGCTGTTGGCCTACGGCATCGAGCATCGCGGCGGTTTGCCCAAGCAATTCGGCGGTCTGGCGTGAATCCGGCGGCGGCGAAGCCTTGACGTTCAGTGCGCGATTGAGTGCGGTGGCGGCCTTCTTGATCAGCGCGAGCTTGGTCTCCTGATCCTCGGGAACGAAGCTCTCGATCGTCATGACGCGCTCGACTTCAGGCAGCTTCGCCAGCCTGGAAGCCGCAGCCTGTCCGTCCTTCGCCGAATTCGCCAGAAGGTTGATCGCGCTCGCGCCTGTGTTCGGATCCCGACGCAGGTCGAGATAGGTCGCAATCGATTCGACCGTCGGGCTGCGAAGATTGATCGGATTGAAGTCGAAGCGCAGGAAATACAGCAGCGGCAACCCGATAATGGCGATGCCCAGTGTGCCAGCGACGACCCACTTCCTGTTGCGCTCGACGAAGCCGTCGGCGGACGCGAAGCTCTTGTAGCCGAGCGCTTCTTTTTCACCAGGCGGGTCGAAAAGCGCAAGCAGCGCCGGAAGCACAGTGATACTCATCAGGAACGCGACGATCATGCCAACGCCGGCAATGACGCCAAGCTCTGACACGCCTTGATAATTCGTCGGCAGAAACGCCAGGAAGCCGGCGGCGGTCGCGGCTGCGGCGAGCGCAAGCGGTCCGCCGATGTTGCGGCCGGCATTGATGAGAGCCGGCTTGAGCTCGTCCTTCTGATGGCGCTCGTCGCGGTAGCGCACGCTGTACT
>CAZIKZ010000416.1:0-1738 GCA_964539845.1 uncultured Hyphomicrobiales bacterium
CGCGCTCTCGTGCCAGCGCCGCAGGATCAGGTGCGAGACCAACGACAGCAACGCGAAGATCACGACGCCGGCCACCGACAGCAATATGAGCGCCGCGAACATGCGCGGGATGTTGAGCCGGTAGCCCGACTCCGCGATGCGATAGGCGAGCCCCGAACCGGCACCGGCCGAGCCCGCAGCGATTTCCGCCACCACCGCGCCGATCAGCGACAGACCGCCCGCGATCTTCAGCCCGCCGAGCATATAGGGCAAAGCCGCCGGCAGCTTCAGATCGCGCAGCACCTGCCACTGCGTTGCGCCGTACAGCCGGAATAGCTCGCTCAGGTTCCGGTCCACCGAGTTGAGGCCGAGCGTGGTGTTGGCCAGCACCGGAAAGAACGCCACGATCCACGCGCAGGCCAGCACCGCCGCCTGCTGCGGCAGATAGATCAGAAGCAGCGGCGCAATCGCCACCACCGGCGTCACCTGCAAAATGACGGCGTAGGGATAGAAGGAATATTCGACCAGCCGCGACTTGTTGAACGCGATCGCAAGTCCGACGCCGCCGGCGAACGCAAGGATCAACGCCTGCAAAGTCACGGTCAGCGTCACCAGCAGCGAGGACCACAACAGCGCCCAGTCCGCGATCAGCGTGCGAAAGACCAGCGACGGCGACGGCAGCACATAGGGCTGGATGTCGTTGATGCGCACCACCAGATCCCAGATCAGAATGCCGATCGCGAGCGCCGCAAGCGGCAGCACACCGCGCATCAGCCGCTCGCGCCGCGTGCGCTCCTGCGCCTCCTCGGCGCGTGTTGCCGGGCGCGTGGTCATGCGGCCGGATCCTGCGCCGAATCGTCCTGCGTCATCGCATCGACCAGCGCTTCCGACACCTTGCGGCAGAGCGCGGCATATTCCGGCGAGGTGCGGAAGGCTTCGGTGCGCGGATAAGGCGCGTCCACCGCGATCTCGGAATGCACGCTGCCCGGCCGCGGCGTCATCACGACGATGCGGCTCGACAGATAAACCGACTCGAACACCGAATGGGTGACGAAGATCGCGGTCTGCCGCATCAAAGCCCAGAGCGCGAGCAAATCGTTGTTGAGCTTGAAGCGGGTGATCTCGTCGAGCGCGGCGAACGGCTCGTCCATCAGCAAGAGCTTCGGCTGTGTCACCAGCGCGCGTGCGATCGATACGCGCATCTTCATGCCGCCCGAAAGTTCGCGCGGATAGGCGTTTTCAAAGGCCTCCAGCCCGACACGCGCCAGCGCGTCACGGATGCGCGGCATCGCCGCGTCGCGCCCGATGCCCGCAAGCTTGAGCGGCAGATGGACATTGCCGGCGACGCTCGCCCAGGGCATCAGCGTCGGCTCCTGGAACACGAAGCCGATCTCGCCTTTTTGCATCGGTGCGTTTTGTTCGCGCGAACCCGCACTCGCTTCGCTCGAAACCACCATGGCGCCGCCGGGCGCATCGCCGTTGCGCCAGATCACATCACCCGTGGTGGGTTCGAGCAGTCCCGCGACGATCCGCAACGCCGTCGACTTGCCGCAACCCGACGGTCCGAGCAGCGACACGAATTCATGGTCGCGAACGGAGAAGCTGGCATCGCGCAGCGCCATCACGCCGTTCGGAAAGGTCTTGCCGACGCCGCGAAGGGAGACGATTTCGGATGCTGTGGAGGAAAATTCCACGATTCGGTTCTTTCTTTACCTCTCCCCGCCTGCGGGGAGAGGTCGACCGCATGAGCGAAGCGAAT
>CAZIKZ010000416.1:1748-3424 GCA_964539845.1 uncultured Hyphomicrobiales bacterium
GGGGGCTCACCCAGCTCTGTACTTATCCGAAACTCCCCCTCCCGCTCGCTTCGCTCGCGACCTCTCCCCGCAAGCGGGGAGAGGTAAGAAGAAAGCGGGGAGAGGGAACGCCAATCACTTCGGGCGTAAATCCACGCCAACGCTCTTGTTCACGAATTGCAGGGTGTAGGCCTTCCTGTAATCGAGGTCCGGCTTGAGCACGCCGGAACGCACCATCTTGTCGAAGAAGTCCTTGACCCGCGCATCCGACATCGCGCCGATGCCGAGCTTGATCGAGTCCCCGGAATCCACGATCCCGTACTGCTTCATCTTCTCGATCGAATTGGCGAGCAGCGCGTCGGTCATGTCCGGATTATGCTTCCTGATGAGCGCGTTCGCGGCCGTGTTGTCGCCGTAGATATAATTGGCCCAGCCGATCGCGGATGCATCGACGAAGCGTTGCACGAGGTCGGGCTTTTTCTCCACAAGATCGCGCCGCGTTTCGATCAGGGTCGAATAGGTCGAGAAGCCCTGGTCGGCGAGCAGGAAGATCACCGGCTTGACCTTGCCCTGCGTCTCGATCGCATAGGGCTCGGACGTCACATAGCCCTGCATCGCCATTTTCTTGTCGGCCAGAAACGGCTGCGGATTGAAGGTGTAGGGCCGCACCTGCGCGTCGGTGAAGCCGTAATCGTTCTTCAGCCACTGGTAATAGCCGGCCATGCCTTCCTTGGAGACCAGGATCTTCAGCGTCTTCAGGTCCTCGAACTTGTCGATGCCCTGCCCCGGATGCGCCATCAGCACCTGCGGATCTTTCTGGAAGCTGGCAGCGACCGCGACCGTCGGAATGTTCTGCGCCACCGCATCGAACGACTGCAGCAGATTCGCGCTCATGTAGAAGTCGATCTTGCCGACCGGCAGCAGGATGCGGTTGTTTGCATTCGGCCCGCCCTGAAGGATCGTGACGTCGAGGCCATATTTCTTGTAAGTGCCGTCGGCGAGCGCCTGGTAATAGCCGCCGTGTTCGGCCTGCGCGACCCAGTTGGTGCCGAACGTGACCTTGTCGAGCGCCTGCGCACCGGCCTGCCCGTCCTGGAACAGGAGCGCGAACGAGAGAGCGCACCCGAGTAGAAACCGCATCGTCCAATTCCCTGTTCGGCCCGGCGCCCGACCATAGGGGACGTGCACCGCTTTGCCCAGCACCGGATGCCGTCAGTCCGCGCTCGCGAGCGGACGCGCGACCGCCTCCAACGGCTTGCGTTCCGCCGCAACGCCATAGCGCAGTGCGACAACGGCCGCGGCAATCATCAGCAGCGCCGCAAACAGATAGCCCGCGAACACCGTCGCACGCGACCCCGTTTCGATCAGGAGCCCGAACACGAGCGGGCCTGCGACACCGCCGATACCGGTACCGACCGCGTAAAACACCGCAATCGCGAGCGCCCGGATTTCCAGCGGAAAAGTTTCGCTGACGGTGAGATAGGCCGAACTCGCAGCAGCCGAGGCAAAGAAGAAGATAACCATCCAGCAGATCGTCTGCGTGGTCGCGGTCAGATGGCCTTCCATGAACAGCCAGCCGGTGAGCGAGAGCAGCAGGCCCGACATCAGATAGGTGAAGAAGATCATCGGCCGCCGCCCGATCGTGTCGAACAGCCGTCCGAGAAACACCGGGCCGAGGAAATTGCCGGCCGCGAACG
>CAZIKZ010000417.1:0-3408 GCA_964539845.1 uncultured Hyphomicrobiales bacterium
AGGTCGATCTGGACACCCGTCCGGATACGGTCAGCATTCCGACCGTCGCCCTTCAAACCAGTCAGAAAGGCCCGTTCGTCTTTGTCGTGAAGCCGGACTCCAGCGCAGAGATGCGAGTGGTGGAAGCCATAGGCATTGTCGATGACCGCACCGCGATCAGCGCCGGCCTTAAGCCAGGCGAACGCGTCGTGGTCGAGGGGCAGCTTCGTCTCGCGAATGGCGCGCACGTCCGCGATGTCACGCGACAGCCCGACAATCCGGCCGCGCAGTCCAAAGCGCCCGATACCAAGGCGACGCAATCCGGCGCTGCTGGCACGCGACAGGATGCGGCCCGATGAACGTCTCGGAGTTCTGTGTCCGCCATCCGGTCACCACCACGCTGATGTCGATCGCGATGGTGGCTGCCGGATTGTTCGCCTACATCTATCTCCCGGTGGCGGCGCTGCCGCGAACCGATTTCCCGACCATCAATGTGTCCGCCAGCCTGTCCGGCGCGTCGCCCGATACCATGGCGAATTCGGTCGCGACGCCGCTGATCAAGCAATTCACCACCATCAGCGGCATCGACACGATCAGCGCGACATCGACCCAGGGGTCGACCTCGATCGTGATCCAGTTCAATCTCGGTCGCGACATCGATGCGGCTGCGGCAGATATCCAATCCGCCATCGCGCGAACCCAGCGCCGACTGCCGCCGGAAATGACCGAACTCCCGAGCTACCGCAAGGTGAACCCTGCGGACGCGCCGGTGCTGCTGCTCGCGATCCGCAGCGATACTACGCCGCTGCCGGACCTCGACGCCTTTGCGCAGCAGGTCATCTCGCCGGCCTTGTCCACCGTCGACGGCGTCGCGCAGGTGGTGGTTTATGGCAGTCAGAAATTCGCCGTGCGCATCCAGGTCGATCCGAATGCGCTGTCGGCGCGCGGTATCGGCGTCAACGAGGTTCAGGCGTCGGTCGCTGCCGCCAATGCGAATACGCCAGTCGGTACGCTGCGCAACGCACAGCAGCAATTGACCATCCAGGCGGAGACCGAGCTCGAGAATGCGGCGCAGTTCCGTCAGATCATCGTTGCCACCCGCGGTGGCCGGCCGGTGCGGCTGGGTGATGTGGCGGTGGTTTCGGATTCGATCGAGGACAATCAGAGGGCAAGCTGGTTCAACGGTGTTCCCGCGATCATCCTCGCGGTCCAGCGCCAGCCCGAAGCCAATACGGTCGACGTGGTCGATCGCGTCAAGGCGATGCTGCCGGGTTTCATCGACGATCTGCCGCGCGCGTCCTCGATTGAAGTTCTCAACGATCGCTCGGTTTCGATCCGCGAAGCGGTCGCCGACGTGCAGTTCACGCTGTTGCTGGTGATCGCGCTCGTCATCATGGTCATCTTCCTGTTCCTGCGGCGGCTGACGGCGACGCTCATCCCTGCGCTCGCAGTACCGATCTCGCTGATCGGCACGCTCGGGGCGATGTATCTGTTCGGGTTCAGTATCAATAATATTTCGCTGCTGGCGCTCACGCTCGCCGTCGGGCTCGTGGTCGACGATGCCATCGTGATGTTCGAGAACATCTACCGGCACATGGAGGAGGATGGCCTGTCCGCATTCGATGCGGCGATCAAGGGCTCGCGCGAGATCGGGTTCACCATCATCTCGATCACGATTTCTCTGGTCGCCGTCTTCATTCCGGTCTTGCTGATGGGTGGCGTGGTTGGACGGATTTTCCATGAATTCGCAATCGTGGTGACGGTCGCGCTCGCGATCTCGGCGTTCGTGTCGCTCACCCTGACGCCGATGCTCTGCGCGAAGATGCTGCAGCCGCCACACCGCGACAAGGACGGCAACATCCCGCCTGAAACCGGATGGCGCGCCACGCTGGAAAGCGGGCTCACCGCGATGACCAATGCCTATGATCGCGGGGTCCAGTGGAGTCTCAAGCGCCAGCCATTCATGCTCGGCGTGTTCTTCGCAACGCTGATCGGCACCGTTTATCTGTTTTACGTGACGCCGAAAGGCTTCTTCCCGCAGGAGGATATCGGGCAATTGTCGGTATCGACCGAGGCGCGGCCGGATATCTCGTTCGAGGCGATGATCGCCCTGCAGCAGCAGGTCGAGGAAGCGTTTCGACAGTCTCCCTATGTCGCGAACGTCGCCTCGATCGTGGGTGGAGGCGGATCGTCGTCGAGCCTCAATAGCGGCCGGCTGTTCGTGGAGTTGAAGCCGCGGTCGGAGCGGCCGCAGATGCCGGAGCTGCTGCGCATCTTCCGCAGGGAGATGAATTTCCCCGGCATCAATGTGGTGATGTCGCCGGTTCAGAATCTCCGTATCGGCGGGCGCACCAGCCGCAGTGAATATCAGTTCGTCATGCAGAGCGTGCGCAAGGACGAGATGCGGGACTGGGCGCGCAAGATGACAGCCGCGATGGCGGCCGATCGGCATTTCACGGACGTCAACAACGATCTCCAGGACGGGGCGATCCAGATCACGCTCAAGGTCGACAAGGACAAGGCCGCCTCGCTCGGCATCAATGCCGATCAGATCCGGTCGACGCTTTATTCCGGTTTCGGTTCGCGGCAGGTGTCGACCATCTATGGCAGCGGCGATTCTTTCAGCGTGTTGATGGAGTTCGATCCGCGCATCAAGTGGAATTCCAACGATCTTGGCAATATCCGCATCCGTACGCCGGCCGGTCAGCTCGTGCCGCTCAGTGCAATTGCGGCCGTTGAGCGGACGGCGGGCGACCTCGCGGTCAATCAGCTCGGGCAGCTTCCAGCCGTGACGGTGTCGTTCAACCTTCCGCCCGGGGTGGCGCTTGGGGACGCGGTGGCGGAGATCGATGTGCTGAAGCAGCGCCTTGGTGTGCCGCCATCGATCAGCACGACATTCTCCGGCACCGCGCAAACCTTCCAGCAGTCACTCGCCAATCAGGGCATCCTGCTCGCGGCGGCGGTGCTGACGATCTACATGGTTCTCGGGATGCTGTACGAGAGCTACATCCATCCGCTCACCATCCTGACCGGTTTGCCATCGGCGGTCGTCGGAGCGCTGGGAGCGCTTGTGCTGTTCGGGCTGGATCTGAGCGTGATCGCGATGATCGGTCTTCTGATGCTGATCGGCATCGTGAAGAAAAATGCGATCATGATGATCGACGTCGCGCTCGATCTGCAGCGCGTGCAGCACATGGCGCCGGCCGACGCGATCTACAAGGCGGCGATCATGCGCTTCCGGCCGATCATGATGACGACCTTCGCCGCGATCCTCGGCACGCTGCCGATCGCCATCGGTCATGGTCCGAGTTCGGAATTGCGCCAGCCGCTTGGTATCGCCGTCGTTGGCGGGCTGGTCGTATCGCAATTCCTGACGCTGTTCATCACGCCGGTGCTGTATCTCTACATGGACCGGCTCGGCCATGCCGG
>CAZIKZ010000418.1:0-3403 GCA_964539845.1 uncultured Hyphomicrobiales bacterium
TTTCGCATAGGACACTGCCGCTGCATGGCGTTCAATTTCATCCCGAAAGTATCGCCTCCGAACACGGACATCTGATCCTGAAGAATTTTCTCGACCTCGCAGCCGCCTGGAACGGCGCGCAGCGTCGCTTGCATTGAGGACGCATCATGGCCGACGAATTTAAGGCGTTGCTTGCCAAGACCGCATCGGGCGCGGCGCTGACACGCGACGAAGCGTCGAACGCCTTCGACCGCATGATGTCGGGCGAAGCGACGCCATCGCAGATGGGTGGCCTGCTGATGGCGTTGCGCGTCCGCGGCGAAACCGTCGACGAGATTACCGGCGCAGTCAGTGCGATGCGCGCCAAGATGACCAAGGTCGCAGCCCCGCCCGGCGCCATTGATGTGGTCGGTACCGGCGGCGACGCCTCGGGCTCCTACAATATCTCGACCTGCGCGGCGTTTATCGTCGCGGGCGCCGGCGTGCCGGTGGCGAAGCATGGCAATCGCGCGCTGTCGTCGAAATCGGGCGCCGCCGACGTCCTGTCCGCGCTCGGCATCAAGATTGATCTGCGGCCCGACGAAATCACCCGCTGCATTTATGAGGCCGGCATCGGTTTCATGTTTGCGCCCGCGCATCATCCCGCGATGAAGAATGTCGGCGCGACCCGCGTCGAGCTTGGTACCCGCACGATCTTCAATCTACTCGGGCCGCTGTCCAATCCGGCCAGCGTGAAGCGCCAGCTCGTCGGCGTCTTCTCGAGGCAATGGATCGAGCCCCTCGCCCAGGTGCTGCAGAACCTCGGCTCAGAGGCCGCATGGGTCGTGCACGGGTCTGATGGACTCGATGAAATCACGACATCGGGCCCGACCGCCGTCGCTGCGCTGGAAAACGGCAAGATCCGTACCTTCGAAATCTCGCCGGCCGATATCGGCATCGGAGCCGTCAAACCCGAGGCGTTGCGCGGCGCCGACGCGGAACATAACGCCGAAGCGCTCAGGGATGTGCTCGACGACAAGCCAGGCGCCTATCGCGATGTCGCAGTCATGAACGCCGGCGCCGCACTGGTGGTCGCCGGTTTGGCGAAAGACCTCAAAGATGGCGCCGACCAGGCGCGCAAGGCCTTGTCGACCGGCGCCGCCCGCGCGCGTCTCGACCGCCTGATTGCCGTTTCCAACGGGTGAGACCACAATGGCCGACATCCTGAAGACGATCGAGGCCTACAAGCGCGAAGAGATCGCCGCGGCAAAGCGCGAGAAAAGCTTCGCCGTGCTCGACGCCGAGGCGCGTGCGGCACCCGCTCCGCGCGGTTTTGCAGACGCGATCGAACGCAAGCTCGCGGCCGGCCAATATGCACTGATCGCCGAAGTGAAGAAGGCCAGCCCGTCCAAGGGGCTGATCCGCGAGGATTTCGATCCGGTTGCGATTGCCATGGCCTATGAGGCCGGCGGCGCCGCATGCCTGTCCGTCCTCACCGATGCGCCCTCCTTCCAGGGCCGTCCGGAGTTCCTGACGCAGGCGCGTGCAGCGACGTCCCTGCCCGCCTTGCGCAAGGACTTCATGTTCGAGCCCTATCAGGTCGCGCAGGCACGCGCGTGGGGCGGCGACTGCATCCTGATCATCATGGCCGCGCTCGACGACGGCGCTGCCCGCGAACTGGAAAGCGCTGCCATGTCTTATGGTATGGACGTGCTGATCGAAATTCATGACGAGGCCGAACTCGAGCGCGCGCTCACGCTCAAGTCCCGGCTGTTCGGCATCAACAATCGTAACCTGCGCACCTTCGAAACCTCGCTCAATGTCAGCGTCGCGCTCGCGCCAAAAGTGCCGCCCGGTCGGCTGATCGTTGGCGAGAGCGGCATTTTCACACCGGCCGATCTGGCGCTATTGTCGGGCGTTGGCATTTCCACCTTCCTGATCGGCGAGAGTCTGATGCGCGCAAACGATGTCGCCGAGGCAACCCGCACGCTGCTGGCGCTCCCGCCTGTCCGCGCCGCGGCGAACTAGTCATGTCCGGCAAAGTCCTCACCCATCTTGGCGCTTCGGGCGAAGCGCACATGGTCGATGTATCCGGGAAGACTGCAACCACGCGCGTCGCCGTCGCTGAAGGCCGCGTCGTCATGAGCAAGGACACGCTCGACCTTGTCGTTGCCGGCAACGCCAAGAAGGGCGACGTGCTGGGGACCGCCCGTATTGCCGGCATCATGGCGGCGAAGCGAACCCACGAACTGATACCGCTCTGTCATCCACTCGCCCTGTCCCAGATCACCGTGGACCTCGTGCCCGATCCGGCGCTGCCGGGGATCGTCGTGCGCGCGAGCGTAAAAGTGACGGGCCAGACCGGCGTTGAGATGGAGGCACTGACCGCGGTTTCCGTCGCATGTCTCACCATCTATGACATGGTGAAGGCCGCCGAGCGCGGCATGCGGATCGAAGGCATACACCTGGTCGAGAAAACCGGCGGCAAATCCGGTCCCTACCGCGCGGAGCGATAAGCGATGGCGCTCTTGCCTGTCGCCGATGCCTTGCAGCGCGTTCTGGCGCATGCGAGCGCGTTGCCGACAGAGCGCGTGCCGATCACCGAAGCCCATGGCCGCGTTCTCGCAGACGACGTGCGATCGATGCGGACCCAGCCGCCCGTCGATGTGTCCGCCATGGACGGTTACGCCGTGCGCGGCGAGGACGTGACGAGCGTACCGATGGGTCTCAGGGTTGTCGGTGAAGTTGCGGCCGGGCGCCCGTTCATCGGCGAGGTCGCAGGCGGACAGGCCGTACGAATTTTCACCGGCGGCGAGGTGCCGGCCGGCGCCGATACGGTCGTCGTGCAGGAGCAGACCCGGCGCGAAGGCGACAATGTCATCCTCACGACAGTGCCGCAAAAGGGCCGGCACATCCGTGCGGCCGGGCTCGATTTCAGGGAGCACGACGTCATGCTCGCGCGCAGCCGCGTGCTCACCGGGCGCGACCTCGGGCTCGCGGCGGCCATGAATCACCCGATGCTGCCGGTCCATCGCAAGCCGCGCATTGCCCTGCTCGCCACCGGCGACGAACTGGTGCTGCCCGGGCGCAAGCCCGGCCCGGGCCAGATCGTCTATTCCAACGGCTATTCGGTTGCGGCGCTGGCGCGTCAGGAAGGCGCGGAAGTAAGCGACCTCGGCATCGCGCGCGATACGCTGCCCGATACTGTCGCTGCGATTCAGAACGCGCGGATGCGGCGGGTCGATGTGCTCGTCACCATGGGCGGCGCGTCGGTCGGCGACTACGATTTCGTGCAACAGGCGCTGGCCGCCGAGGGCATGGACCTTTCGTTCTGGAAGATCGCCATGCGTCCCGGCCGCCCGCTCATGCACGGACGGCTCGGGCCGATCCATGTGCTCGGGCTTCCCGGAAATCCGGTCTCAGCCTTTGTGTGCGCGTTTCTGTT
>CAZIKZ010000419.1:0-3377 GCA_964539845.1 uncultured Hyphomicrobiales bacterium
ACGCATCGTCACAGGGAACCAGAAGCCCGCCCAAGCGTTACGCCGCCAGGAGATCCCGGGAGGCCGAGATGCAGGGCTTGATCTTGCTTTTGACGTTCGTGGCGGTGGCGCTGGTGTCCGTCGCGGTGGCGATAGTGATCGGACTGATCCTCGACAATCTTCCGCACATCCACGATCTGCTCAGTGTGCTGGGCTTCTTTGGTACACTCGTGGTCCTGCTTCCAATCGGCTGGCTGGTGGCGGTGCGCCTGACGGAGCCACGGCACCCGACCGCGGCGTAGAGTCTCCGGCCGCCTATTGCCGGGCGACCTGTTCGCACGCCTCGAAGCCGCCGACCCAATCGCGCTTGCGCTCTGCCCAATACATGCGCTGCGGCGTGAGCAATGCGTCACGCGCCGAGCCAGCGTCATCGGCGAAACAGCCCGCCGCGATGCCGATCATTCCGGGGAAGCCTTCCGAATAGAAGAACACGGCGGTGCCGCAGGCCGGGCAGAAACGGTTCTCGATCCAGCGGCCGCTCTCGCCGGTGTAGCGATACGCGTTATGCGCGCCATTGAGCGTCACGGCGTCAGCGGCGAACACCGCGGCATAGCTGAAGGCCGAGCCGCTCTTGATCTGGCAATTCCGGCACGCACACAAATAGACGGTGGCAGGTTCGCCGCGCACGGTGGCGGTAAGCGCGCCGCATCCGCAGCGCGCAACACGGGATGTGGCGTTCACAATTCCGGCGCCGTCGCTCACTTTTGACCGGCCACGGCAGCGCGCCATCCGGTGAACGCGTAGATCGAACCGTTTTCACCTTGGCCCTTGTGGGTCGTCACAAGCAGCCTGTCATCGACGACAATCATCTCCTGCGGCGTGAAGGGGCCGGTCGTCGATTGGATTTCCGCCTCCAGTGTCTCGGCCATCAAAGCGGCATCGTTACGAGGATTGGCGAGGGCACCGACCTTGTAGGTGGAATTGCCGATCACCAGCGCAAGGCGCGCCTCCGCCAGAACCATACCCGTGGCACCGAACCACAGAAGGGCGACAAGTACGGACATCCGCGACAGATGTGCGGTCCAGTTCATGGCAATGCTTACCCAAGATTGAATCAGCGACGGCAATGTAGCGGCGATGCTTAGGATGTTGCCTGAGGAACCTAGCCTTTTGCGGTTTGCTGTGTCCACCGCGCGATCCCTGACCGGACCGCCGGTGTCGGTTTGTCGAACCAGGAAACGATCAGAAATGTGCCGGGCTGTCGCCCAACTCACGCCTGATCCTTCCACGCACCGTATTTCTTCATCCAGAAGCCCCAGGCCAGCGCAATGATCACGCCGACGACGAGCATCGTGGCGACGCGCGCAGTGCCGTAATCACCATTCCAGAACAGCATGAACGCGGTCCAGAAGATCGCGAACAGCGCGATCATAAACAATTGTCGCTGATTGAATGGCATGGCTCCCCTCGCCTCGATAATTCTGTGCACAGAGTCACACGACCGGAAGACCTTGTCCACGCGATAGCTGGCCGCAGCGCACGGCCGACACGGACGTTCGCAGCATGCGCGCATACGTGCTAGCCTGCCGCCATCATGATGAAACGCGAGATGATCGAGATCGCCCGCATCTATGTGCCGGTGAAGCGGCGCGCCACGCTGGAGCCGGCGAAGGTCGATGCGCTCGCCGCCAGCATTCTGGCCGAGGGCCTACAGACGCCGATCCTGGTGCGGGCGGACGGCGACCGCTTCGTGCTGGTTGAGGGGCTACACCGGCTGGAAGCCGCGCGATCGCTGGGCGAGACCGCGATCGCGGGTTATCGCGTCAGTGCACGAAAGCATTGATGGCCGCGCAAGCATCGAGGCGCGCCATCGGCACAAACGAAAAGCCCCGGCTTGCGCCGGGGCCTTCGTGACGTGAGTTAAACGATCGCTGCGCTGTTACTCCTCGTCCGAGCCGATCGCTGGCGCGCCGCCGGACCCATAGGTCTCGGCGCCGACCGCCGGAGCGAATGGGCCATAGATCATGCCGGACTGCGGTGCATAGGTGTTAAATCCGGGCGCGTAATACGGACGCGGTGCGCTCTCATACGGTCCGAAACTGCGCGGCTGATTTTCGGCGCCGGTCTCTTCCGCGCCGGAATTCATCGAGCCGGGATTGACGTTGCCGGGCGGCGGCAGGTTCTGTGCCACGGCTGGCGCCATCGCAAACGCCGCAGCAAATGCGGCAGCGATGAATGTCGTGATAATGCGGTTCATAACTGAACTCCATTCTTCGGGTACTGGCTGAGCGCCGAGACGCCATGCGTCACTGCGCGCCCGATAACCAATGCTGCAATGCACCGAACGTTCCGATCAGTGGTGTGACCATGTCGTGGCAGTTCCGTCACGATCAAGTGTGTCGCTGCATCTCGTTCTGCTTGATGATGAACGCCCCCGCGCACGGCGGCTTCGCTTACGATGCTATGCGGCCGCCTGACGGCGTTCAGCCGTAGCAATGACGCAGATGTGAGCGGAACGTGTTCGTCAAATGCACGCATTTGCGAATAATTGCGGTGTTTACCGGCACGAACGGTTAGCCTTTCCGCTTAAGCACGCGCGCAATTGCGCCTTAATTCTTGCCGGGACATTGCGTATGCTCTGCGCAAGCTCGAGGTATCCTGTCATGCGTTCCCGCGTACCGTTCATCCTTGCATCACTCGCAGCATTCACCGCCTCGCCGGCACTCGCGGACATCCAGATCACCGTCGACAAGGCAGCGCAAACGCTGACCGTCGCCCGCGACGGTGCGGTGCTGCACACATGGCCGGTCTCGACAGGACGCGTCGGGCGCTTCACACCGTCCGGGAACCATCAGGCCTTCCGTATGGAGCGGGACCATTACTCGCGCGAATTCGATGACGCGCCGATGCCGCATTCGATCTTCTTCACCAAGCGCGGGCATGCGATCCACGGCTCGTTCGAGACCCGCAAGCTCGGCCGCCCGGCCTCCGGCGGCTGCGTGCGGCTCGCACCCGAGAATGCCAGGGTACTGTTCGAGCTCGTGAAGGCGGAAGGCGTTCTGAAAACCAAGGTCGTTGTCGCGGGCGACGAGCGCGTTGCGCTTGCGCGCGCCGATCGGCAATTAACGCAACGCGGCGCGCATAACGAACGCGGTGCCGGCCTGCCGCCAACCTATGCGCCACCGGTCGAAGACCAGCCCCGCACACGCGAGCGCTACGCCGCACCACGCGACGCCAACGGTCCGCAATACGGTTATCGCCAGCCGCAACAGCAGCAGTATTTTTATGACGGCTATCAATGGCGGGCCTATCAAGGCCAGCGCGTGCAGCAGCAGCCCTATTACGGCGGCGGTTACGCACAGCCGCAATATTATCAGCCGCGCCAATTTTACGACTGA
>CAZIKZ010000420.1:0-3354 GCA_964539845.1 uncultured Hyphomicrobiales bacterium
AGATGCGCTGTCCGAGTTGCAGTAGCCTCGACACCCAGGTGAAGGACTCGCGCCCGACCGAGGATTCGAATGCGATCCGCCGCCGGCGTGTGTGCCTGACCTGCCAGTTCCGCTTCACTACCTTCGAGCGCGTGCAGTTGCGCGAACTTGTGGTGATCAAGCGCAATGGCCGCCGGGTTCCTTTCGATCGCGACAAGCTGATGCGCTCGCTGCAGATCGCGCTGCGCAAGCGCAATGTCGATCCGGAACGGGTCGAGCAGATGGTCTCGAAGATCGTGCGCGATCTGGAAAATCTCGGCGAGGCGGATATCTCGACCGATGCCATCGGCGAGTCGGTGATGGCCCATCTGCGCGAACTCGACGACGTCGCCTATGTGCGCTTCGCCTCGGTCTACCGCAATTTCCGCGAGCGGAAGGATTTCGAGGACGCCATCGCCGAGCTTGCGAGCGAGGAAGACGGCAAGGCCGCACCGCCGCAGCGCAAGTGAGCGCGGCATCCGACGATCTCCGGTTCATGCTACTCGCGCTGACGCTCGGACGGCGGGGGCTCGGCAATACCTGGCCAAACCCTGCGGTTGGAGCGGTGGTGGTGAAGGACGGCGTTGTCGTCGGCCGTGGCTGGACGCAGCCGGGCGGGCGTCCGCATGCAGAGACGGAAGCGCTGCGGCGAGCCGGGGACGCAGCGCGCGGCGCGACACTTTACGCGACGCTCGAGCCCTGCTCGCATCACGGCAAGACGCCGCCCTGTGCCGACGCCATTGTCTCAGCGGGGATCGCGCGGGTCGTCTCGGCACTCGGCGACGCCAATCCCGAGGTGGCGGGAAATGGCTATGCGCGCTTGAAAGCTGCCGGCATCGCCGTCTCGGACGGTCTCTGTGCGGATGATGCGCGTCGCGATCACGCGGGACATATCCGGCGCATTCTCGACGGGCGTCCCCATGTGATGCTGAAACTCGCTATTTCTGCCGATGGCAAGGCCGCGCTGTCCGGACGCAAGCCGATACAGATTACCGGCGAGGCAACGCGGGCGCGCGTTCACCTCATGCGCGCGATGAGCGATGCGATCCTTGCCGGCATCGGTACCGTTCTGGCCGACGATCCGGCGCTGACCTGCCGCCTGCCGGGTATGCTCAACTCATCGCCGGTGCGGGTGATCCTCGATCCGGCTTTGCGTCTGCCGTTGAATTCGCAGATTGTCACGACCGCGCGCGAGATTCCGGTCTGGGTGTTTTGCGGTCCGGCGGCGCTGGAGAAGCAGGAGCGCCTGCTCATTGAAAAAGGTGTTGCCGTCATCCGGACGGCGAAAGGCGAGGGCGGGCTCGATCTCGCCGCCGTCTTGCGCGTGCTGGCCGGGCGCGGCATCACGCGTCTGATGGTCGAGGGCGGACCCAAAATCGCGGCGGCGTTCCTGCGCGCCGACCTGATCGATGAAGCGGTGCTGTTGCGCGGATCAGTCACAATTGGACCGGAGGGTGTCGACGCGCTTGACGGGCTTGCGCTCGACGCTCTAACGGCTTCTTCCCATCTCAAGCTGCTCGCTGCCGAGACGGTCGGCGGTGACAGGCTCGAGCGATACGAGCGATGTTAGGACCCAGAGCACATTTCTTTGTCATTCCGGGCACGCGCGAAGCGCGTGAACCCGGAATCCAGCCTTGACTTGCATTGCCGCTGGATTCCGGGTTCGCTGCTTCGCAGCACCCCGGAATGACAAAGAACACATGTTCACAGGCATCGTTACCGATATCGGCGAAGTGGATTCGGTCGAACCGAAGGCGGACGGCCTGCGCCGTATCGTGATCGCATGCCGCTATGACCGCGCGTCGATCGAGATCGGCGCGTCGATCGCTTGCGCCGGCATCTGCCTGACCGTGGTTGAGACCGGCCTGACCGGCAATCGCACCTGGTTCGCGGTCGATGCTGCCGCCGAAACCGTCGCGCTCACCAATGTTCAGGCCTGGACACCCGGCACGCGTCTCAATCTGGAACGCGCGCTGAAGATCGGCGACGAACTGGGCGGCCATATTGTCACGGGGCATGTGGACGGCATCGCGCGCGTGAAGACGCGGGAGGACCTCGCGGATCAGGTCCGGTTTGTGTTCACGGCGCCGGGCGCATTGGCGCGCTTCATCGCCAAGAAGGGATCCGTCGCGCTCGACGGCGTTTCGCTCACGGTTAATGACGTCGATGGTGACGATTTTTCGGTCCTCATTATCCCGCACACGCTGCAGGTGACGACTCTCAACGGGTGGCAGCCAGAGGCTGCGGTACATCTCGAGGTTGATATGATGGCCCGCTATGCGGCGAGGCTTCTTGAGGCTGCGAAATAGCGGCCGATCAGCAATCAAATCAGCGCCCTTGCGGACCTGCGCGGCCTGTAGTTAGTGGCGCGCAACGGAGCATTACAAAATGGCTGGGCCGCGGCAAACCAAGGTTGAGAAGACGAGCGCAAGCCTCAAGGGCGCGCGGATACTCGTCGTCGAGGCACGCTATTACGAGCAACTCGCCGATGCGCTTCTCGCCGGTGTGACCAATGCGCTGGACGTAGCGGGTGCAACGCACGACCGCATCACGGTACCGGGTGCGCTCGAAATCCCGACTGCGCTCGCAATCGCCCTCGATGCGGCCGCCGAACAGAAGAAGCCCTATGACGGGGCGGTCGCGCTCGGTTGCGTGATCCTCGGCGAGACATTTCATTTCGAGGTCGTGTCGGAACAATCCGCGCGCGGTGTGATGGACGTTTCGATTGCGCGCAAGATTCCGATCGGTAACGGCATTCTCACGGTCGATACCGAGGCGCAGGCTTGGGCGCGCGCCCGCGTCACCGAAGGCGACAAGGGCGGGGCGGCTGCGCGTGCAGCACTGGCGCTGATCGACATCAAGCGCGCCGTCTCGAAGACGAAGCAGCGTGCCGTCTCGAAGGCGAAGCGATGAGCGGCCCGCAAGGCGAAGAGCGCAAGGACGAACGCAAGGCCAACCGTCGCGGCGCCGCACGGCTCGCTGCCGTTCAGGCGCTCTACCAGATGGACATCGCCGGCACCGACCTGAGCGAGATCCTCGCCGAGTTCGAAAGTCACTGGCTGGGCGGTGAGGTGGAAGGCGACAAATATCTTCCCGCCGACGCAAACCTGTTCCGGGACATCGTGCGCGGCGTGGTTGCCGACCAGCGCAAGCTCGATCCGGTGATCGACCAGGTGTTGACAAAGGGCTGGCCGCTCAAGCGCATCGAAGCGCTTGTCCGTGCGGTCCTGCGCGCGGGTGCATTCGAGATCGAGAACCGCAAGGACATACCGGCCCGCGTTATCGTCTCGGAATATGTCGATGTGGCGAACGCCTTTGTCGACCGCGACGAGACCG
>CAZIKZ010000421.1:0-3273 GCA_964539845.1 uncultured Hyphomicrobiales bacterium
CCTTGAGGTGGCAGCGGGTAACACCGTGGAGGTTCGAGTCCTCTCGGCCGCACCATTTAAAAAAATCAATAGTTTCAGATCGATAGACCGGCGTTTGCCGGTGATTTCGAGGCTCCCCGGAGTTCATGGGCGTTTCTGGGCGGCCATCTCGCGGGGTGTCCCGCTTTCGGTTTCCGAAAATCCGCAGGCGCGTGCGCAGAACCGCCGCGCGCAGGCAAGCACCGCAACAACCGCGGGCGGATGAACCTCACAACGCTTCAGAAGATCGAGCGGCGACTAGTGGTCCGATGCTAACATTCGCATCCCTTCTCGGCGGGCTGTTTTGCGAATGTTAGCATCAAAGGACCACTAGCAAATATTGCATTCTAGTGGAGCTTTGGATTTGACATTCGCTTTGCGAGCCCGCGGCTGGTGGGTAGCGAATGTCAAATCCGCTCCACTAGAGCGTTTTGACCAGTGCCTTGATGCCGGTCCAGCAAATCTGGATCCCGATGCAAATCAGGATGAAGGCCGAGAGCCGGATCAAAACATTGATGCCGCTCTGACCAAGCGCGCGGGCGAGGTTCTCGGCAAACCGGTAGCAGACATAGATGGTGATCGCGATCGCGAGGAGCCCCGCGACCGCGGCTCCGACCTGAAGCAGAAAATGCGGCCCCTCATCGGGACGATGGCTTCCGAACGTGATCGCGACCGCGATCGATCCCGGCCCGACGGTCAACGGCAAGGTGAGCGGATAGAAGCTCTGCGCGGAAACCGCATCGGCATCCTGGGCCTTGCTTCCGGCCGTGTTGTCTTCGTTCAGGATCTTCCATCCCATGGCGGCCACCAGAAGCCCGCCGGCAACGCGCACCACCGGCACGGTGATCCCGAAGATTTCGAGGATCAGCGATCCGCCCAGCATTGACGTGAGCAGCAGCCAGAAGCTGTTGAACGCGACGCCGGAGGCCAGGCGCGCACGATCCTGGTCGGTGCATCGGGCGGTCAGGCCAAGGAAGATCGGCGCCGCACCGAGCGGGTTCACCACCGGGAACAGTCCGGCATACGAGAAGAAACGCGCTGAGGATGTCCTGAATGGCCGGCGAGTGATTTCACGTTCTGGCTCGTATGCCAATAACATCGCCGCTTAATGCCAAAACGCCTTCACGCCGCCACGCGGCACTGTTTGTTTGCACGCCGCAAAGTGAGCGCGTACAAGCCGCGCTGACTCGAAAATCCCCAACCCGCCGGCCGCCGATGCTCGACAAGGACCAGCAGAGCGAGACGCTGCCTCCAGAAGCGGCGCTCCGCGACGAGACCGGCGCGATCCGTGCCGACTTTCTCGATCGGGTCTCGGATGCGGTCCGTCACCATGACAGCGCCATCCTCCGCGACATCGTCGGTGAACTCCACGAGGCCGATACCGGGGATCTGATCGAGGCACTCGATCCGGAACTTCGCCCTCAGCTCATCGAGCTGATGGGCAAGGACTTCGACTTCTCTGCTCTGACAGAGGTCGATGACACCGTCCGGGAGGAGATTCTCGAAGAGCTGCCGCCGGAAACCGTCGCCGAGGGCGTGCGGGTACTGGATTCGGACGACGCGGTCTACATCCTCGAAGACCTTGATCGCCAGGATCAGGTCGAAATCCTGCAGCAGCTTCCTCCGACCGAGCGCGTCGCGCTGGAGCGGAGCCTGCTCTATCCGGAGGAATCCGCCGGCCGGCGGATGCAGACAGAATTCATCGCGGTTCCTCCCGACTGGAATGTCGGCCAGGCCATCGACTACATGCGCGAAACAATCGATCTTCCGGACCGTTTCTACGAGCTTTACGTCACCGATGCCGCAGGCAAATTCCTGGGAGCGGTGGGGCTCGATCGCCTGCTGCGCACAAAGCGCCCGATCCCCGTCATCAAGTTGATGGACGAAAACCGGCGCAGGGTCGGTGCGACAGATGACCAGGAGAAAGTGGCGCGGCAATTCGAGCGCTACAATCTGGTCGCAGCGCCGGTGGTGGACGATGACGATCGCCTCGTGGGCGTGCTGACGTTCGATGACATCGTCGACGTGATCGAGCAGGAAGCGGAAGAAGACATCAAGGCGCTCGGCGGCGTCAGTGCCTACGAAGAGCTTTCGGACTCGGTCTGGGACATCGTGAAGGCGCGATTTCCCTGGCTGCTGGCCAATCTCGGCTGCGCGTTGCTGTCCGCCTGGGTGATCGGGCAATTCTCGAACTCGATCGAAAAGATGGTGGCGCTCGCGGTGCTGATGCCGATCGTGGCGTCGATGGGCGGCAATGCCGGGACGCAGACCATGACCGTCGCTGTGCGCGCGCTCGCGACCCGCGAATTGTCGGATTCGAACGCATGGCGCGTGGTCCGTCGCGAACTCATGGTCGGCATCATGAATGGCATCGGTTTCGCCATCATCATGGGCGCAGTGGCCGCGGCGTGGTTCGGCGTGACCGACCTGTTCCTGGTGATGGGGCTTGCGATGCTGACCGTGCTCGCCGCAGCGGCGCTCGGCGGGATCGTGATCCCGTTGGTGTTGACGAAGCTCGGGGTCGATCCCGCCGTGTCGTCGGGACCATTCGTGACCACCATCACCGACGTGATTGGATTTTTCTCCTTTCTCGGCATCGCGACGCTCTGGTTCGGCTTGAAGTAACCGCTAGCGTGGCGGTGCGAGCAGAGCATCAAGTGCGAGCATAGTGTCGGCGGGCTTCACCGATTTCGGATCGAGCAGACTCTGCCCGAACAGATAGGCGTAGACCATGACCGCGCGCGCCGAGGCTTCGCGCTGTGCCCAGCCGAGCCGCTCGAACAATACGGCAACCAGTTGCAGCCGCTCGGCATCGACAGCTTGCACCGCGCGCGCGGCCATTTCGTCGTTTCGCGCGAGTGAGCGGATCGCAAGTTCAATGGCAAGCCCGCGCGCGTTGCTGCGCCGGGTGTAGAGATCGGCGAGTTGGCGAAGGGCGGGGGCGGGGTCGCCCTCCCGCGGCGCCTGTTCCCGGATCGATGCGATGCGGCCGCTCGCCCATTGCGACAGCATCGCATCGATCAAGGCGCGGCGATCAGCGAAATGCCAATAGAAGCTGCCCTTGGTGACGTGAAGCGCCTTGGCGAGCGGTTCGACCCGGACGGCGTCGAGGCCATCCGTGGCGAGGACGTCGAGCGCGGCTCCGATCCAGGCGGCAGCATCGAGAGGGCCCGTGCGCGCCGGCGCGGCCTCGGCGACCACGTCTTTCCTGCGCGCCATCCGGCTTGACTCCGCGTTTCACCGACCATACGGTGC
>CAZIKZ010000422.1:0-3250 GCA_964539845.1 uncultured Hyphomicrobiales bacterium
GGTACTTCGGGCGCAACCGGCTGGGGTGCCGCGACCTGCGTCACGACAGGTGCTTCGGGGGTCGCGGCTTCAGGCGTCACCCCGTCAATCATTGCGGCGACGGCCTCGTCGGTCGCGCCATCGGCCGGAGAGGCCGCTACGAGGCCATCCACGGCCGGTTCGGCCTGGGCCGATGCCGGCGTGGTTTCGCCGGAGGCCGGTGCAGTGTGTGCTTCCTGCGAAACTTTGGGCTGCCTTTGGGAGTCCTGCGTCTCGGCCGCCGGGGCCTGCGTCTGTTCGGACGGCTTTACGCGTTCGCGCGGCTGGGTCTGGGTTTTTTCAGTCGGCCGGCGGTCCGGACGAGCCTCATCCATCATCGAGGCAAAGCCGCCGTCGTTGCGCATCCCCGTCGGCCGGGGACTGCGCTCGCTCCGTGCGGACAGGAGCGGAATGACGGACGGTTCGGGTAGGACGCTGGCCACTGACAACTCCGGAGGTATTCCAAGGAAAAGCACAGGTTCTCGGCTTATGGCTTTGCAAGCCTCGCGCCAGCGATCCGGTCAAAAAACGTTAGTAAAAACAATGATGTGATAGCGGCTATGCCACGCGGGACCGGCAGGGCTGGCATGTACCCGGCAGGAAATTCCTATTTGGCGTTCCTATATGAGCTTCGATTGCCTCAGCCCGCGCTCCGCCTGTACAAGCGGTCCGGGGATGGCGACGACAGCTGGTCATCCAGGGAGTGCGGCCGAAGCCGCGATCTTTATGAGCAATTCGCTTGGACTGGACAGCCGTCCGCAGGACACCCGCGTCGTGGTTGCGATGTCGGGCGGCGTGGATTCGTCGGTCACGGCAGCTCTGCTCGCGGCCGAGGGCTATGACGTCGTCGGCGTCACCCTGCAGCTTTACGATCATGGCGAAGCGACGCACCGCAAGGGCGCGTGCTGCGCCGGTCGCGACATCCACGATGCGCGCGCGGTCGCGTCGGCCCTGGGCATTCCGCATTACGTGCTCGACTACGAGAGCCGCTTCAAGGAAGAGGTGATCGATCGTTTCGCCGAGAGCTACGTTGCGGGCGAGACCCCGGTGCCCTGTATCTCGTGCAATCAGTCGATCAAGTTTCGCGATCTGCTCGACACCGCGAAGGAGCTCGGCGCCCAGGTGATGGCGACCGGACATTACATTTCGTCGCGCGCTTTGCCGGGCGGCGGCCGCGGGCTTTACCGGGCGCGCGAAGATGAGCGCGATCAGAGCTACTTCCTGTTCGCCACCACGCGAGACCAGCTCAATATCCTGCGCTTTCCGCTAGGCGACCGCACCAAGTCCGAAACGCGGGACGTTGCGCGCAAGTTCGGTCTGTCGGTGGCGGAAAAGGACGACAGCCAGGACATCTGTTTCGTGCCGCAAGGCCGCTATACCGACATCATCGAGAAGCTGATGCCGAATGCGGCGGATGCCGGCGACATCGTCGATCTCGACGGCCGTGTGCTCGGCCACCATAACGGCATCATTCATTTCACCATCGGACAGCGGAAGGGACTGGGCGTTGCCGCAGGTTATCCGCTCTATGTGGTGAAACTCGATCCGGCGACGCGCCGTGTGGTGGTCGGTCCGCGCGATGCGCTGCGTACGCGCCGCATTGCGCTGCGCGAGGTGAACTGGATCGGGGACGGCACGATCGACGAGGCGCTCGTTGGCGGTCGCCGTGAGGTTTTCGTCAAGGTGCGTTCGACGCGCGCGCCGCAGCCAGCCTGGCTGATGCAGGGCAGCCACGGCATCACCGTTGAACTGATCGATGGCGAAGATGGTGTCGCTCCCGGACAGGCTTGCGTATTCTACGACGCGCCGGAAGGGCAGGCGCGTGTGCTGGGCGGCGGCTTCATCAAGAGCACGCTGTCGATGACAGCATCCAATTCCCTTCAGAACGAACCCCTGGAAGCGCGCGCAACCTGATCGCTGCCGCGCGGGGAATCAAAGGGCGACAGAGGGGACGATGGGGGAACTCGACACGGCAACGATCACCAAGGCCTATGCGCGCTGGGCGCCGGTCTACGATCTGGTTTTCGGCGCCGTGTTCGAGAAGGGTCGCCGGTCCTCGATCGCGGCGGCCGAACGTATCGGCGGCCGCGTGCTGGAAGTTGGCGTCGGCACCGGCATTTCGCTGCCCGATTATTCACGCAGCACGAAGCTGGTCGGCATCGACATATCCGAGCCGATGCTGCGCAAGGCGCAGATGCGTAAACGCGAATTGAAGCTCGACAATGTCGAGGCCTTGTCCGTGATGGATGTCGGTCATCTCGGATTCCCGGATGAAGCCTTCGACGTCGTGGTGGCGCAATATGTCATCACCGCCGTGCCGGATCCAGACGCCGCTCTCGACGAATTCGCGCGCGTGCTGAAGCCGGGGGGCGAGATCATTCTCGTGAATCACATCAGCGCCGAAGGCGGATTTCGGCGTACGTTCGAACTCCAATTCGCGCCGATCGCACGACGCCTTGGCTGGCGGCCGGAATTCGAATGGGCCCGCCTGCAATCCTGGATCGATCGCAATTCGAACATGCGCGTGATCGAGCGCAAGTCCATGCCGCCGCTCGGGCATTTCTCCATGATGCGGTTCGGCAAGGCGGTATAGCGGGTGATATAGGCGGAACGATTGCCGCGGCCGCATGCTTGTCTCTGTGGAAAGGGACATACGCATGGCATCTGACTCTCACCTCATTCTGGCTGCTGTGCTCGCGTGCGCGCTTTTGTCCACGCCGTCGCGGGCCCAGACTCCGGAGCCCACGGTTCCGGCACAACCGGCGCCGCCGAAGCTCGATCCGATGGCGTGCACTGATCGCGACCGGCTCGCTCAGGGCGATACGGTGGAAACGGATGGCTCGGGAGCGGCGGAGGACACGAGCGACAAACTCGCCCGGACCGATGGCGTGATTTGCCCGCCGCCGGGTCTCGATCCGCATATTCGAGCGCCGGCTCCCAACACTCAGAGCGATATGCCGGTGATCCCGCCCCCGGCCGGCTCGGCCGAGCCGCGAACCGCACCGAATTGACGCGCGGGCGGGGTATTTCGCCCTGCTTGCTTGACACCTTTTCAGGGTGAACCTTATATCCCGCACGCTTCGGGTGGCCCGGTTTCGGGCGGCCTGACACGGCGGCGGGGTAGCTCAGTTGGTTAGAGCAGCGGAATCATAATCCGCGTGTCGGGGGTTCAAATCCCTCCCCCGCTACCATCCCCCGGATTGTTTCGGGCTCAGCGCCTGTCGGCACCGGA
>CAZIKZ010000423.1:0-3233 GCA_964539845.1 uncultured Hyphomicrobiales bacterium
CAGCAAAGCCGCCGTGGAACGACATACCGCCGCCCCAGACCTGAATGATCTCCAGCGGATGCTCGGCGAAGTACGCGGGATTATAGAACAGAACATAGCCAAGCCGGCCGCCGAGGATAATGCCGAGCGTTATCCAGACGATGAAATCATCGTAATCGGCGACGGTCAGCGGCGCCCGGCCACCCCACAACGTCTCGTTGCGGATCAGCATTCGGGCGTAGGCCCATCCGAGCAGGATGCCGACGATATAGGCCAGCGCGTACCACCGGATCGCCAACGGCCCGATGCTGATCAGCACCGGGTCGATGTTTGGAAAAGGCAGGGCCGACACCGGCATTACGATGATCCAGTATGGACGGGCGGCACGCTTGCGGCGCCGGGGCCGCTACGCCATATCACATCGAAGCGTGTTCGGAAGGAGCCCAGCATGACCCAGACCTCGGGCCGATTTTTTGATGAGATTGCACGGCTGATGAATGACGCGGCCGGCGTCGCTCAGGGCGTTCGCCGCGAGTTCGACACGCTGTTCAAGACCCAGGCGGAGCGCTGGCTGCGCGACCTGGACCTCGTGAAGCGCGAGGAATTCGAGGCGGTCAAGGACATGGCCCGGCTGGCGCGAGAGGAAAACGAGGCCCTCAAGGCCCGGCTCGCGGTCCTGGAAGCCAAAGCCGGGATTGCGCCCCCCTCCGGTTCGGGCGGGCAGCCCGATGTCAGCGATATGCGTCTGGACGGCTGATTTCCGGTCCGAATCCCGGATTTCTTGCCATTCCGGCCCCCGGCCGGTATAAGCCCGCGCGACCGCAGCCCCCGCACCCCTGGAGGCTTGCTGCGGCTGTTTTCATACATTCTGACACCCAACTCACAGGACTTATGCGCATGACCGCCGTGAAGGAAATCAAGGCGACGTTGCGCCCGCAGGCCGGCAAGGGGGCCGCCCGGGCAGTTCGTCGCGAGGGCCGTACCCCGGCCGTGATCTACGGAGCCAACCAACCCCCGCTCGCAATCACCGTCGATCATGTCGACATCCGCAACAAGATCTATGCGGGTCACTTCCTGACCACGCTTTACGACGTCGAACTCGACGGGAAGAAGCACCGCGTGATCCCGCGCGACTACCAACTCGACCCCGTCAAGGACTTCCCGATCCACGTCGACTTCATGCGCCTCGCCGAAGGCGTACTGATCCGCGTCAACGTGCCGGTGCACGTCATCAACGTGGAACAATCGCCGGGTGTGAAGCGCGGCGGTGCGGTCAATATCGTGACTCACGCCATCCCGTTGCGTTGCCCGCCGGACCGCATTCCGCAGTCCATCGAGGTGGACGTGGCCGGACTTGAGATCAACAGCTCGAAGCACCTGAGCGACGTGAAGCTCCCTGAGGGCGTGAAGCCGATCGCGCGCGAGGACATGACCCTCGTCACCATCGTGCCGCCGTCCGGCTTCGCAGATGAGCAGAAGCAGGCCACCGAGGCGGCTGCTGCAGCTCCCGCTGCTGGTGCTGCAGCCCCGGCTGCCGGTGCTGCTCCCGCCGCTGGCGCGGCTGCGGCTGGCGACAAGAAGGCACCCGAGAAGAAGTAACTTCGGCATCCAACAGGCGGCGGGGCGTTCTGCCCCGCCATTATCGCCATGTTCCTCCTGGTCGGGCTCGGCAACCCCGGCGCCCGTTATGCGGGCAACCGGCACAATATCGGATTCATGGTGGTCGACGCGATTGCGAAGCGCCATGGTTTCCCGCCATGGCGTCGTCGTTTTCAGGGAGCCGCGACCGAAGGCTCGATCGGCGGCATCAAGACGCTTCTCTTGTTGCCGGGAACCTTCATGAACGAATCCGGCCGCGCGGTTGGCGAGGCCGCAAATTTCTACAAGATCGACCTTGGCAACATCGCGGTCGCGCATGACGAGCTTGAGCTCCCGGCCGGCAAGGTGCGCGTGAAGGTCGGCGGCGGCCATGCCGGACATAACGGCATCCGTTCGGTATCCGAGCATATGGGCAACGATTACAAACGTGTGCGCATCGGCATCGGACACCCTGGCGACAAGGCAATGGTGCATCCCTATGTACTGTCGGATTTCGCCAAGTCGGAGCAGCTCTGGGTGGAGACGCTGTGCGACGCCATCGCCGACAATGTCGGCCTGCTGGCCCGCAATCAGGACTCCTCGTTCCAGAACAAGATTCATCTGACCATGGTGGCGAAGGGCTTCGACACCAACGGCAACAACTCAAAGCCGGACTAAAGGCAGCAGGGCAAATTTATCATGGGCTTCAAATGCGGCATCGTCGGATTGCCGAATGTCGGCAAGTCGACGCTCTTCAACGCGCTGACGGAAACTGCCGCCGCTCAGGCCGCGAATTATCCATTCTGCACAATCGAACCGAATGTCGGCGAAGTGGCGGTGCCCGATCCGCGACTCGATAAGCTGTCGGCTATTGCGAAGTCCCTGCAGATCATTCCTACCCGCCTGACCTTCGTGGACATCGCGGGTCTGGTTCGCGGCGCATCCAAGGGCGAAGGCCTTGGCAATCAGTTTCTCGCCAATATCCGTGAAGTCGACGCGATCGCACACGTTGTGCGCTGCTTCGAGGATTCCGACATCACCCATGTCGAAGGCAAGATCGACCCGATCGCCGACATCGATACGATCGAAACCGAGCTGATGCTTGCCGATCTCGACAGCCTCGAACGCCGCGTCGACACGCTGGAGAAAAAGGCACGCGGCAACGACAAGGAAGCGAAGGAAACGCTCGAACTCGTGCAGCGCGCGCTGAAACCGCTCCGTGACGGCAAGCCGGCGCGCGTCGTCGAACGCAAACCGGAAGAAGAGAAGCTGTTCTCGATGCTCGGCCTGATGACCGCGAAGCCGGTGGTTTATGTTTGCAACGTCGAGGAAAGCGCCGCATCGACCGGCAATGCGTATTCCGCGAGAGTGGAAGCGCGCGCCAAGGAAGAGGGCGCGGTGTCCGTCGTCATCTCAGCCAAGATCGAATCCGAAATAGCCGTTCTGTCCAAGGAAGAGCGCGTCGACTATCTCGACGCGGTCGGCCTGAAGGAACCGGGTCTCGACCGCCTGATCCGCGCGGGTTACGAACTGCTGGATCTCGTAACCTATTTCACCGTCGGACCGAAAGAAGCGCGCGCCTGGACCATCACGCGCGGCACCAAGGCTCCGCAGGCGGCTGGCGTGATCCATACCGATTTCGAGCGTGGCTTCATCCGCGCCGAAACCATCGCATA
>CAZIKZ010000424.1:0-3231 GCA_964539845.1 uncultured Hyphomicrobiales bacterium
TGCAACTCGAGGCGCAGCTCGCCGACCGCAACGTCACGATCGAACTCTCCGACGAGGCGTCGCGCTGGCTGATCGCGAACGGCTACGACGAACTCATGGGTGCGCGGCCGATGGCGCGTGTGATCCAGGAGAACATCAAGAAGCCGCTCGCCGACGAGGTGCTGTTCGGCAAGCTCAAGGATGGCGGCCATGTGAAGGTGGTCGTGATCAAGGAGGAGGGCCGCGACGCACTCGGCTTCGAATATCTCGAAGGACCGGTGACGCCCAAGCCCGAGAAGCTGCCGGCCGCGCGTCCCAAGGCGAAGCGGAAGCCCCCGCAGCGCAAGCCCAAGCCGCCGTCGTCCGGCGGTGGCGGCAAGGGCAATGGCGGCTCGGATCCCTCCGGCCGCGGCTCTGTGCCGAAGGTGCCGCTGAAGGCTTAGATTGATCGAAGCGTCCGGTGAAAGCCGGGCGTTTCGGCATCTGCAGGCCATCTGCATGAAGCGGGAGAGGATCGTGGTGGGGGTCTATCGCACGCGCCTGTTTCATGCCGTCGCTGCCGCCGGTGCAGTGCTTGCCATCGTAGCCTTCGGTCCGGACCGCGCCGGTGCTCAGCGGCTGACGCTCGACAATGGATTCCAGTCTCCGTCCGGCAACATCCACTGCCAGTATTTCGACTTCGACAACGTGCTCCGTTGCGACCTGAAGCAGATTGCCAACAGGCCACCCCGGCCGAGAGACTGCGATCAGGACTGGGGCCAGGCCTTTGAAGTGTTCGCGGGAAAGAATGAGACCGGGCCGATCTGCCATGGCGACACGGTGATGGATGATCGTCTGCCGGTTCTCGGATATGGCGCGCGCTGGCAGCGGGGCGATTTCGTCTGCCACTCGGAACGCAGCGGTGTCTCCTGCCTGAATTCAGTCGGCGCAGGCTTCGACCTGTCGAGGAGCGCTCAGACGGTTCTGCGCGGCAAGTCCGGAGGCGGCAACGCGGGCGGCAAGGCGGGCGGCAAGTCGATCGGCGGCAGGGTCAATTAGTGCCTTGTAGGGTGGGCAAAGGCGCGCGGAACGCGCCGTGCCCGCCAGCGGACATCGTAGGCGATCGTGGCGGCGCAGCTTGGTGGGCTTCGCGACGCTCAGCACACCCTACTTGCGCTAGATCAATGTTGTGGGCAGGGCCGCCCCGCAGCGTGTCCGGACCATTCCGGAGATGAAACATGGCCAAGATCATCGGCGCGATCGCGACCTCGCATACCCCGACCATCGGTTTCGCTTTCGACCGCAACAAGGGCGACGATCCGGTCTGGGCTCCCATCTTCAAGGCTTACGAGCCGATCCAGCGCTGGCTCGCGGACAAGAAGCCGGACGTGTTGTTCATGGTCTACAACGACCACGTCACGTCGTTTTTCTTCGATCACTATTCGGCCTTCACGCTCGGCATCGATGACCATTACGAGGTCGCCGACGAAGGCGGCGGTGCGCGCGCGCTGCCGCCGGTAAGGGGACACGCGGCACTCTCGCATCACATCGGGACCGCGCTGATGGCCGACGAGTTCGACATGTCGTTCTTTCAGGATCATGCGCTCGATCACGGCTGCTTCTCGCCACTGTCAATGATCTGTCCGCATAAGCCGGAATGGCCGGTGTCGATCGTGCCGCTGCAGGTCGGGGTGTTGCAATTCCCGATACCCACGGCCTTGCGCTGCTGGAAGCTCGGGCAGTCGCTGAGGCGCGCGATCGAAAGCTATCCCGAGGACATCAAGGTGGCACTGGTCGCGACCGGCGGCCTTTCGCATCAGGTGCATGGCGAACGCGCGGGGTTCAACAACACCGCGTGGGACGAGCAGTTTCTCGACCTGATAGAGCGCGACCCGGTCAAGCTCACCGAGATGACGCATGCCGACTTCGCGCGGCTCGGTGGCCTCGAAGGCGCGGAGGTGATCATGTGGCTGGTGATGCGCGGTGCGATGTCGGCGAACGTGCGCAAGGTTCACCAGAGCTATTACCTGCCGTCGGTCACAGGCATTGCCACCGCGATTTACGAGAATGAGGCGATCGCGGTGCCTGCCGAAACCACGGAACGTCATCGCGCGCATATGGGTGCGCAATTGCAAGGTGCAGACGCGCTGCCCGGAACTTATCCGTTCACGCATGCGCGGTCGCTCAAGGGCTACCGCATCAACAAGTTCCTGCACCGCCTGATCCAGCCGGCGCATCGCGCGCGCTTCCTCGCAGAGCCGGAGGCGGCCTTTGCCGAGGCCCGTCTGAGCGAAGCGGAGCGGGACATGATCCGGCGCAGCGATTGGCGTGCGCTGATCCAGTACGGCGCGAACTTCTTCATGCTGGAGAAGCTCGCGGCGGTGACCGGTTCCTCCAACCTGCACATTTACGCCGGCATGCGCGGTGAATCGCTCGAAGACTTTATGAAGACACGCAACGCACCAGGTGCGCTCTACTCGGTTGCGGGCACGGATGCGAAGAGTTTCGCCTGGGACAAGGAGGCGCGCCACAACGAGACGGTCAGCGCCTGACGTGCGGTTCAATTGTACGATGCCGTGCTGTGCGGAGCGACGTACCGTCGAACGCTTGTTTGCATCGCGATACCGCAATGCGGCGAGAATTTTCCCCGGGATGGAACGGGCGCGCCATATCGTTGTTGATTCCAAGCCGCTACGCTGGCGGAGAACGTGTGGGGTGAATGGTGGTATGACGGTATCGGACGTGCGGACGATCAAGCACAAGGTGCGTGAGTTTCGCGAAAAGGCCGTGAAGAACAAGTTGAAGGCGGCAGCCACGTCGGAAGCAATCGCGAGGCGCATGTTCGAGGACGCCGCGCGGCAATTCGACGACATGGCGGACAACCTCGAGAAGCACGGCCGCACGTACTAGTGTTTGTGTTCCAGGATGCCGACCACGGCGCTGGATGTTGGCGGCGATCTCTCTCCCGGCACTGGACGTGTGCGACAATGGAACTGCCCGGCAATGGAACCGCCAAGTCCTGCGATCACAGGACCTGCAGGCTTACTCAATCAAGCGCCTTTGATTTTAGCGGCATAGAGATGCCGCTATGCGGCGTATGCTGCGACGTCGGGAGGTGCAGACGCGGCCCGCGCTTGAGGCTCACGATGAAGCCCGCATTCAGAGTGTTCGCTACGGTGATGCTGATGCTGATGTCGCCGCTTTCAGCGGCCGTCGCGCAAGACGTTGTGCCTCCGGCGGCGCCAGCAGCGCCTGCGCCGGCTGCGGCCGAAG
>CAZIKZ010000425.1:0-3223 GCA_964539845.1 uncultured Hyphomicrobiales bacterium
TCGGCGTATCGCAAACGGCGCGGGCGTATGTTGAGCCGACGCTGGAATTCCTGCGGCCCTTGCCCGCCTCGGCCATGATGCCGGTCGCGATCGCGCTGCTTGGTCTGACCAATGCGATGGTGCTGGCTGTGATTGCTTTCGGTGCGCTCTGGCCGATGCTGCTGGCGACGGTGCACGGCTTCGCAGCAGTGGAGCCGAGGCTCTATCAGGTCAGCCGGGCGCTCGGCCTGTCGCACCGCGAGGTCATCTGGAAAATCGCCTTGCCGAGCGCCATGCCCGATATTCTGGCCGGGATGCGTGTCGGCCTGACAATCGCGCTGATCCTGGCTGTAGTAGGGGAGATGCTCGCGAGCCGCCCGGGTCTCGGACAGGCGATCCTCCTGGCGGCGCGGTCATTCCAGTCCGCGGATCTCTATGCCGGCGTGATCCTGCTTGGCGCGATTGGGTATGTCAGCGGCACCCTGCTGTCGATGGTCGAAGCGCGACTGCTGCGATGGCGCGCTCCTCATCATTAGGTCAGCCGCGCGCTATTTCTCGCGGAACGCGCGATTGAAATGGTCTGACATCGGCTTCATGAGATAGGAAATCACCGTCCGGTCTCCGGTCTGCACGAACGCCTCGACCGGCATGCCGGGCACGAGCTTGACGTCGCCGAGCCGCACCACCTGATCGGCGGGGAGTGCGATGCGGATGGTGTAATAGCCCACGCCGGTCCGCTGATCGGTCGTGATATCCGCGGAGATGCGTGACACGCTGCCCTCGATCTCGGGTGTGGTCTGCTGATTGAACGCGGTGAAGCGTAGGATCGCCTTCTGCCCGATCTGCAGCTGATTGATGTCCTGCGGATTGACCTTGGCTTCGACCGTGAGATTGTCGGCTGCGGGCACGATCAGCATGATGGCGTCGCCTGCTGAAATCACGCCGCCGACCGTGTGCACCGCGGACTGGAACACGGTGCCCGACTGCGGTGAGCGGATATCGATGCGGCGGAGCTGATCCTCGGCGGTGACCTTGCGTTCGACAAATTCGCCGATCTTGGCGTCGACGTCGCGCATTTCCTTTGCCACTTCGCTCGATAATTCCTGATCGATCTGGATGATCTGGAGTTCGAGTTCGCTGATTTTTCCTTTGGCCTGCGCAGTGGTCGCAACCAGCAGTCCACGCTCGCCCTCGAGGCGGGTGGCTTCGCGCTCAAGCTGGGTCAGCCGGTTCATCTGAATCAGGTTTTTGCTGAACAGGTCGCGCACGCCGGCGAGCTCGCGATTGATCAGTTCGACTTCCTGGGACTTGGCGTTGCGTTGTGCGGTGTGACCGGAAATTTCCTCGTCGAGCTGGCCAATGCGCTGCCTCAGCTGCGACTTCTGGCCGGCACGCGATGTGCGGCGCAGTTCGAACAGTTTGCGCTCAGCGTCCATGATGTTTCGGACTTCGGGATCGGAGGCGGCATCGGTCAGCATTTTCGGGTAAGCGAGCGCTGTCTGGCCATCGCGTTCTGCCTCGAGGCGTGTCTTGCGCGCAGTCAGTTCGTTAAGGCCTCGCGTGACGATCGCAAGGTTGGCGCGGGTGACGGTCTCGTCGAGCCGCACCACGATATCGCCTTCCTTCACGGTGTCGCCGTCACGCACCCGCACTTCGCCCACGATGCCGCCGGTCGGGTGCTGCACTTTCTTGACGTTGGAATCGACCACGATCTGACCCGGCGCAATCAGTGCGCCGGACAATTGTGTCGTTCCGGCCCAGCCGCCGAAGCCCAGGACCAGAACGGCGACAACGACGCAGCCGGCGACGATATGCCGGCGGATCGAGGGTTGCGCAGCGGATCGTTGTGTCATGCGGGTCCCCTTCCGGGTACGACTTGAAGCGGTTGCGCTGCCGGCGCGGGGAGGGGTTGTGCCGGCCGCTGCAGAACCTTCGCGAGAACCTGATCCTTCGGCCCAACCGGGTGCTGCATGCGGCCACCGCCCATCACAAGGATGAGATCGACGGCTTCCAGCGCGCTCGGGCGGTGCGCGACAATGACGGCAATACCGCCGCGCTTGCGCACGCTCATCACCGCGCGCGCCAGCGCTTCATCACCCTCGTAGTCGAGATTGGAATTGGGTTCGTCCAGCACGACCAGGAACGGGTCGCCGTAGAGCGCGCGCGCGAGTGCGACCCGCTGAGCCTGACCTGCGGACAGGGCGCTGCCCTGTTCGCCAACCTCCGTTTCATAACCTTCCGGCAGCTTCACGATCAGATCATGGACGCCCGCAGTCTTGGCCGCATTGATGATCGCCTCGGGACTGGGCTCGCGTTCGAAGCGCGAAATGTTCTGAGCTACGGTACCGCCCAGCAACTCCACATTCTGCGGAAGGTATCCGACATGCTTGCCGAGCGATTCAGGCATCCATTGATCGAGCGCCGCGCCATCGAGCCGGACATGCCCGCGCACCGGTTGCCAGAGCCCGACGATCAGCCGCGCCAGGGACGATTTGCCCGATGCGCTCGGGCCGATAATGCCGAGACCATTGCCCGCGCGCAGCACGAAGCTCACGTCCTGTACGATCACCTTCTGTACACCGGGGGGCGCCGCCGCGACATTCTCCACCGCGAGGCTTGCATGCGGCGCCTGCAGCGGCATGACCTCCTGTTGTGCCGGGAACAGCGAGAGCAGCCGGCTCAGCCGGCTCCAGCTCTGGCGCGCAGCCTGGAAGCCCTTCCAGTTGGCGATCGCAAGGTCGACCGGCGCGAGTGCGCGCGCCGACAGGATCGAGCCAGCGATGATGATGCCGGCAGAGGCTTGCTGGTTGATGACGAGCCACGCGCCGACCGCCAGCACGCCAGACTGGATCATCATGCGCAGCGACTTCGACAGCGCGCCCAGGCCGCCGGCAACGTCGCTCGACTTCCGGTGACTCGACATATAGCGGCGGTTGGCCTCCGCCCAGCGCGCCGAGATTCGCCCGAGCATGCCCATCGCCGAAATCGCTTCCGCGTTGCGAATGGAAATTTCGGCAAGCCCGTTGCGCGCGAGCGCTGCCTGGGTCGAGTCGGTCATCGGCTTCTTGGTCCACATCTCTGTGAAGACCGTCAGCGTGATCAGCAGGATGGCGCCGAACAGCGCCGCCATGCCGATCCAGAAATGGAAGAACACGAAGCAGATCGCGATATAGATCGGCAGCCAGGGCAGGTCGAAAAATGCGATCGGTCCGGAGCCCGACAGGAACGAGCGGACATTGTCGAG
>CAZIKZ010000426.1:0-3211 GCA_964539845.1 uncultured Hyphomicrobiales bacterium
ATCAAAGGACCACTAGCAAATATTGGGATTCTAGTGGAGCTTTGGATTTGACATTCGCTTTGCGAGCCCGCGCTGGTGGGTAGCGAATGTCAAATCCGCTCCACTAGCTTCCGTGGATTCGAGATCAATAAGGAATGGATCGGGATTTTAGTTCCCCGGCGCGACGGTGAGCCGCGCCGGGTCGTTCGGAGGGCCGTCAGGCCTTGGCGGCAGCGGACGGCTCGGGCGGCGTATTGGCGCTCTCGCAATAGATCGCAGCCGTCATCAGCGCGACGCCGGTGAACAGCAGATTGATGCCGACCAGCAGGCCGAGCACCCAGACCGCACTGCCGGGCAAACCGGCGATGATGATCGCACCGAGCGCGATGTCGACCAGCGCCGAGAACAGCATCCAGCCCCAGGCCTTCGGAATCGCGCTGCGATAGTGGAAGGCCATGAAGCCCTTGGTCACGCCGGTGGCCAGCAGATAGGCCGCGAGAATGATGGTCAGCGTCAGCACACCGCGCACCGGATTGAACAGGATCACGCCGCCCGCGAGCACGCAGACGATCGCGGTCAGGAGATTCCACCAGAAGCCGGGCGAGTTCGTGCCGGACTGGAAAACCGAAATCAGCCCGAAAATGCCTCCGGCGATCAGAAGCCATCCGACCGTGATCGTGGTGGCGAGCGTTGCGACACCGGGCAGGATGATGGACACCGCACCCAGCAGAATCAGGAGCACGCCGTAGATTTTGAACCAGAGCTTGAACTTGCGCAGGGTTTCAGGGTCTACCGAAAAAGCCGCTGGCATTGTCACCTCCGTCGCCATTGATTCACACGTAATGCTACCAGCATTCGGCTCCGGCCGACACATGCTCGCGGAGCAAGGCTGCGAAGCTTTTTAACAAAGCGTCACCGGCGAAAGCCCGATCTCTTGCAATTCCAAACCAGTTGCAATTCCAAATCGGTTGCAATTCGACCCCCGCTGCCGCAGGAAAGCCCCCATCGGAAGACCTCTCGCAGAGCGATCTGCCGCGATGCGACATCAGATACAGATACGGGGAGTCCCATGAAAGTTGAACGTCACGAAGTCGGGCCGCGGATGAGCCAAGTCGTCATTCACGGCGACAGGGTCTATCTCGCAGGTGTGGTTGCGGAGAATAACGCGGGCAAGAGCGTCACCGAACAGACCAAGGAAATCCTCGCCGCCATCGACGGGTATCTTGCGAAGGCCGGCACCGACAAGTCGCAACTGCTGACCGCCAATATCTGGCTCGCCAACATGGACACCTTCGCGGAGATGAACGCGGTGTGGGACAGCTGGGTGTCGCCTGGCAATACGCCGGCTCGCGCTACGGTGCAGGCACGGCTTGCTGCCCCGCAATATACAGTCGAAATCATGGTCACTGCGGCGAAATAACGCCGTCCCATCCCTGCAATGAAGCGGCGCGCGAGAATCCTTTTCGCGCCCCCGCTCTTTTGGGTCTGAAAAATGCCAACCGTCTTCGTACGCCTGCTCGACCAGACATGGTTTGCCGTTCTGGCCCGTATCGTGCTCACCTTTGCGTTCTGGGGGAGCGGTCTTGCCAAGCTCATCGATTTTCAGGGCGGCGTCGCTGAAATGGCGATGTTCAATCTGCCCAATCCTGCGCTGATGAACGTCCTCACCATCATCACGCAACTCGGCGGATCGCTGCTGATCATCATCAATCGCTGGACCTGGCTTGGCGCCGGCGCACTTGCAGTTTTCACCCTGCTGACAATTCCGCTTGTGCACCATTTCTGGTCGATGCCGGAGCCGAAGGCGACGCAGGCCTTTCACACCGCGACCGAGCACATCACCGTCATCGGTGCACTGATGCTGGTCAGCATTCTGTCGCGCTATACCGGCGGCGCGGGCAACGGCCCGAAGCGCAGCTAGCCGGACACGCCGCACGCGTCTTGCGGCCGCACCATTCGCAATCTACCGTCGCGGCCTCCTGACGGCCGCACGGTGGATTACGATGGCAAGCTTCGACTTCACACCTCTGCTACCGCCCGGATCGCCCTCGCCCGCGGCGAAATGGACCGGGTCGCCGAAATACAACTTCACCGGCGGTAACAACGACCCGGCGCAAGTGCCGCTGAACGGCCTGCTGGCCGCAGCCGATGCCGTGTTGCGGCGTGACGGCCGAAGCCTGGCCTATTACGGCGTGGCTAACGGACCCCAAGGCTATAAGCCGCTGCGTGACTTTCTGGCCGCGAAGCTCAAGCGCGACGCCGGGCTCGCCTGCACGGCCGACGACATTCTTCTGGTGTCCGGATCGCTGCAGGCCTTCGATTTGATCAACGGCGCGCTGCTGGCCCCGGGCGACACAGTGATCGTCGAACGCGACACCTATCAGGGCATGCTCAACCGCTATGCCCGCGCAGGCGTCGATGCGGTGGGCGTCCCGCTCGACAGCCAAGGCCTGCGGATGGATGCGCTGGAGGAAACGCTCGCCGCGCTGAAGGCAAAAGGAATCCGGCCGAAGTACATCTACACTATCCCGACCGTGCAGAATCCAACCGGCACCATCATGCCCATGGAGCGCAGACACGCACTGCTCAAGCTGTCCGAAACGTATGGCGTTCCGGTGTTCGAGGACGATTGCTATTCCGACTTGATCTGGACCGGCGAGCGTCCGCCCGCGCTCTATTCAATGAGCACATCCGGCAACGTCATTCATATCGGCTCGTTCTCAAAGTCTATCGCGCCTGCGTTGCGCGTCGGCTTCATCGTCGCGCCATGGGCGATCCTGTCGCGCATGATTGCGCTGAAGGTCGATGCCGGTTCGGGCTCACTGGAGCAGATGGTGCTCGCCGAATATTGCGCGCCGCATTTCGCTTCGCATGTGCCGGCGCTGCGGCAGGGGTTGCGCAAAAAACTCGAGACGCTGATGGCGGCGCTCGATGAGCAGTTCGGCACCGCGGCCGAGTTCGACGATCCGCCCGGCGGCATTTTTCTTTGGGTCAAGCTGCCGGATCAGGTCGATACGATGAAGCTTTACCAGTCGGCGCTCTCAGCCGGCGTCGCGATTAATCCGGGACCGGAATGGTCGACCGACGCCGCGCATAGCAGGAGCCGGATGCGGCTGTGCTTCGCGAGCCCGACCGAGACTGAGATCCACGAGGGCATCGCGATCCTCGCCGACATCTGCCGGAAGGAATTCGGCGTGCCCGAGCGCAGCGGCAATATCGAGCGCCGGGCACG
>CAZIKZ010000427.1:0-3199 GCA_964539845.1 uncultured Hyphomicrobiales bacterium
AGTGTAAACTCCAGCGGGGACCCAGAGCCAAGAACACTGGATTTCCGCTTGCGCGGGAATGAACGGAGTTTGGTTGCAGGCATCCAAACCCTATATGCGCTTGCAATAGGCTTGGCGGCATTCGTGCTCACCTTCCCGGCTTCCGCGCAGCCGGCGGACACGGTTCTGCTCAATGGCAAACTCGTCACGCTCGACCCGGCGGTCCCCAAGGCCGAAGCGATTGCCGTCCGCGACGGCCGCATCCTTGCGGTGGGTAGCTCGAGCGACATCGCAGTCCTTGCCGGTCCCGCCACCCGCCGCGTCGATCTTGCCGGCCGCACCGTCATCCCGGGCCTGATCGACTCGCACATCCATGCCATTCGCGCCGGCCTCTCATTCGCAACCGAAGTCCATTGGATCGGCGCGCGTTCGCTTGACGAGGCGCTGGGTCGAATCCGCGCCGCCGCGCAAACTGCGCCGAAAGGGTCATGGCTGATCGTCGCGGGCGGCTGGACCGAGCGGCAATTGCGCGAAGGGCGCCGTCCGACGCAAGCCGAAGTCGCAGCCGCCGCGCCCGACCATCATGTCTATGTGCAGATTCTTTACAGCGCGGTGCTGCTCTCGCCCGGTAGCGACGAGGCGATCGGTCTTGCCAGCCACCCGGATCTTGCTGCGCGGCTGAAAGTCGAGACCGGGCCGGACGGCAAGCCCAGCGGCTGGCTGTCGGGTGACAACCGCAGCGTCAGCGATCTGTTCAATCTCCTGCCGCGACCGAATTTCGATCAGCAGGTGGCCGGCACGCGCGCTTTTTTTCGGACGCTTAACGGTCTCGGTATCACCGGCGTGCTCGATCCCGGCGGCTATAACATGCCGATCGAGGACTATCGCCCGCTGTTCCATTTGTGGCGCGAGCGCGGGCTGACTGTGCGTGTCGCCTACAATCTGTGTTCGCCGCGGCGCGACCATGAGCTTGAGGATTTCGCGGCGCTGACATCGGCGATGCCGATGGGCTTCGGTGATGACTGGCTTCGCTTCAACGGCATCGGCGAGAACGTCACGTGGGGCATGTATAACAACGAGACGCCGAGCGAGGCGCAGCGCGAACAATTGCTGCGCGTGTTGCGCTGGGCCGCGCCGCGTGGATTGTCCGCCACGCTGCACTGGCAGAATGACCGGTCCGTGCATTTTTTGCTCGATGTACTGGAGCAGGTGAACCGTGAGACGTCGGTCGCCAACTTGCGCTGGTCGATCGCGCATCTCAACGATGCGTCACCGGACAGTCTGAGGCGCATCAAGGCGCTCGGTATGGGCTGGCTCGTGCAGAACGCATTCTATTTTCGCGGCGAAGCCTTTCTCGGTCAGCGCGGTGCGGACGTGGCAAGGTTGTCGCCACCGATCGCCAGCGCATTGCGGATGGGGCTGCCGGTCGGCGGCGGAACGGATGCGCATCGGGTGATGTCGTATAACCCGTTCGTCTCGCTGCAATGGATGCTCGACGGAAAAACCGTCGGCGGAACGCCGATGCGGGCAGCGGATGAAATCCCGAGCCGGGAGGAGGCGTTGCGTATCTACACGCTCGGCAGCGCATGGTTCGCGCATGACGACCAGCGTCGCGGCTCGCTCGCTGCCGGCAAGCTGGCCGATCTCGCCGTGTTGAGCGGTGACTATCTGACGATGCCGGTGGAGGAGATCGGCGGTCTGACGTCGCTGCTTACGATGGTCGGGGGGCGTATCGTTTATGCGACCGGCGATTACGGCAGCCTCGAAGATCGATAGGCCCAAAATCGCGCCGTCGCGCGCAATCTCGGCTCGCTGCAGACGCGCCTTACGATGTGCAGGTCCGACCGGTCGCGTGGTGGAGGTGGGAGCAGGTCACGGTGTGAATCTTTTCCATGGTTGACGGCGGAGCGGGACGGTGGTTCCACTCTGCCGTCAAGCGGGAGAAGCCGAACGATGGGCTGGTTCAGCCGTAAGCAGCCGGTGGTTCACGATCTGAAGCCGGAGGATGTGGCGCGCGGAATAGCGGAAGGCCGCATCCTTCTGGTCGACGTGCGCGAGCCGAACGAGATTGCCGCCGAGGCCTATCCCGACGCGGCGGTGGTGCCGTTGTCGACTTTCGACCCCGGGCTCATTCCGGATCCCGGGTTCAAGCAGGTGGTGTTTGCCTGCCGTTCCGGGCGTCGCTCGGTCACCGCTTCGCTCGCCGCGCAGGAAGCCGGCCTGCCGCACGATTCCCACCTCGAGGGCGGTATTCTGGCCTGGAAAGAGGCTGGGCTACCGACCAAAACCGGATAGCCAACCATGCCTGGGTCCTGGAACTTCCGCGTCGTTTCGGCGCTGGCTGCCGTTGCGATTTGCCTGTCGGCTGCGCCTGGCGCGGCGCAGAAGGCGCGCGTGCTCAACGTCTACAACTGGTCGGATTATGTCGACCCGCAAGTGCTGCACGACTTCACCAAGGAGACCGGCATCAAGCTACGCTACGACACATTCGATTCCAACGATACGCTGGAGGCGAAGCTTCTTGCCGGCAAATCCGGTTACGACATCGTGGTGCCGACCGCCTATTTCCTTGAGCGGCAGATCAAGGCCGGGCTGTTCCAGAAGCTCGACAAGACGAAGTTGTCGAACTTGAGCAATGCCTGGCCGGAGATCGCGCAGCGGCTTGCCACCTACGATCCCGGCAACGACTTCGCCGTGAACTATATGTGGGGTACGACCGGCATCGGCTACAACGTCAAGAAGGCGAAGGCGATCCTTGGCGGCGCCGTCCCGGATTCCTGGGACATCGTGTTCAAGCCTGAGAACCTTGCGAAGTTCAAGGATTGCGGCGTGATGATGCTCGATTCGTCCGACGACATCATGCCGGCCGCCTTGCATTATCTCGGTCTCAATCCGAACTCGACCGCGCAGGCCGACCTCGACAAGGCCGCCGAGCTGATCGCCAAAGTGCGGCCATCGGTACGCAAGTTTCATTCGTCGGAATATCTGACTGCACTCGCCACCGGCGAGATCTGTCTTGTGGTCGGATGGTCGGGCGACATCAAGCAAGCACAGAAGCGCGCGGCCGAATCCAAGGGCGATGTCGAAGTCGGTTACGCCATCCCGAAGGCTGGCGCGCAGATGTTCTTCGACAATTTCGCGATCCCGAAGGATGCGCGCAACGTCGCGGAGGCGCACGAGTTCATCAACTACATGCTGCGGCCCGATGTAGCGGCAAAGA
>CAZIKZ010000428.1:0-3117 GCA_964539845.1 uncultured Hyphomicrobiales bacterium
CAAACCCGGTTCTCATGCGCTTGCTTTGCAAGTTCGCCGCCGGTCCCGCTTCCCCTCGGGTTACATCTTCGTCCCCGAATGAGAGCGCGGACATTGGGTGGACTCGGCACTCCTGTCAATCCCACGCAGTGGCGCGTCAGTGCCGGTCGGCACGAACACGAGCGCGACATTGCAGGAACATCGCAGACGGCCTTTTCGCCGCGTGGCCCCAAAGGGGGCTAAGTCTTTGATATTAAAGTGGTACAGCTGGCGGGACTTGAACCTGCGACCTCCTGATCCACAGTCAGGCGCTCTAACCAACTGAGCTACAGCTGCATCGCAACGCGGGTGCCGGCCAAACGGCGGGGCCCACGAAAGACGGGCGGAAACTAGGGGCTTGAGCCCGGTTTGGCAAGCAATCCGCGCTGAAGCTCCGCACTCTCCGTCTTGAGCAATAAAAAAGCCCGGGCGAACGGCCCGGGCTCATATTTTGACGCTTGCGCGCGAGACGCGGGCGAAAGGTACGACGATTAGCTCGCCTTCTTGAAGGCAGTCGTCATACCGGACTTGAGCGGCTCGAATGACTCGGTTGCAACCTTCTGAGCGAGCGCAGTCAGATCCTTGGACTGGGCGGTTGCGGTTTCGAACTGCTTGCGGGCATGAGACGTCGACAGCTCGATCATCTCGGAGAGCGACTTCGAGGTCATGAGCTTGCTGTAGAAATCGAAGGCATCGTTGGTATTCGCGCGAGCGGCGTCGATCAGGGCGAGGCCGTAATCGGAGGCGCCCTTCGACGCGGTCGAGTAGCTGGTCTCGATCATGTCGGTCGCGTCTTCGGTCACAGCCTTCATCTTTTCCCAGTTGTCCTTGGCCTGCGAAACGCTCTTCTCCGCAAATTCGCGGAACGCGGCGGGGACTTCCATCTTGGGCATATCGAAGTTGGGCATTTCGAATGCCGGCATGTCGAATGCCGACTTTTTCGTCTTAACGCTGGCCTCAGTCATGACTGATCCTTCCCGGGGTGGCTTGCTGGCTGCTTGCAACCCTCGACATAGCATCGATTATGGTGCATTGCAACAAAATCGTTGCATTGCACCATTTTTGCCTGTGGGTTCCGAGACTTAGCCCTTGCCTGAGGCAGGATTGCGGCAACCTCAGAGCGGCTTTCCAGCCGTGTCCTTGGCGAGCCGTCCCGCGGCCTCCGCCAGTTCCTTGGTTTGCTCGTTGAGCGCTTCGACCTGCGCCTTCACATAGTCCGCCTGCAGGCGAATCACTTCCTCGACGTCCTTCGCCTTGACGAGCTTCTGGGCGAATTCAAAGGAGGCCGTCATGTTGCGCTCGGCAAAGCTCATGGCGCGGCCGCTCACATCCATCGCCCCGCTCCGGGCAGCCTGAGCGCGCCCCTCGAAATCGGCGACCGCCTCGTGCGCGGCCGTGACGAAGCGATCAAATGCCTGACGCGCCTGGGCCACGCTTTGCTCGGCGAATTTGCGCATGTCCGCCGGCACTTCGAACGGCTTCATGGTGTCCATGGTCGTCCCCGTAAATGGTGATGGGTGGGCCGAGAACTTTGCATAGTAACACGGGACCGGAGCGGCGGTTTCACCGGCCATGGGCATTTTGCCGGGTGCGCCGCCGCCGGGGGTTAAGGTTATCCGCGGGTCTGCCGGGCCGCCGCATGGACGCGGGGCTGGCCGGTGACTATTAAGAATCGCTTAAAATGCAATGCCTTGGAGCGAGACAGCGCCGGATCCGGCCCCACCATCGATGAGCCAGCCGTCCCACCATATCCTGCGCGACACGGCTATCGCTGCACATGCGAGCGGCGCGCGTCCGGCATGGGTGTTTTCCGGCGACGGCACGCGCCTCCTGTTCGCGAATGCCGCGGGCGCGGCCGCGCTCGGACTTGCGAAGTACGAAGACACCGCGCACTTCGCCGTACCGCACGATCTTGCCGCCCGTATCTCACGAAGCGCCGAGTCCTTGCGTCCCGGCGGGCATCCCCGACTCGAGCGTCTGCGCGGTCTCGGCGCCGTATTCGGTCAACCGCTGACCTGCACCTGCGCGCGAATCGACAGCGACATCGGTCCCGCTTTGCTGGTTGCCGCGACGGAAGCCACCACACAGACACCGACGCTGCGCGAACGCGCACGCTATCTCATCGAAGGCAGCGGAGCGGCTGCGGCATTCGGAGCGGACGGTGCGCTTGTCCACACGACCGCGAAGGGCGCACAGCATATCAGCAAGACCGCATCGATCGGCGACATTGGCGATGGTATCGAGACGCTGCAAGTCGGCGCCGGCGCGGATGCACTCACACTCGCCTTCTTTCCGGCGAATTCGCAACCGATCACTCAGCAGCTGACCGGCGCGGCTGCAGCCGCGCAACCGCTGCTCGATCTCTCACCCATTGCCGAGGCGATCACCGCGATGACCAGGGTGCCGCCACAGCGCAACGGTCATGACGGCACGCGACGCAAGGACGCGCGGTCACCGGCCGTCGACAGCAACGGCGACCAGATTTCGGAACGGCGGTATCCCTTGCGCTTCGTCTGGGAGACGGATGCCGAGAACCGCTTCACCATCCACAGCGACGAATTTCTGGCGCTCGCGGGATCGCGCACCGTCAACCTGCTCGGCCGGTTCTGGGGCGAAATTTCTGCAAAGCTCGCGCTCGATCCACAGGGCCGGGTCTCGCACATGCTGGTCTCGCGCGACACCTGGAGCGGGATCGATGTGAGCTGGCCGACCACGGATGACAGTGTGACCGTTACGCTGTCGGGCATACCGGTGTTCGATCGCGAGCGGATTTTCCGGGGCTATCGCGGATTGGGCGTGTGGCAGGGCGATGCGCCTGCCGCCGGTGAAAGTCTGCTTTCGCCGGACGCAACTTTGGACATACTGCAACACGACGCGGTCCGTGCGGCTGAACCGGCTGTCGAGACACAACGCAATCTTCCGGCCACGGTTGTGCAGACCGCAACAGCGAAAGCTTGCGTGGATGAGCACGACGCATCCGCACCATCGGACGACAGCGTCACGGCTGACGCCACTGACGATGCCGCGCAGCGACCGAATGACGATGCACGGCAGGACAGCGCTCCGCTGAAAACGGAAAATGTCGTCCCCTTCCCCTTC
>CAZIKZ010000429.1:0-3090 GCA_964539845.1 uncultured Hyphomicrobiales bacterium
CCTTGTTGCCACGGCGCTCGTTCAGCCGCGGCAGCATCTCGTAGATGCGCTCGATGGTCCAATGTCCCGGCCGTGCGGTGACGGTCAGATTTTCCGCGACTGTCAGCGACGGAAAAATTTCCCGCTCCTGCGCAACCCAGCCGATGCCGGCGCGCGCGCGCCGGTAGGGTGCGACCCGCGTCATGTCGCCGCCGCGCCAGTGGATGGTGCCGCGGGTCATGCGCGTGAAGCCCATGATGGTCAGAAGCAGCGTCGATTTGCCGACGCCGTTGCGCCCCAGCACCGCAAGGCTACCCTTGTCTGCGAGGTCGAACGAAACGTCGTTCAGCACCACGGCGTCGCCGTAGCCGGCGCGCACGCCTTTGAGTGTGAGGAGCGTGTCAGCCATGATGCGCTCCGCCGAGATAGACCTCGCGCACGCGCGGATCGGAGGAAATTTCCTTCGGCGTGCCTTCGAGCAGGATCGCGCCGCCGACCATGACAATAATGCGGCTGGCAAACCGGAACACGACGTTCATGTCGTGCTCGATGAACAGCACTGTGATGTCCTGCGAGAGATCGGCGATCACCGAGAACAATTCCGAGCTTTCCTCCGGCGGTACGCCGGCCGCGGGCTCGTCGAGCAGCAGCACCTGAGGGCGCGTTGCGAGCGAGAGCGCAATTTCGAGCAGGCGTTGCTGGCCATAGGCAAGTTCGCGCGTCGACCGATAGGCGTGGTCGCCGAGCCGCAGCGATTTCAGGATCGCATAGGCCTCGTCCGCATTGTCGCGATAGGAGGGCAGCGCCTTCCACCATGTGCCGGCATCGCCGGTGCGCTCGCAGATCGCGAGCGTGACCGCTTCGAGTGCCGACAGGTTCGGAAACAGCGTGTTGATCTGGAAGGTGCGTACCAGCCCGCGCTTGACCCGTGCGTCAGGATGCAGCGCCGTGATATCGTCCCCGCCCAGCAGGATCTGACCGGAATCGGGCTTGATCATCCCGGTCATCAGATTGATCAGCGTGGTCTTGCCGGCGCCGTTCGGGCCGATCAGCGCATAGCGTTCGCCCTTCGGGATATCGATCGAGATATCGCGCGCGACCTGAAGCTGGCCGAACTTCTTGTTGACGTTGCGGGTCGAGAGTGCCGGTACGGTCATGTGCTGCGCCGTCCCGTCAGCATGCGATAGAGGTGCGACAACCCGCCGAGGATGCCGTTCGGCAGCAGCATGACAGTTGCGACAAGCAGGAGACCTATCCAGAAATACCAGTATTGCGGAGTGATGCCGGAGAACTGATCGCGCGCGACCATAGAGCATGCCGGCGCCGCCGAGCACGAGCATCACCAGAACGTCTGCGGAGCGCTGGAAGTCGATCACGCCGAGCGACACCGTCGATGTGGTCTGCGCCAGCAGCGCGCCGGCGATTCCGGCGATCGCAGCCGACATGGTGTAGATCTTGCGGATATGCGCATCGGAGGGCGCACCGATCGCGGGCATGCGCACGGAATTTTCGCGGATGCCGCGCAGCGCCAGCCCGAAGGGCGAGTTGGTGAGCCGCCGCGAGACGAGGAAGAGAAGGAACAGCACGACCAGCGAATAGACATAGGCCGTGCGGCCCCACAGATCGAACTCGAACATGCCGAGCAACTTGCCGATGCGGATGCCCTGCAGGCCGTCGGCGCCACCGGTCAGCCAATGCGCGCTGTTGGCGAGTTCATGCACGAGGAAGCCCAGGCCAAGCGTGATCATGATCAACGCAAGATGTTTGAAGCGCGCAACGATGAAGCTTGTGGCGAAGCCGAAAATGCCGGTCACGATCGCTGCGGCGAACAGCCCGAAGATCGGATCGCCATAGCCGTATTTCGAGATGATGCCCGCGGTATAGGCCCCGACGCCGAAGAACGCCGCATGGCCGAGCGACACGATACCGGCATAACCGAGGATCAGGTCGAGCGAGAGCGCGAACAACGCGGTGATCGCAATCTGACTCGCGAGCGACAGATAAGTCGGGAACAGGAAGAACGGCAGGATGGTGGCGAGCCAGAACAGATATTCCAGCGGGTGCCAGCGAACCTGGCTGCGCAAATAGCTATGCGGGGTGAGGGAAGGTGCGCTCATTTAAGTCACCGCTTCCCGAACAGGCCCTGCGGCCGCCACATCAAGAGGACGATCATCACGAGATAGATCATGAAGGCGCCGACCTGCGGCACGTAGTACTTGCCGGCCATATCGCTGATGCCGATCAGTATCGCGGCCACGAACGAGCCCCAGATCGAGCCAAGCCCGCCGACCGACACCACGATCAGCACATAGACGAGATAGATCAGTGCGAAGGACGGATCGAGGCCGACGATTTCGATCGCGAGCGCGCCACCAAGGCCCGCAAGTCCGGAGCCGAGTGCGAAAGCGACCGCGAAGGTCCCGTCGACATTGATGCCGAGGCCGCGCGCCATGCGCTGGTTGTCGACCGCAGCGCGCACCTGCTGGCCGAACCGCGTGTATTCGAGCATCAGCACCAGCACCAGCGTAACGGCAAGGCCGACGGCGACGAGGAACAGCCGATAGACGGCAAAATTGATTCCGAAATACACGACTGAGCCGCGCAGCCAGGTAGGGGTCACCGCCGGTTGCAGCACGGTACCGAAGATATAGGCCGCACTCGCGATCGACATGAAGGCGAGGCCGATGGTCAGCAGCACCTGGTCGAGGTCGCTGGCGCGATAGAGCCTGCGATACAGCGTGCGCTCGAGCACGACGCTCACCAGGGCAGCGGCGAGGAAGGCCATCGGCAGCGTTGTCAGGAACGGCCAGCCGAAGCGATGGACGAGAGTCACCGTCACGTAACCGCCGAGCATCGCGAAGGCGCAATGCGCGAGGTTGACGAAATTCATCATGCCGAGCGTGACGGACAGCCCCACCGACAGCAGGAACAACAGCATGCCATAGGCAAAGCCGTCGAACAGAACGCCGATGATAGGCCCCACAGTCGTATCCCCGCGTTTTCAGAAACCCCCTCCCCCTAAAAGGGGGAGGGTGGGGAGGGGGTCGAACGTCGCACCCCACCCGATTGCCCGCGCTTCGCGCCGGCAATCGACCTCCCCCTTTCAGGGGG
>CAZIKZ010000430.1:0-3087 GCA_964539845.1 uncultured Hyphomicrobiales bacterium
CTCCCCCGCTACCATCCCCCGGATTGTTTCGGGCTCAGCGCCTGTCGGCACCGGATCGTGACTGAAATGACGACCTGACAGCGTCCAGCCGGCCACCAGGATGGTACTGGGGGGGCGGCGGCGCACTTTGCCCGTGCGAACCCGGTTCGTCGCTGCATTGGCCGAGGCTCTCTCCGTGCAGTCTGGCCGTGGTGTTGTCGATCAGCTTCTTCCCGCACTGTGTTCCGTCCCGCCGGTGGAACACGACGACACCGGTTTTCAGGGACGAAGCCTGGTCGAGAGCCTGCTGTTCAGGCGTGCGAGGAGCCTCCGCGGTCTGGGTGTTGCCGGAATACATCCAGTACCCTGCGATCAAAGCTATCGCGAGAATCAGGCTCGCAGCCGTCGCGATCAGGCCGCGGCTGCGCGCTTTTCGCTGCGCGGACCCTTTGGCGGATCGAGGCGTACCGCCCGTTGGCTTCGGAAGTGGACCACGCATAATTCTGCACCCACGGATGAGGGCTGAGTGACAATCCAAAGAAAGGACTGCAATCAGCTTGCAACTATACGGAGCAATTGGTGTAGAATTGCTTAGACGCGACTCGTGACGACCGCGGGAATCGTCGGATTGGTCCACCACTTGCGCATTCGTTCGTGGTTTGCTCCGATTTGAGAACAGAGTTCCTGGAGATTCGATGAAATCGCGCGCGGCCAGGCTCTTAAGGTCCGGTTAATGCGCGGCAGATATTTTCACCGGGGAGCGCCGCCGAATTCCCGGACGCGCTTTGCCGGAATGTTGTCAGGGCGGGGTTCGTCCTCATGAACGACAATCGGGTTCATAATCGACGGAAGATCAGCCGGCTGCGCGTCGTCGCCGGGGGCTCGATACAATGCGAGCTTTTGGATATCTCTCTTTCGGGCGCGAGACTGTCATGCACCCGCGAGCTTCCCGACACATTTTATCTGATGCTGAAGCCTGACCTGAAACGGTGGTGCCAGGTCGTATGGCGACACAGCAGTCAGGTCGGGGTGAAGTTTATCGAAGATCGGGATGCGCTGAACTCGGCGTCCAGAGGTGAGCCCAAAAGCGAGCCCGAGAGCGTGTCCAAAGGCGAGTCCGGAGGCGACTCCAAAAGCGCGTAGCCAAACCGCGCGATGCAGCGATCGCCTGCTCGGCCGGTCAGTGTCAGCACTCCGAGATGTTGAAGGCACGGACAACGCGTCGCGTCGGACGCGGGCGATCAATCGCGTGCCGGCCCCGGTACCCCGAATGGCTTGCGCTCAAGCCGACAAACATTGCCGGACGTCTGCGCGCTCGGCCCGCGCCGGCCGTCACTCGGCCCACGTCTCGCAGAGGCATCTCTGGCAAATTGCTCGAGGGACCGGATCGCGTCCCTGACAATTTCGCGTGGGGTCGGATTCTCGTTTCGCTTCATGTCCCGTAACCCGGCTGGCTGAGACGCGCTTGCTCAACGGACTTTGGTCCATCTTGCAGGGACAAGGGCGCGAACGCAAATCATCACCCGTTATCGTTGGTCACGCGACGTTCTGACTGCGCTGTAAAGTCACTTTTGCGGTAACCGGCGGGGCACGCGCCGGTAACGCGGTCGGATACGGCAATCACACTGTCGTTACGGTGGAAACGTCCGGTCCGTCGAACCGAAGCTTCTCATGAAGCGACCCATGGCCAGAAGCGATGGCGCTCTCCGTCGTCGAAGGAGATCGATTCATGACTCGCGATTCCATTCAGGACGCCGCCACGTTCGCTGCGATCGTCATCGGTGCCTTTGTCGTCCGCAACGCCCTTGTTATTGGCGGGCTTGCTTTGCTCCTGATCTTTGGCGTGTTCAGCAACTGAGCGGCCGCGTGTGGAATGGTTCGCGAGCGGCGAACGCTGATCCCATGAATGCGGCAGGCCCTTGCCGCCCGGTACGCTCCTGCTAGTTTGCGATATCAGCTGTCCATCGCGATGTGAGATCGCCGCTGGGCCGAGCCGCATTGTGACCTACGATCTCTGATAGCGCGAACTGACCGATGCATTTTGATGTGATCATTGTCGGCGCCGGTGCCGCGGGCATCGCCGCGGCCCGCAGGCTTCGCGATGGCGGCAAGCGCGTCATCATTCTCGAAGCGCGCGCGCGCATCGGTGGCCGCGCGTGGACGCATGACGTCCTGGGTTTCCCGCTTGATCTCGGCTGCGGATGGCTGCATTCGGCGGATCGCAACCCCTGGAGCAAGATTGCGCGCGATGCCGGATTGCGGATCGACAAGATGCCGCCGCCCTGGACCCGGCCGTCGCTGCAGATCGGTTTTCCAATGGAGGATCAGCGCAATTTCCGTACGGCGCTCGACGCTTTTTATGACCGGGTGGACGAGGTTGCGCAAAGCGGCACGGATGTTCCGGTGTCGGAATGTCTTGTTCCCGGCGGCCGCTGGAATGCCCTGATCGGCACGGTGGCGACCTTCGTCGCCGGTGCGGAATGGGACAAGGTATCCGCGATCGACCTGCATCGTTATGCCGATACCGGCATCAACTGGCGCGTTCCGGAGGGTTACGGCCATTTGATCGCGCGCCATGCGGCCGGTCTCGACATTGCGCTGGATTGCCCGGTGCGTCGCATCGATCACGGCAGCCGGCCGTTGCGGGTGGAGAGCGGCAAAGGCGCAATGACGGCAGACGCCGTCATTGTCGCGATTCCGAGCACGCTGATCGCGCGCGAGGCGATTGTCTTCACGCCGTCGCTTTCCGACAAACTTGCCGCCGCCGCGGAACTGCCGCTCGGTCACGATGACAAGCTGTTTGTGTCGCTCGTGCAGCCCGACGAATTCGAACAAGACAGCCGGTTGTTCGGCCGCACCGATCGCATCGGCACCGGCGCGTACCACATGCGACCGTTCGGCCGTCCCATGATCGAGTGCTATTACGGCGGGAGCCTTGCGGAAACGCTGGAGCGCGGCGGGCAACAGGCGTTCTTCGAATTTGCGCGAGATGAACTGGTCAATGTGCTGGGCAGCGCGTTTGCAAAGCGCATCGCCCCCATCGCCACGCATTCATGGGGCACCGACCCGTTTGCGGGCGGTGCCTATTCGTACGCAACCCCCGGCCAT
>CAZIKZ010000431.1:0-3078 GCA_964539845.1 uncultured Hyphomicrobiales bacterium
AGCACTCCCTTCACACGGGAGGGGTCACAGGTTCAATCCCTGTCGCGCCCACCATTCCTGTTCGTGGGCCTTTTACGTCTGCGGTGCAGTCGGCATATCCCTTACGGAAACATCGTCCAGAATGGTCGTCGCAGATTGTTGACCGCAAAGGTCGTCAATTGAAGCAGGCAGGGATTGGCGGCTGCCTTCTTGCGACCTTTCTTGTCTTGTCGCGGAGCGCTTTCAGCTCTCTGTTGCGCTTCGGGCCCCCATTCCCGGCCGACGACCAGCCGCATGAAATAGCGAGGCACCGGCGGAACCTGAACAGGCGATTGCATCGCTCGCGACTCCATCCCGAAATATGCTCAGCGCTGTTTGCTGCGCGCGAAGGCATTAGCCACCGCTCTGCGCTCAGACAAAGCGCAGAGCGGCTCAATGTTTCAGAAGCAATCCTTGCACGCATCGTAGGACGAACCGAGGCATGCGATGCACGCTGCCGTTCCAACGCCGGACAAGCAGGCGGCAGCGCACGAAACTGCAACGCCGGCACACCTCAACACGTTACAGCTTTGGCTGACTGCGCCCTCAATTGTGCGGCTCAACCCTCTCTGAACCGGGGCAGACTGGATGGGATTTCGCATGGGGTGGTCTCCCTTGGTCTCGACCTATGGGCACAGCGGCGAGCGAACGACGCAAATTGGCCCCGCCCACAAACAGCAACCCGACTGCTGGACACCACTGCCGTTCGTCTTCGACGCACCCTGGCAACGCACCGGAGTGGCTTGAATCGGAGATTTCATCTTCAATCCTCCTTGCTTCGACGATGGCCCGCACCGCTCTTGCGGCACCGACCGGGTGGACACCGCCCCGTGGGATCGGTGTAGCTCTGTGAAATCTTCGATTTCGGCTAGATGCCCGCCAAGGGCGCGTTCCAGCTGCGCATGCGGCCGACGGTCACCGGCATGACTTCGCTGACATCGACCGTGAACCGGTAGAAGCGTGCGGCGCGGCGATCGTTTTCCGGATCGAACATGATCAGCTGCACATCCCAGCAATCGGACTCCGGCCGGCAGATCGGACTCTTCTTGACCGAGATCTTGTACAATTCGAGTTTGCGGCTTGCGCCATCGGCGAAGGCCGCCGCGGCTTGATATGCATTCGTTGCCGCGAAGTTCATCGCACGCTCTTGCGGCGTGATCCCCAGATTCCGCAGCTCGTCGTAGACCCGCACCAGGAAGTCGAAAATCGTCCTGTCGTCGATTGCTGCAGCTTCAGCAACGCTGACGGCATTCTTTGCCGCCTCTGAGAGTTCAGTGGAGCGCCATTTCACCATGCCGCGCAGGTCAGGATAGATGACCGGCACGCTCATGCCGTTCATGAGCCGGGTCGTACCGTAAACCACGCCCGGCACAGCGACCCGCTGCATATCGCCTATCGGGTCCAGGCTGGACTTCATCGCCTCGAGCATCGCCTTGTAGATATCGAGCGCGAATGGTCCCGACGGGTTTATGGCGTAGATCGGGATCTGATCCTGCAGCAACACGAAGGTGATGCCGGACGCAGATGGGAGATTGGCTTCGAGGAAGTCTATCAGCTGGATCGGGTTATTGGCCGCGACCGGATCGTTGATCGCCTGAACGATCGCGTCGTACCGCGCTTCGGATCCAAAATCGAACCACAGCGCGCCGATTGAATACACAAGTTGCGTTTCCTGCCGCGCGTTGCATCCGCAACCTTGTTGCGCGACCAGTGGCACATCCGCAGCTTTTTGCGGCAGGCTCGATGACACACGCGCTTGCTGCGAGTCACCTTGCGGCTTGACCGCCTCTGACTCCTTGTCTTCGCAGGAGCAGGCATTCTGCTCAACACCAGCGATATTCAAATTGCCACTCGCCACAACAGGTGCGGCAACCATTGCATCCATATCAATCACTCCCCTCATCAATGGTGTTTGCCCCGCGACGGCCGATGATGACGAAGTCGCTTTCGTCTTGCCGCGGGAATAAAGCCGCTCCAGCGCGGCAGGAACGTTCAGTCTGCCCGCCAGAATTCGCGCACAATCTGCGTCGCGCTCGGGATCGCAGGGATCTGCGGTTTCAATCAGCAGATCGCGAATATCCAAGGGATCAAGGCTGTAACCTTCGTGCCTCGCCAGGGAGAGAAGGCGCGCGGCAACCCCGCTGACAATCGCAGTGGCGTAGCTGGTGCCGGTCCTTCTTGTTCGGACTCCGTTCGGCCCAACCACATCCAGGTCCGCGCCCGGAGCAAGCAGACCGTTCTCGGCGTAACTTCGTCCCCAGTTGCTCTGCTCAATCGGGCGCCCCGCATCGTCCATTGCACCGACCGCAAGCACCATCGGCACAGCGGCAGGAACATGAAGGCAAGCGCAGCCATCGTTCCCGGCAGCCGCGACGACCAGAACTCGCTTCTGCTGGCACAGCGCGAGCGCATCCTCGAGGTGACGCACGGCTTCGGGCGTGGATGCTTTCTGGCCTGCACTCACATTGACGATCGAGACGCCGCGATCCGCCGCGACATACAGGGCGCGCGCGATATCCATTTGCGATGCGCGGCTCGGGGTGTTCCGGCGCGGATCAGCAAAGAAAATTGGAAGGACAAGACCGCTGCATCCCGCGGCGATCCCGAAAGTCTTGCCCAGGATCAGGCTACAGACTTCCGTGCCATGAGCATCCGGTTCCGCGGGCATGACGGGCAGCATCGAAGCCTCGACGCTAATCCCAATGCCCGCGAAATCGTCGCACTTCAGATCCGGGACGCCGTCGAGAATGCCGATCCGAATCGCTTCGTCGCCGGCTACAGCCTGCCCAAGCGCATTGAGGATGAGATCGACGCTGCTGCTCATGGAACCCAGAGGTTGCGTCATACAACCTATAAGGGTATTAAGTATCTGTCAAACTAAAAGTTGTCGAGACGCCGTGTCACATCTCAACGGCGCATACGACCTCGCGGCTGGCTTGCGAGCGCCAAAATTCTGTGCCCATTTGCAGGCAGATATCGCATCCGCGTCGGGACGTTTTCGGAAGTTTGGGGGACATGCAGCTGCGTCTTTTACAAACCGCGATGGTATTGGCGTTCGGC
>CAZIKZ010000432.1:0-3040 GCA_964539845.1 uncultured Hyphomicrobiales bacterium
CCGCGGCTCGCAGGCCCAGATGAAGCAGCTCGCCGGCATGCGCGGCCTGATGGCCCGTCCGGACGGCTCCATCATCGAGACGCCGATCATCTCGAACTTCAAGGAAGGCCTGACCGTGATGGAGTACTTCAACTCCACCCACGGCGCCCGTAAGGGTCTGGCCGACACCGCGCTGAAGACCGCGAACTCCGGCTACCTGACCCGGCGTCTCGTCGACGTGGCTCAGGACTGCATCATCACGTCGTATGATTGCGGTACAGAAGCCGGCATCAAGGTGCGTGCGATTATCGACGCCGGCACCGTGGTGGCGTCGCTCGGCATCCGAATTCTCGGCCGCACCACGGCTGAGGATGTAAAGGATCCGGCGACCGGCGACGTGATCGTGACCAACGGTACGCTGCTCGGTGAAGCCGAGGTCGATCAGATCGCCAAGGCCAATGTGCAGGAAGTGCGCATCCGTTCGGTGCTGACCTGCGAGTCGAAGAACGGCGTCTGCGGCGCCTGCTACGGGCGCGATCTTGCCCGCGGCACGCCGGTCAACATGGGCGAGGCGGTCGGTGTGATCGCGGCCCAGTCGATCGGTGAACCGGGAACGCAGCTCACGATGCGTACCTTCCACATCGGCGGCGCGGCGCAGATCAACGAACAGTCCTTCATCGAGTCGAATTTCGATGGCGCGGTCCGTCTGAGGTCGAAAGACAATCAGATCAATCCCGTGATCAAGAATTCGGAGGGCGCTCTCATTGTGATGAGCCGCAACGTCACGCTCGCGATCGTCGATCCCGACGGCAGCGAGCGGGCGACCCATCGTCTGCCGTTCGGCGCGCGACTGCGTGTCAACGAAGGCGAGAAGGTCAAGCGCGGCCAGCGTATGGCGGAATGGGATCCTTACACCCGTCCGATCATCACCGAGGTCGATGGTTTCGCCGGACTCGAGGATCTGGTCGAAGGCCAGTCGGTTGCGGAGACCCAGGACGAATCCACCGGCATCACCAAGCGCGTGGTGACCGACTGGCGTGCGTCGCAGCGGGCGGCGGATCTGCGTCCGGCGATCGCGATCAAGGACAAGGACGGCAAGGTGTTGAAGCTGGCGCGTGGCGGTGACGCACGTTACCCGCTCGCCATCGACGCCATTCTGTCAGTCGATCAGGGCGCGCAGGTCTATGCGGGCGATGTCATCGCACGTATCCCGACCGAAAGCGCAAAGACCCGCGACATCACCGGCGGTCTGCCGCGGGTTGCGGAACTGTTCGAAGCGCGGCGTCCGAAGGAAGCGGCGGTCATCGCCGAGATCTCCGGCACTATCCGCTTCGGGCGCGACTACAAGAACAAGCGCCGCATCTCGATCGAGCCGGCGGAGAAGGATATCGAGCCCGTCGAGTACCTGATCCCGAAGGGCAAGCACATCCATCTGCAGGATGGCGATCTGATCGAGAAGGGCGACTCCATCGTCGAAGGCAATCCGGCGCCGCACGACATTCTGGCGATCAAGGGCGTCGAGGAACTCGCCGCTTACCTGGTCAACGAAATCCAGGAGGTCTACCGGTTGCAGGGTGTGGGCATCAACGACAAGCACATCGAGGTGATTGTCCGTCAGATGCTGCAGAAGGTCGAGATCGACGACTCGGGCGACACCGACCTGATCCAGGGCGAGCAGCTCGATCGCGTCGAGATGGATCAGATCAACGAGAAGACAGTGGAGCAGGGCAAGAAGCCGGCGACCGGAACTCCGGTATTGCTCGGTATTACCAAGGCTTCGCTGCAGACCCGTTCGTTCATCTCGGCGGCGTCGTTCCAGGAGACCACGCGCGTGCTCACGGAAGCTGCCGTCAACGGCAAGTCCGACACGCTCGACGGCCTCAAGGAAAACGTCATCGTCGGCCGCCTGATCCCGGCGGGCACCGGCGCCATGATGAGTTCGCTGCGCGAGATTGCGACCAAGCGCGACACGCTCATTCTGGACGAGAGGGCGAAGGAAGCTGCGGCCAAGCAGCAGGCCGAAGCTCCGGCTCCTGCCGCGTTGCCAGCAGCGGAGTAATCCGCTTCGTCATTGCGATATGCGAAAGGCCGCTCCTTCGGGGGCGGCCTTTTTGTTGGTGTTGGGTTGGCAGCGTTGGTGCCACCCATGATGTGACAACGAATCTCGCGCGGTAGGGCTGACCCGGGCATCTTGATCGCAATGCGCCAAAGTGCGCTGAGGGACTGCCCGGATCGGGCGCTTTTCCGGGATCACCCGCCAGATCGACAGAGTCCTTCGGAATCGCTTCCCCATACGCCGCTCAATCGACCAGATCCGGTCAGATCCGTGAGCTGGAACCGCCATAGGTCGAAAATGTCGATATAATTGCCGTTACGGCTCGGCGTGGACCCCGAGAAACGGCCCGGAATGCGGCCGTTTCGCCTTGACTCGCAAGGGGGTGGCCGATAAACACGGCGCACTTTCGGCAGGCGGTGAGCATCGCCTCGTCGGCACGGCATCCTGAAAGCGAACCATTAAGGCCTTGAATTTCAAGCCTTTTTGGCCCTCGCGGACGGCGACCCAAAGCCTCGACGAATGATTCTCAAACGCTGCCGCTGACGGCAAGAAAAGTCAGGTTGAAGTCATGATCTTGCAGCGGGCAACCGTCGCGAGATCCTCTGCGTCTATAAGCGCCAGCCCGCAAGTCGGGGCGGATGGCGCGGTTTTCTTTTGCGCGTTTGAACGCGCGTCCGGCGAGGGGCTTGCCCCGAATGTTGAGGATGAAGGCTTAATCGTATGCCGACGATCAACCAGTTGATCCGCAAGGGCCGGGTGAAACCGACCTACCGCAACACGGCGCCGGCCCTGCAGGCCGCCCCGCAGAAGCGCGGCGTTTGCACGCGCGTCTACACGACCACGCCGAAGAAGCCGAACTCGGCGCTTCGTAAGGTCGCCAAGGTGCGTCTGACCAATCAGTTCGAGGTCATCGGCTACATCCCGGGCGAGGGCCACAATCTCCAGGAACACTCCGTGGTGATGATCCGCGGCGGCCGCGTGAAGGATCTTCCGGGCGTGCGTTAT
>CAZIKZ010000433.1:0-3020 GCA_964539845.1 uncultured Hyphomicrobiales bacterium
CCATCATCCTGAGGTGGCCGCGACGCGGCCCTCGAAGGATGAGTGGCCACCGTTCGGGCCGTCGCCCTTCGAGGGCGCCTTCGGCGCCACCTCAGGGTGACGGAGATAGATCCTGCTAGACCCGCACCATCCCGCCGTCGACGTAAAGTGTTTGCCCGGTCATGAAGGCGGAATCATCACTCGCCAGAAATGAGACGACGCCGGCAAGATCGTCCGGCATCTGCACCCGACGGATCGGCTGAAGCTTCGCGATCTGCTCGAATTCCTCGTCCATGCTCGCACGCCCCGCTCGCGGCTCTCGCCCCTCGGTGCCCGGCGTGCGCGTGAGACTTGGTGAGATCGCATTCACCGTCACGCCATGATTGCCCATTTCAGTGGCCAGTGCGCGGGTGAACCCGACCACGCCGCCCTTGCTGGCGATGTAGTGGGTGTAGCCGGACGCAACCATGTTCAGGGTCGAGGACGAGACATTGATGACGCGGCCCCACTTGCGCCGCTTCATTCCCGCAACAAAAGCTCTGGTCACAAGAAACACTGCGTCGAGATTGAGCGCCATCACCCGCCGCCAATCCGCGAAGGTCACCTGCTCGAACGGCTGAATCGGATAGATGCCCGCGTTGTTGACGAGGATATCGCAGCGGCCGAACTGCCTCTCCACTTCGGTCGCAAGATAGCTGACAGAGTCTTCCGAGGTGATGTCGCAAGTGACAGCCATCGCCTCGCGGCCCGCCGCCTCCACCATGGCTACGGTTTCATCGCACGGCTTGATGTCGACCAGCACGACATGCGCACCGTCGCGTGCGAGCCGCTGCGCAAAGGCCTGGCCAAGCCCGCCGGCTGCTCCGGTGACAAGGGCGATTTTGTCCATACTCTCTCCTTCACCCTCCCCTTGTGGGGAGGTTCGTCCAGCGAGCGGAGCGAAGCCGGACGGGGGTGGGGGTAATCGCTTTTGCCAAACGCCGCTACCCCCACCCCGCTCGCTTGCGCTTCGCTTCAGCGAGCGACCCTCCCCACAAGGGGGAGGGTAAAAGAGGCGCGCGGCTCGAAGGAAGAACCCTAACCCACCCGCCGCTCGATCGCGGCAAGCGTCTTTTTCAGCCGCGGCGCGGCGAATTCCAGAAAGCGCCGCAGCTTGAGCGGCGGATGCGCTTGCTCCGGATACACGAGGTGAACCGGCAACGGCTCCGGCTCATGGGCTGCGAGCAATATTCGCAACCGCCGTTCGGCAATCGCGGGCGCAACCTGATAGGACAGCACCCGCGTTATGCCGACACCGGCGCTCGCAGCATCGATCGCGGCCTCGGCCGTGTTGACGACCAGCCGCGCCCGCACCGGAAGCGCTCGGACGGTCCGGCCTTTCGGCGCGAAACTCCATGATGTGGTTGTCGCGGTGCCAAACGTCACGCACGGATAGGCCGCGAGATCCTCCGGCATTTTCGGCACCCCGCGCGCAGCAAGAAACTCAGGGCTCGCGCAGACGACATACCGCACGGACCCAACGCGCGAGACAACCATACTCGAATCGGCAAGCGGACCGATCCGCACCGCCATATCGATCTGGTCGCCGATCAGATCGGCGTTACGGTCTGACAGCACGAGTTGGACATTGATGTCCGGGAAGGCGGCGAGGAACGCGGTCACGACGGGGAGAACGTGCAGACGGCCGAAGACAATCGGAGCTGCAATGGCGAGATCGCCACGCGGCACGAGATATTCGCCCGATGCGGCGCGCTCGGCCTCACCGACCTCGTCCAGAATCTTCCGCGCGGCCGCGAGATAAGCCTCGCCAGCGTCGGTCAGCGTCAACTTCCGTGTCGTGCGGATCAACAGACGCGCGCTCAGATGCGCTTCCAGTTCGGCGATCTTGCGGCTGACAGTCGGCAGCGGCACCGAAAGCCTGCGGCTCGCCGCCGTGAAGCTCCCGGCTTCAACTGCGGCAACAAAGATTGCCATCGCCTCCAGGCGGTCCATGAAGCTCTCTCATTTTTCGAGAGGATTATTCTTATTATATGCCGATTATTACTCAATCCAAGAGGTGCTATTTTCGCTCCAGCTTGAGGAGCAAGCCATGGCCTACGGATTTCTGGACATTGCCGTTACACCGAGCGTGAAGGCAGCGCAGGAGGCGAATGGCAGCGCGCATCTTTGGACAGACTTCAAGGGTCACCGCGACTTCGACCGCTTCACCGAAAATGAAGTGGCCTTTATCGGCGATCGCGACGGTTTCTACATCGCCACGATCTCGGAAACGGGCTGGCCTTACGTCCAGCATCGCGGCGGTCCGCGCGGGTTTCTGCGCGTGATCGACGACAAGACGCTCGCCTTCGCGGATTTTGCCGGCAATCGTCAGTATATCAGTCTCGGCAATCTCGCCGCCGATGCACGCGCGTCACTGATCCTGATGGATTACGCGAACCGGCGGCGGCTGAAGATCTTCGCGCATGTCGAGGTCAGGAGTCTTGCGGACGACCCGACCCTTGCCGAAGCCATCGCCACGCCGGGCTATCGCGGCAAGGCGGAGCGCGCCTTCGTGCTGCATCTCGACGCGTTCGACTGGAATTGCCCGCAGCATATCGCGCAAAAATTCGATGCGCGGGACGTGGCGCACGCGGTCGAGACGCTTCAGCGAAGGATCGAGGCGCTGGAAGTGGAGAACAAGGCGCTACGTGAAAATGCCGATCGTCATTCCGGGGCGCAGGCGTAGCCCGCGAATCCGGAATGACAATCACATGTGGATCGGGCGTTTGTCGACCGCGAGCGCCGCTTCCTTCACCGCCTCGTTGAGGGTGGGATGGGCGTGGCAGGTGCGGGCGATATCCTCGGATGACGCGCCGAACTCCATTGCGAGCACCGCTTCCGCGATGATGGTGCCAGCATCGGGACCGACGATGTGCACGCCGAGCACCCGGTCGGTCTTGGCGTCGGCGAGGATCTTCACGAAGCCGTCGGTCTGCTGATTGGCCTTGGCGCGGCCATTCGCCGTGAACGGGAACTTGCCGACATTGTAGGCGACATTCTCC
>CAZIKZ010000434.1:0-3009 GCA_964539845.1 uncultured Hyphomicrobiales bacterium
TTCATCCATGAATCGGCGTATCGCGTCAGCGCGTTCGCCGAACCATCCGGCATCATCACGAATGGTGCCAGTATCGACGGCTCTTCGGCGCCGGGCACCTGACCGACGAAGATCGGCTTTCCGCTGCCATCCTTCGGGCCGTCATAGATATCCTGCAGGGCCTGCGCCTGCGTCTCGCTCAGGCAATCGTCGGCGTCCTTGCCGGCTTCGCAACGCTTGACGTCGGTCGCCGGCGTGAACTTGCACTGCCGGGGATCTTCCACGAGCCCGTCCCTTGCGCCGTCGCCCGCATCGCATTTGGCAGTGAAGGCACCGAACACCGTTTTCATCTTGGCGGGCGTGAAACCGCCGCGCGCAAGCGCGCCCTGATTCCACAATCCCTTGATCATGATATCCGTCCACTTCAACGTCGGCGCGGTCGCGACGATGCCGTCGAAGTCTTTCGGATAGCGCTGCGCGGCCATGACGCCCTGGCGGCCGCCGGTCGAGCAGCCGTCCCAATAGGAGAATTTCGGAGCGCTGCCGTAGAAGGTGCCGGCCAGCCGCTTCGCGAGCGTGACGGTCTCGTGGACGGCGCGATAGCCGTGATCGACAACCTTGGCGTGATTGACCGCAAATGTCCCGAGCGGCTCTTTCGATGCGAGGTGCCCGGTATCGGTCCGCGCGGTCGCGAACCCGTTGCGCAGCGCGATGTTGCGCGAATCCTGTTCCCGCGGCGCCTCCGCGTCTTCTCCCGCATAGCCGCCATTGCCGTACATGTAGAGGCGGCCATTCCACGCGACCGGGAAGTTGAACTGGAAGCCGACCTCCTGCGGGATCACGCCGTTGATGCGGCAATGCTCCGGCACGCCGTCTTTGGCGGCGATCAATTCGGCGGACGTAACGCGGATGCCTGCCGCAGTGTCGGACAGGAATGACTTGCAGTCATGTGTCGAGCGAAGCGCCGTCGCGCGAAAGTCGATCTTGGCGTCGCCCGCGCGCGAGAAACTGTGCAGGTTGCCTGATGCGAAGGCAGGAGCAGACACGGCTGCGGACACCATCAGGGCTGCGAGTGTGAGATCGCGTCTGCAACGTAGAGGCATGGACCGCTCTCCTTTGAACGGGCAGAGCCTATGACGAACGTCCCCGTTGTCAACGGCTTGCGATGCAATGCTGATCGTGGCTGGTCGTGCGTCGAAAGAGCACAACGCAAGATTGCTCTATTGTTGACCGGGCGCGAGCACGATGGTCTGGTACGGCAGTTCCGTTTGCCTTGCAGGACCCCGTGAAACGTCTCCGGATCATCCACAAGACCGAGTACCACTACCATGAGCCGGTCTCGTTCGGCCCGCATCGCATCATGATGCGGCCGCGGGAGGGGCATGACATCCGGATCATCCACGGGCGCCTTGAGGTTGAGCCGACAGCGACGGTTCGCTGGCTGCGCGATATCTACGATAATTCCATCGGCATTCTCACCTTCGCGGAGCCTGCGCGCACGCTCAGCATCCTGGGCGAAGCCGATATCGATTATCTGCGGGACAATCCGATCGAATGCCTGATCGATCCGGGAGCGCGGCTTTTCCCGTTTCAGTATGCTCCCGAGGAACAGACCGAGCTGGTGCCGTATCGCCTGCCGAGTTACCCGTATGATGGGGAACAGCTGCGCGACTGGCTGCTGGCGCTGTATCGGCCGGGCCAGACGATCGAGACATTCGATCTGTTGAACCACCTGAATTCTCACATCTTCAGGTCGCTGCAGTACAGCCATCGCGATGAGGTCGGCGTGCAAACGCCATGCGATACGCTGTCGCGAGGCTCGGGCTCGTGCCGCGATTTCGCAGTGCTGATGATGGAGGCCGCACGCCACTGGGGCTTCGGCGCACGCTTCGTGAGTGGCTATATCCAGATGGCGGATGGCCAGCACGGCGCCACACACGCATGGACGGAGGTCTATATTCCAGGCGCCGGCTGGCACGGCTTCGATCCGACCAATAACAAGATGGCCGGAAGCGAGCACATCGCGGCGGCGGTCGCGCGCGAGCAGGAGAAGGCATCGCCCGTCTCCGGCTCATGGGATGGTCCCGGCAACGCGTTCAGTCATATGAATGTGTCGGTTCAGGTCGTTGCCCTTTAACGGAATCTCATCATGACCGAAGGCGCAACGCGTTTCATCGCACCGGATTTCCTGGCACTCACGATCGGGATCGTCGTGTATCTCGTCGGCGTCATGATCACGCAGCGCGTCGCCTTGCTGCGCAATTTCAATATTCCCGAACCGGTCACCGGTGGGTTTCTCGCGGCGATTGCGATCTGGCTGATCTATCTGGTGTTCAATTTCGAGGTCGGCTTCGATCTGTCGACACGCGACCGGCTGCTGGTGCTGTTTTTTGCAACCGTCGGCGTGAACGCACGGCTCTCGGCGCTGGCGGCGGGAGGGCGCGTGCTGTTGATCCTGTGCCTGATCACGATCATCTACGTGTTCGTGCAGAACGGCGTCGGGCGCGCCGGAGCATTCCTGTTCGATCTGCCGCCGGCCGCCGGCGTCATGATGGGTTCGGTCGCACTGGTCGGGGGCCATGGCACCACGATCGCCTGGGCGCCGATTATTGCCGAGCGGCATGGCTTCCCGGCCGCGATGGAGACCGGCATCGCAGTTGCGACACTCGGGTTGATTGTCGCGAGCGTGCTCGGTGGGCCGATCTCGAAATATCTGATCGAGAAGCGCGGTGCACGCCCGGGACCGGCCGATGTCGCGCCAGGCGAGGTCGCCGCGCAGGCAGACGCCGCGCCCATCGACAAGATGGGGGTGATGCGCGCCATGCTGGTGGTGAATGTCGCCGTCATTCTCGGCTATGTCGCGCATGACTGGATCACAACCGCCACCGCGATCAAGCTGCCGCTGTTCGTGCCGTGTCTGATCATGGGCATCGTGATATCCAATGCCGGGCCGCAGATCTTTCCGCGCTGGCCGTGGCCGGCCGGAACCGCCTCGCTCGATCTGTTGTCCGGCTATGCCCTGTCGATCTT
>CAZIKZ010000435.1:0-2990 GCA_964539845.1 uncultured Hyphomicrobiales bacterium
GACTTGTGTCTTCGAGCAGTGAGCCCTCGGAGATCGTACGCGCGCGCGAAGCGGCCTCAATGATTGCCAACGCGCGCTGGATCGTTGCGAGTGCGATGGCACGGCCGGAAAGCCGCGGATTACATCGTCGCCTCGACAAGCCCGATCTCGATCCGGCCCAGCAGCACCGTATCCTGTCGGGCGGCCTCGATCGGGTGTGGGCGCGGCCGAATGTTTCGCGCCAGGCGATTGCGTCATGATCGAACTCGTGAGCCGCGAACGATGTATCGCCTGTCAGGTCTGCGTCGTGGCCTGCCCGGAAAATGTCTTTGATAAGGTTGCAGACGGGCCGCCCGTCATTGCGCGTCCGGACGACTGCCAGACCTGCTTCCTCTGCGAGCTCTATTGCCCGGCCGACGCGCTTTATGTGTCGCCGCTCGCTGATCAACACGAAATCGTGGACGAACAACAGCTCGCGGAAGCAGGCCTGCTCGGCAGTTTCCAGCGCGCGATGGGATGGAAGCGTGGCTTGCCGGGGGGAACTGAGAACGATCTCAGCTACCGCATGTTCGAGGACGGACGTGTGGCGCCTTGATCGAGGTCGTCACAACAAAACAGGAGTATAGACCAATGATTACACGTAGACATCTTGGCATCGCCGTTGCGGCTGTCATCGCCGCCGGCATTGTGCCTGCAGCCGCGCAAAATTATCCGGACAAAATTCGCATCGGCGACGTCGGATTCGGCTTTGGCAAGCCGTTCGGGCGCGGCCTGGTCGCGATCGCCGATGCCAAGGGGTTCATCGCGGACGAGTTGAAAGCAACGCCGGTCAAGCTCGAGTTCAACTATTTCGTAAACACGGGCCCCGCGATAAACGAGGCGCTGGCGAACCAACAACTTGACTTCGCGTCCTATGGTTCGGTGCCGAACACTATCGGCAAGGCGAACGGCCTGCCGACCCGCATCCTCACCGCCTATGGCGCAACCACTATTTTCACAGGTGTGCGCTCGGACCTCCCGATTAAGTCGATCCAGGAACTGAAGGGCAAAAGAATTGCGGTGCAGAAAGCGACGATTATTCACTGGAGCCTTATCACGGCGCTTAAACAGGCCGGCCTGAGCGAAAAGGACGTCACCATCGTCGACCTAAAAAACGCGGATCAGCTCGCGGCCATCACCGCGGGCAGCGTCGATGCGATACACGGACCGAGCTTCTTCCTGCCGCTGCGCGACAAGGGAATCGTTCGCGTGATCTACAACAGCGCGGAGCACGGGCCGAAGGCCACCGGATTCGGGGCATTCCTGGTGGTGGACCCGTTCCAGCAGAAATATCCGGACGTGACGGAACGCGTGGTGCGCGGGGTCGCGCGTGCGGCGCATTGGTTGTCTGACGAGAAAAGCCGCGAAGAGGCTTTTGCGATCTGGGGGCGCACCGGGGTGCCGATCGAAGTGCTGCGCTTCGAATACAACAATGTGCCCCTCAAGCAGGCGTTCAGCCCGCTGATCGACGAGTTCTACGCCGCGCAGTACCGCGATGTCATTGCTTTCGACAGGGAACAGAAGCTGATCCGCAACGACGTCGATTTTCAGAAATGGGTCGAGCCGCGTTATCTAAACGCGGCTCTGAAATCCTTGAAGCTGGAAAACCACTGGTCGCCCCGCAACGTTGACGGCTACCCGGCGCGGCTGAGCAATTGAGCGCCATGGTGGACGGACAAGAGGCCTGATCGATGAACGCGAAGTCCATCGCAGTCCGTCAGCCGGTTGCCGCCGTGAAGACTTGGAGCGGCTCAAGTCTTCCGGTGGTGTCCGCGCTCAACGCGCTAGTCCCTTGGCTGCTGCCACTCGCGGCGCTGGGCTTGTGGCAATTGTCTGCCTCTCGCGGCTGGCTGCCGCCGCAAATTCTGCCGGCGCCGGCGCTTGTGTTTTCGACGCTCATTGAGCTGGTTCAGGGCGGTGAAATTGGGGAGGGGCTGCGCGTCAGTCTGTTCCGGATTGCCACAGGTCTTCTGATCGGGACGTCGTGCGGTCTCGTGCTCGGCGGATTGATCGCTTGTTCGCGGAGGGTCGGCGAATATCTCAATCCGACGATCACCGCGCTCGCACAGATTCCCTCGCTCGGCTGGGTTCCGATCTTGATCCTGATGTTCGGCCTCGACGAGATCGTGAAATATTTCATCATCGCGAAAGCGTGCTTCGTTCCGACTGTGCTTGCGACCGCTGAGGGAATTCGCGGTATTCCGGCGCACTATCTCGAGGTTGGCCGTGTGTTGCGGCTGCGGCGTTGGACCATGCTTACAAAACTCATCGCACCGGCGGCATTGCCGACGATCTTCGGCGGGTTACGGCTCGCGATCAGCTCCGCCTGGATCGCGTTGATCGTGGTGGAGATGCTCGCCGCGACCGAGGGCATTGGTTACACCATGGTGTGGGGCCGCACCCTGTTCCAGATCGACATCGTGATTGCGGGCATGATTGTCGTGGGTCTCATCGGCCTGCTCATGGACGTTGTACTGACACGGGTTGAGCGTCGCCTGCGCCGCTGGGATCCGAAGGCCGCGGGGCGCGTATCATGACAGACGTTGCGGTTTCACGCGGCAGCTCGGTCCGTGGCCGATCAGACATCTGGGCGCCGGCTGCGCGCGGCGCCGTCATCCCTGTGGCGTTCGTTTTGGGCTGGTTTGCACTGGAGCGTAGTGGCTTGTCGTCCAGTCACCTTCTGGTGCCAATCGAGCGCATTCTGGCGCTACCGTTTTCTAACAGCGCCGGACGCGAATTGTGGCCGGCGCTCGGCGCCAGCGTGGTGCGGCTTGTCACTGGATTCGTGATCGGCGCCGGCCTCGGGATCGCGCTTGGAGTTGCGATGGGCCTGTGGCGCGTAGCGGACCGGGCGATTGCACCGTCCTTCAACACGTTGCGTCAGATCGCACTGTTCGCCTGGATCCCGCTGCTCACCGCATGGTTCGGCAACGGCGACGGATCGAAGCTCGTCTATATCGCGATGTCAGCCT
>CAZIKZ010000436.1:0-2982 GCA_964539845.1 uncultured Hyphomicrobiales bacterium
GCCATGAACAAGATCGGCGGGCTGCCCTGGAATCTCACCTTCTCCTATGGCCGCGCGCTGCAGGCTGCACCGCAGAAAGCCTGGGGTGGCAAATCTGAGAATGTCGCGGCCGCGCAGCGCGCCTTCACGCACCGCGCGATCATGAACGGCCTCGCCTCGCTCGGTCAGTGGAAACAGGATCTGGAGAAGAAGGCGGCATAAGCGCCAATTGTTCTTCACTCTCGCCCGTGAAAGTGGAGAGAGTGAATAACGCCGCCTTTCTGCCGGATTGAAGCTGCATCGGCATATGATGAACTCCGCCCGGCCCACACAGCAAAACCGCCCGAAACCGCGTCTCTATCTCGTGACGCCGGCTGCAGCCGATATCCAGACGCTCAAATTCGACCTGCTGGCGGCTTTCGATTCCGCAGACATTGCCGCTGTGCTGATGCGGCTTCCGGAGGACGACGAACGCGCGCTGATCAATCGCGTCAAGGCGATCGCGCCAACCGTGCAGAAAGCTGAGGCGGCGCTGATCCTGGACGGACATCCGAATATCGTCGCCCGCAGCGGCGCCGACGGCGCGCATCTGAGCGGCCTTGTCGCGTTCGCGGATGCGGTCGCTTCACTGAAGCCCGATCGCATCGCCGGGATCGGCGGCCTGGAAACGCGCCATGACGCCATGGTCGCCGCCGAAACCGGCGCCGACTACGTGATGTTCGGCGACAATACGCGGCCCTCGCTCGAGGCCCTGACCGAACGCGTGGCCTGGTGGGCTGAGGTGTTCGAGATCCCCAGTGTCGTCTATGCGACCACGCTTGAGGAAATCGGACCGCTCATTGAAGCAGGTGCCGACTTTGTCGCAGTCGGTGACGCGGTATTCGCGGATCCACGCGGCGTCGCAGCCGCCGTCGCCGATGCTCGGAGCCGCCTCACGCTCACGGAGGCGGCCACATGAGACGTGCGCGCGCCGTGACCATTGCTGTGGCGTTGTCGCTTGCATCCGTGCAGGCTCATGCGGCTGCCAAAAAGGCGACACCGGCGCAGAAGCCTGCGGAGCCAGCGCCACAAGCCGCACCTGCCGATCCCGGCGACGTCGCCTTCGCCCAGTTTCAGCGCGGTTATTACCTGTCCGCGCTCGCGGAGGCTCAGAAGCGCGTCGACGCCAACGGCGATCCCAAGGCCATGACCCTGATGGGCGTCCTGTATGGTGGCGGCCTCGGCGTCCCGCAGGACGACGCCAAGGCGGTCGAGTGGTACAGCAAGGCCGCCGAACGCGGTGACCGCGAGGCCATGTTCTCGCTGGCGATGATGCGAATGGCCGGACGCGGGGGCGCACAAGACCGCAACGCGGCTGCGACCCTGTTTGCAAGTGCCGCCAAGCTCGGCCAGCCGACAGCTGCTTACAATCTCGGTCTGTTCTACCTGGAAGGGATGCAATTCCCCCGCGATTTCGGGCGCGCCGCCGAGTTGTTCCGCCAGGCCGCCCAGGCCGGCAACCGCGAGGCCCAATACGCACTGGCCACGATGCACAAGGAAGGCCGGGGCGTCCCGCAGGACGACAAGGAAGCCACGCGCCTGCTCGCGCTGGCGGCGCTCGCCGACCATCTCGACGCGCAGGTGGAATACGCCATCGCGCTGCATAACGGCACCGGCATCGCCAAGGACGAGACCAATGCAGCCCAATTGCTGCGCAAGGCGGCCCGCCGCGGCGCCCCGATTGCCCAGAACAGGCTCGCCCGCATCCTCGCGACCGGCCGCGGCCTGCCGGAAGACCCGAAGGAAGCGGTGAAATGGCACATCGTTTCCAAGGCCGCCGGCGCCACCGACACCTGGCTCGACGACTACATGGCCAAACAGACTGAAGAGATCCGGGCCGCGGCGCAGAAGGAAGCCGACCCCTGGCTGTTCATCATCGCCAACTCGCGTACTTGACGGCAGCCAAGGCGACGGGCACATGGCGCTCAACTATTCCCGAAAAACGCACCGGATCGCCTCATGGCCAAGATCAATGGCAACGAAATTCGTCCTGGCTATGTGATCGAATACCAAGACACGCTATGGGTCGCGGTCAAGACCATGGCGGTGAAGCCCGGCAAGGGCCCCGCCTATAACCAGGTCGAACTGAAGAATCTGATCGACGGACGCAAGCTCAACAACCGCTTCGGCTCCGACGAGCGGGTCGAGCGCGCGCGCCTCGAACAGAAGGATTTCCAGTTTCTGTACCGGCAGGGCGAAAGCCTCGTGTTCATGGATAACGACACCTACGAGCAGACCGAACTGCACGAAGACTTTGTCGGTGAACGCGCGGCCTTCCTGCAGGACGGCATGACGGTGACGCTCGAAATGCACGATGAGCGTCCGATCAGCATCAAGTTGCCGGACTATGTCACGCTCTCAATTGTCGAAGCCGATCCCGTCGTGAAGGGGCAGACCGCATCGTCGTCCTACAAGCCGGCCAAGCTCGAAAACGGTCTGCGCGTGATGGTGCCGCCATTCATCACCGCCGGCGAGAAGATCATCGTCGACACCAACGAAGTCACCTACGTTCGCAGGGCGGATTGATCCTTCCCTTCGGAGGGGAGGAAACCGGAATTCAATGCAACACTCCGCCCTTCTCAACGTGATGATGAAAGCCGCGCGCAAGGCAGCGCGGCAGCTCAATCGCGATTTCGGCGAAGTCGAGAAGCTGCAGGTTTCGATCAAAGGGCCCGCGAACTTCGTCACCGCCGCCGACCGCAAGGCCGAGCAGACGTTGCGCGAAGAACTGATGGCGGCGCGGCCGGGCTATTGCTTCGTCGGCGAGGAAGGCGGACGGATCGACGGGCCTGACAAGAGCCACACCTGGTATGTCGACCCGCTCGACGGCACCACCAACTTTCTGCACGGCATCCCACATTTCTCCATCTCGATCGGCCTGGAGCGCGAAGGCACGATGGTGGCCGCGCTCGTCTACAATCCGATCTCGGACGAAATGTATGTCGCCGAAAGGGGCAAGGGCGC
>CAZIKZ010000437.1:0-2976 GCA_964539845.1 uncultured Hyphomicrobiales bacterium
CTGATGCCGGAAATGAGCGGCTACGAAGTCCTGAGCAAGCTGAAGCACGATCCCAAGACCGTCGAAATTCCGGTCATCATGATTTCGGCTCTCGACGAGATGGACTCCATCGTACGCTGCATCGAGGCGGGTGCGGTGGATTATCTGCCCAAGCCATTTGCGCCGGCGTTGTTGCGTGCGCGTATCCGCTCCTCGCTTGAGAACAAGCTGCTGCGCGACCGCGAGCGGGCGATGATGGAGGAGATCCGCCTCGCCAAGGAGCGCAACGAAAACCTGCTGCTGTCGATCCTGCCGCGCGCGGTGGTCGATCGCATCAATGACGGCGCAAGCATGGTGGCGGACCATATCCCGGAAGCCACGATCGTTTTTGCGGATATCGTCAATTTCACGCCCTTCACCGGCAATATGACTCCGACTGAGGTGGTCGGTGTGCTGAATCGCATCTTCTCGGCATTCGACCGGCTGGTCGATCAGTATGGCGCCGAAAAGATCAAGACCATCGGCGACGGCTATATGGTGGCGGTCGGGATTCCGGAGCCGTGCGATAACCATGCCGAGATAGCGGCACGGCTATCGCTGACCATGCTCGACACCTTTGCGAAGATCCGGAGCGAGATGAATGCGCCGATCCAGCTTCGTGTCGGCATTCATACCGGTCCCGCGATTGCCGGCGTGATCGGCGAACGCAAATTCGCCTACGATATCTGGGGCACGACCGTGAATATCGCGAGCCGGATGGAATCGCACGGGCTGCCGGATCGCGTGCATGTCTCGAAGGCGGTGGCGGACCGTCTGGCCGGCCAGTTCAAACTCGTTGCGCGCGGCGCCGTTGAGATCAAGGGCGCGGGTCTGATGGAGACGTTCTGGCTGGAGGGGGAAGCCTAGCGTTATTTCTTCTTCTGCCGCGTCAGACGCGCGCAGGTGGTGCGTGCCGATGCGCCAGCTTCGGAATAGCAATAGTCCAGCGTGTTGTTGTTGACGAGCGTGAACCAGTAATGGCCTTCCTCGTCGGAGCCCACCATCAGGCGGCCGCCCGGCGTGAACGCGCCCCACAATTCCTCCTTCACGTCGCCCTCCTTGTTGGAGCGGTGGAGGTGGCCCTTGAAGGTGCGGCCGGTTTGCTCGGTGATGACAAGGGTCGCAAGCCCGGCGCGATGGCCCTCGACCTTGGCCATCCGCTCACGCTGGCCGGACCATGTTCCGACGAGCGACAGCTTTTCCTGGGCGACAGCCGGGGTGACAAGTAGAGACAGCGCGATAGCGCCGAGGATGTGCTTCTTCATGACGTTTTCCTGCGAATCGGGGCTGAGGACAGGCGCGCACAGTCGAATGAACCGAACGCGCCTGTCCAGAGAGATTCGCCGAGCACAGTGTATGAATCGTCAAGCCGCTTCAGCGTGTCAGCGTCAGAACATTCCGTTCTTGTTCAGCGCCTTTTCCGGATCCGGGATCGGTTGCACGGCGTCCCAATGCTCCAGCACCTTGCCGTTGTCGTCGAGCCGGAACAGATCGAAGATCGCGTTGCCGCGCTGACCGGGCTCGCGCACCGCGTGGACATGCACGATCACGTAATTGCCCTCCGCGAACACGCGCTTGATCTCGCTCTTGTTGTTCGGGAATTTGTCGCGCAGGAAATTGATAAAGCCCTTGATGCCTTCAAGCCCGTCGGCGCCGACCGGATTGTGCTGGATATAGGTCGCGCCGACATAGGTCGCAGCCTTGTCGTAATTTTTCTCGTTGAGGACCGCGTTGTAGAATTCGACCACGTTCTTCTTGTTGCGTTCCATCTTCTGCGCGTCGGTCAATTGCGCATGCGCGGGCGTTGTCAGCGCGAACGCCGCAAACATCAGAAATGCGAGAGCCGATCGGATCATGCTTTCCTCCCGTTGCCCGGCATTGTCGCGGGCCTGCATGAATCCCCGAAGGCTATTGATGCACCGGATTTGCGTCAATTGCGGGGAACCGGGTGCGACGTCCTTGCCCCGCATGGGGCGGGCCCACTATTTTGCCCACATCCGCATGGCAAGTTGAACGACAACGTGATGTGGACCGACAAAGCACCACGGCATAATCGCCGGCCTACGACTGGGAAGACAGACATGACGCGCCGTCTTGCGATCTCCGCCGTCGCTTTGCTCGCATATGTGCTCTGGTATGGCACACCGGCTCAGGCGCAGACCCGGCACGCCCTCGTCATCGGCGTCGATGAATACCGGAATGTTCCGAAGCTCGGCCGCGCGGTGGCCGATGCCCGCGCCATGCGCGATGCGTTGCAGGCGCTCGGTTTCAAAACGCGCTTTGCGGAAAACCCGGACCGCAACGCCATGAGCGCGGTCATCGCGGGATTCGAGGAGTCGCTCGAAAAGGGCGACACCGCATTCCTGTTTTTTGCGGGCCATGGTGTCGAGATCGCGGGCCAGAATGTCTTGCTGCCGGCGGATGTGCCCGACCCCGGACGCGCATCGCCTGGCATCCTGCGCGATGCCGGCTTCAACACCGCAATCCTGATCGAACGCATCACCGCACGCGGAGCGCGCTCGGCCTTCTTTGTGTTCGATGCTTGCCGCGACAATCCCTATGCAAGAGCGGGAACCACCCGCGCGGTCGGTGCCGCACGCGGACTGGGGCGTGCCGAAGCGCCCGAAGGCGTCTTCGTGCTGATGTCGGCCGGCCTCAACCAGCAGGCCCTCGACAGTCTCAATATGCCGGGGCAGCCGGAATCGGACCGAAGTCCGAATTCGGTGTTCACGCGCGTGCTGCTCGAGGAAATGGCGCGGCCCGGCCTGACGCATATCGTGCTCGCCAAGGCAGTGCAGACACGGGTCCGCGATCTCGCGCGCAGTGTGGATCATGCGCAGGTGCCGGCCTTCTACGACCAGATCATCGGCGATGTGGTGTTCCGGCCGGATGGCGCCGCGCCCGCGCCGGCGTCCTTGCCGCAGATCGTGGCGGTGCCTCCCGTTCAGCCAGTGCTGC
>CAZIKZ010000438.1:0-2959 GCA_964539845.1 uncultured Hyphomicrobiales bacterium
TTGGTACGCCGGACGCCACCGACTATTCCTCGATGCGGCGCTATCTGAAGGAGTTTCTGTCCGACAAGCGGGTCATCGAAGACAATTCGCTTGCCTGGAAACTGGTGTTCAATCTGATCATCCTGACGCGGCGGCCGGCCGCCAAGGGCCGCGATTACGACTCGATCTGGAATCGAGAGCGAAACGAATCGCCGCTGAAGACCATCACGCGTTCACAGTCCGAGAAACTCGCCGCATCGCTGACCTCGGTCGATCAGCGGATCGAGGTCGGCTGGGGCATGCGCTACGGCAATCCGTCGGTGGGTTCCGCGATCGACGCGCTAATGGCGAAGGGCTGCGACCGCATCCTGTTCGTGCCGCTTTATCCGCAATACGCAGCGGCGACCACCGCGACCGCATGCGATGCGGTGTTCAAGCATCTCATGACGATGCGCTGGCAGCCTACGCTCCGCGTCGCGCCGCCCTATCATGACGAGCCCGTGTATATCGAGGCGCTGGCGTCTTCGATGCGCGAGGAACTGGCGAAGCTGCCGTTCAAGCCGGACGTGATCCTCGCCTCCTTCCACGGCATCCCGCAGGATTATTTCGACAAAGGCGATCCCTATTACTGCCACTGCGCCAAGACCTCGCGGCTTCTGCGCGACGCGCTGGGATACAGCGAGCAGCAATTGCGCATGACGTTCCAGTCGCGCTTCGGTCCGGCGGAATGGATCAAGCCCTATACCGACAAGACCGTCGAAGCGCTGGCGCAGAGCGGGGTCAAAAACCTCGCGATCGTCACGCCCGGTTTCTCCGCGGACTGCCTCGAAACGCTGGAAGAGATCGCGGTCGAGAACGCCGAAATCTTCAAGCACGCTGGCGGGGTGAATTTCGCTGCAATTCCCTGCCTGAATGACAGTCCGCAAGGGATGCAGGCGATCCGCGACGTGGTGTTGCGCGAACTCAAGGGCTGGGTGTCCTAACCCCCCGTTAACCATATCCCTTTTAACTCCGTTAACGATTTCCGCCGGCCGCGAGGCTGGCTGCCTTCATTTGCGCGTCCCCGAATGGATGCCGCCGATGCGGGCGCGGCAGGAGTTGATGCGTGGCGCGCAGCCTGGTCCCGATTGTGCTGGTCGGCCTTGCCGGACTGTGCGCGACCGTGCCGGCCGTCGCGCAGCAGGGCGAGCCGCGCGATCCGTCCACGCCAACCCTGTTCGATCCGCATTTCGACTCTGGCCGTTCGCAGCAGTTCCGGCGGCCGGGTCAGCCGGCATGGCCGGGGGCGGTCGCGACGCCGGCGAGCGGCGCCGGCACCACTGGCTTCGATGCAACCCATGCGCGGGTGAAGCAAAAGGCGAAGGAGACGGCCCAGAAGCGTGCGCACGCGGAGGCCGAGAATCTTCCTCCGATCGCAGCGACTGCTCCCGACCGCACCGTTGCGACGGTGTTTCAGCGACAGGAGAGCCGTGCGGCGCAACGCCGCCGTGCGACCAATTCCGCGCCGGTCACGCTCGATGCAACCGGTACCGTCGCCGCGCGTCCGATCCGCAAACGCGTGGACGAACAGGATCCGTTCGGTCCGGTCGGATTCTATGCCGGCTCGTTTCTGTACAAGCCTGCGGTCGAGTTGTCGGGCGGCTACAACAGCAATCCGGGCCAGCGCCTTATCCCCAAAGGTTCGACCTTCCAGAAGGTCGCGCCCGAACTCAGCGTGAAGTCGGACTGGTCGCGGCATGAACTGTCAGCCGACCTGAGAGGCAGCTACATCTGGTACAACGACAACGGCCTCGACAATCTCAACAAGCCGGACCTTGATCTGAAGGGCAAGGCGCGCATCGACATAACAAAGCAGACCAAGGCCGAACTCGAAGGCCGCTTCGGTCTGCACGCCGACAATCCCGGCGATCCGAACTTGCCGAGCGATATCGCCACGCCGCCGCTCTACATCACGCCCGGTGCCACCGCCGGAATTTCGCATTCGTTCAATCGGCTCGAATTATCGCTGAAGGGCAGTATTGATCGCACCGCCTACGGCGACGCCGAGACCAATGACGGCACGGCCGTCAGCTTTGCCGACCGCAATTACAATCAATATGGTGCGCGGGTGCGGGCGGCCTATGAAACGATGCCGGGCATCAAGCCGTTCGTGGAATACGGCATGGATCAGCGGCGCCATGACCAGGAAAACGATCCCGCCGGTGTCGCGCGTAACTCCGATGGCTCGACGATCAAGGTCGGATCGGAATTCGAGTTGTCACGTCAACTGGTGGGCGAGGCGTCGATCGGCTTCCTGGAACGCAGATATGCCGATGCGACTTTCCCGACGATCCGCGCGCCGTTGATCGATGCGACACTCACTTATTTTGCGACGCCGCTGTCCACGTTGAAGTTCAGCGCCGTGACCACCGTGGATGAATCGATCCTGCCGGGAGTCGCAGGCTCGCTCCGCCGCGACTTCGGCGTGCAGATCGACCACGCGTTCCGGCGCTGGCTCGTCGGTACGCTGACGTTCGGTTATGGCACCGACAATTACGAGGGGTCGGACCGCACAGATGACCGCTACCTCATCGCGAGCAGCCTGATCTACAAGCTGACGCGCGAACTGCATTTCAAGGCGGAGGCGCGCCGCGAATGGCTGAAGTCGACCTACCCGGGGCAGGACTACACGACAAACATTGTCACAGTTGGGCTGCGGTTACAGCGGTAAGCTGCCCCCAAGGGCAGCTGCGTCAGCCGAGCAACTGCTTCAATTCCTCGCGCAATTCGCCTGCGATGTCCTTGCGCTGCAAGGCATAGGCGACATTGGCGGTGAGGAAGCCGAGCTTCGAGCCGCAATCGTAGGAGCGGCCCTCGAACTTCACCGCATAGAACGGCTGGGACTTCGACAGCGCGATCATCGCGTCGGTGAGTTGGATTTCGCCACCCGCGCCGGTCTGCTGGTTTTCCAGAATGTCGAAAATCTCCGGCTGCAGGATAT
>CAZIKZ010000439.1:0-2943 GCA_964539845.1 uncultured Hyphomicrobiales bacterium
GCCTTCTTCGCTTTCTTGGTCTTCTTCTTCGCGGCGGCCGAGAACTCGTCGCTCTTCGCAACGCCCGGCGTCGCCTGAGCCGCGATCACCGGCGACAGGGTCGTGGACCCAATGAAGCCGATCGCAGCGATAACGGCGATCAATTTGCGCATGTGTGTATGTCCTTGTTGGTCGTTCTCGGTGCGAGCGGATCAGGTGCTAAAACGCGATGCGCCCGTCCTGTACCGCGGCAATTCATCACAGATTTCATTTCGGTGCGCAAATGAAAAAATCGAAAAAGTATTGAAAAATCAGTAACTTAATGGGCATTCAGTTTGCCATTAATGCGCGTTCACGGCTCTGAATACGCATTAATGCCGAGGCCGGAATTCTGGTGCGGTGCGGCAGGAACGGACGCCGCCCGGCGATGGGATCGGCCCTTATTTGACCCTTCGAACCACGCGGGCTACCAAGCCGCGGCATCGAAAAAACCATCATGTCCTTCAACACCTTCGGCCATATTTTTCGCGTCACCACGTTCGGCGAGAGCCACGGACCGGCTATCGGCTGCGTCGTGGACGGCTGTCCTCCGCGTATTCCGCTGAGCACGGCCGAGATTCAGACCGATCTGGACCGCAGGCGGCCGGGACAATCGCGCTTCACCACCCAGCGGCAGGAGCCGGACACCGTCCGCATCCTGTCGGGCGTGTTCATGGATGAAGCGACCGGCATGGAGACGACCACCGGCGCGCCGATCGCGCTTCTGATCGAGAATGTCGATCAGCGCTCCAAGGATTATTCGGACATCAAGGACAAATACCGTCCCGGCCACGCCGGCTACACCTATGACGCGAAGTATGGCTTCCATGATTATCGTGGTGGCGGGCGAGCGTCGGCGCGCGAGACCGCATCGCGGGTCGCGGCGGGCGCGGTCGCGCGCAAGGTGGTGCCGGGTGTTACCGTGCGCGGCGCGCTGGTGCGGATCGGTCCGCATGCGATCGACCGCACGCGCTGGGACTGGAACGAGGTATCGCGTAATCCGTTCTTCTGTCCGGACGCCAAGACTGCGCAATTATGGGAGAGTTATCTCGACGGTGTGCGCAAGGCCGGTTCCTCCGCGGGCGCAGTGATCGAGATCGTGGCCGATGGGGTGCCACCGGGCCTCGGAGCGCCGATCTACGGCAAGCTCGATGCCGAACTCGCCGCGGCGTTCATGAGCATCAATGCGGTGAAGGGCGTTGAAATCGGTGACGGCTTTGCCGCGGCGGATCTGTCGGGCGAAGCCAATGCCGACGAAATGCGCATGGGGAATGACGGCAAGCCGGTCTTTCTGTCCAACCATGCCGGCGGCATTCTGGGTGGGATTTCGACCGGGCAGCCGGTCATTGCCCGCTTCGCAGTCAAGCCGACCTCGTCGATCCTCCAGCCGCGCCAGACCGTGGACCGCTACGGCCGCGATACCGACATCGTGACCAAGGGCCGCCATGATCCTTGCGTCGGCATCCGCGCGGTGCCGGTGGGCGAGGCGATGATGGCATGTGTGCTCGCGGATCATTATTTGCGTCATCGCGGGCAGGTGGGCGAGGGGCCGTCCTGGCCATCCCCAGTTCCGGCCCGCTAAACAGGATCGCTATGCTCGACACTCACTTGCGTATTGACGAGGCCATCGCGGCATTCGCCCGCGGCGAGATCATCGTCGTGACCGACGACGACGATCGCGAGAACGAGGGCGACCTGTTCGTCGCGGCCTCGCTCTGCACGCCGGAGAAGATGGGCTTCATCATCCGTCACACATCCGGCATCGTCTGCGCGCCGCTTTCGGCGGATGACGCCAAGCGTCTGCATCTCGATCCCATGGTGTCACGCAACGACGCGCCACTCGCGACCGCGTTCACGGTTTCGGTCGATGTGAAGCATGGCCTGACGACCGGCATTTCGGCCGAGGAGCGCACCAACACGGTGCGCGCGCTCGCCAACGGCAATAGTGGTGCTTCCGATTTCGTGCGGCCGGGACATGTGTTTCCGCTGGTCGCCCGTGACGGCGGCGTGCTGATGCGGTCGGGTCATACCGAGGCCTGTATCGATCTGTGCAAGCTTGCCGGCGTTCCCGAAGTGGGCGTGCTGTCCGAGTTGATGAACGACGACGGCACCGTGATGCGCGGCCGGCAGGTGTCGGAGTTTGCGGAGAAGCATGCGCTGAAGCGCCTGTCGATTGCCGACCTGATCGCGTATCGCCAGGCCCGCGAGAAGCTTGTCGAGCGGGTCGGCGAGTTTCCCGTCGCGTCCCCGATCGGGCCTTTGCAGGGCTATGCTTATGTCACCCCGTTCGACGCCACGCACCACATGGCTTTCGTCTATGGCCGTGTCGGCGAGGGCAAGGACGTGCTCACCCGCCTGCACCGCGCTGACGTGATTGGCGACGTGTTCGGCGGCGCCAAGACCATCAACGCAGTGCTCCAGCGCTTCAAGGATGATGGGCGCGGCGTGATCGTCTACCTCCGCGATGGCACCGCCGGCGTGCCGGTGACCGCGATTCCGAAGGATGCGACGGAGTCCGAGGCTGCCCGTATCCGGCAATGGCGCGAAATCGGACTGGGCGCCCAGATCCTGAAGGATCTCGGGATCAACTCGATCCGGCTGGTGACGTCCAAGAAGCTCACCTATGTGGGTCTTGGCGGCTTCGGTATCGAGATTGTGTCCACGGAAGCTGTTGACGGCTGATCCGCCGCTTCCACGTCGCCTGCCGGCATGGCACCATTTCCCCATAGCGGGGAGATGAGGATGTTCCGTCGACCGGCCCTGATCGCAATGCTGTGCCTGGCCGCGGGCGTTGTCGCGGTCACCGTGCTGCGCCTCGATGCGGCACCGGCCTCGCGCGGGGCAGGCGGTCAGCAGAGCACCACCGTCGATGTCGAACTCGTGCTTGCGGTCGACATTTCCTATTCGATGGATACGGACGAACTG
>CAZIKZ010000440.1:0-2936 GCA_964539845.1 uncultured Hyphomicrobiales bacterium
TCGATGCGCGGCGGCTTCAGCGGAACCTTCGACAAGCTCGATGAGCATCTGGCCGGCCAATAACGGGGAAAGACTAACATGCTGAGGATCATTCTCATCGTCGCCGCCGCTCTGGCCGTCGGCGTCGCTGGCCTCGTCGCCTACGCGGCGGCCACCCAGCCCGACAGCTTCCGTGTTCAGCGCGCGATGACCATCAACGCTCCGCCGGAGAAGCTCGTCGGCATCCTTACCGATCTGCGCCGCGGCGCGGAATGGTCTCCCTACGAGAAGAAGGATCCCGCGATGAAGAAGACCTTCAGCGGGCCCGCATCCGGTCCGGGTGCAACGCTCGAATGGGACGGCAACAGCGACGTGGGTGCGGGCTCGCTCAAGGTCGCGGATGTCACGCCGTCCAAGGTGACGCTCGATCTCGCAATGACCCGGCCGATGACCGCGAACAACGTGGTGGAATACACGCTCACGCCTCAAGGCAACGCGACCAACATGACCTGGGCGCTGCACGGACCGATGCCGCTCATCTCCAAAGTCATGTGCGTGTTCATGAACTTCGACAAGATGCTCGGAGACGACATGGAGCGCGGACTGAACGACCTGAAGACCCTGGCCGAACGCTGACCCTATCGTAAGCAGAGAGAGAAGGAGGAGACGATCATGTCTGTTGCGGAAAAGACCGATACCCATCAGGACAACTGCCCGATGATGTCCGAGCCGACCAAAGAGCATCGCTGGCTGCTGCGGATGGTGGGCGAGTGGAGCATCGACGGCGAATGCATGATGGACCCGGACCAGCCGCCCATGAAGTCAACCGGGACTTGCGTCACGCGCCCGCTCGGAGAACTCTGGACACTCAGCGAAGGCCGGGGCGAGATGCCGGGCGGCGGCGAGATGCAGAGCATCATCACGCTCGGTTACGACCCCGCGAAGCAGAAGTTCGTCGGCACGTTCACCGCATCGATGATGACGCATCTGTGGCTCTACGAGGGCTCGCTCGATGCATCCGGCAAGGTGCTCACGCTCGATGCCGATGGCCCGAGCATGACCGGCGACGGCACAACGCAAAAATATCAGGACATCGTGACGGTCGAGAATGACGATCACTGGATTCTGGCGTCGCAGGCGCACGGCCCCGACGGGCAGTGGCACAAGTTCATGACCGCCCACTACCGGCGCAAGAAATAGCGCCGGCAAGACGAGGACACAGCCATGACTGACCGCGTCACACAGGATTTTGCACAGCCGCGCCGTCTGCTGCGTAGCGGCGGGGCGATCTTGGCGGGATTTCTGCTGGTCGCGGTCACATCACTTGGGACGGATCACATCCTACACATGCTGGATGTCTATCCGCCCTGGGATCAGCCAATGCGGGATACTGACGATAACCTGCTCGCGCTCGCCTATCGCTGCGTCTACACGGTCGCGGGCGGTTATGTTACCGCAACGCTCGCACCATATGCGCCCATGCGGCACGTGCTGATCCTCGGATGCATCGGGACCGCACTCAGCCTGCTTGGTGCATTTGCCGCCATCTCCATGGATATGGGTCCGATCTGGTTCCCGATCGCGCTTGTGGTGACAGCGCTGCCGCTGACCTGGATCGGCGGCTCTCTTGGCAGCAGAAGAAAAATCGCACGATGAAGTGCGGGAAGGCGGCATAAGGCCAGTGGAAATCACGCTCTATCTCGCAACACTGATTGCAGCACTTGGTGCCGGCCTGATGGCCGGCACCTTCTTCGCCTTCTCTGCGTTCGTGATGACGGCCCTGCGCGGACTGCCATCCATTCAAGGAATCGCGGCCATGCAGTCGATCAACACGGCCGTCATGAACCCGGCTTTTCTGGGCGTGTTTACCGGGACGGCAATCCTGTCGCTCGTCCTGACGGTCGCAACATTCATCGCATGGCCGCTGTCGCGCGCCGCATCGGTCGCTGGCGGCACCATCTTCTATGTCGCCGGCTGCTTTCTGGTGACGGCGCTTTGCAACGTGCCGCTGAATAACGCGCTGGCCAGGGCGGAGCCGGAGAGCGTCGGCGGCGTCGCACTCTGGCGGCATTATCTGTCGCGCTGGACGCTGTGGAACACCATTCGCACTGTGGCGTCACTCGCGGCCGCCGCGCTTTTCATCACAGCACTGCGCTAGGACGAGCTGAAAAGGAAACGCAACTGATGGTGTTGAAACCCGATTACGCCCTGAACGCATCACCCCATAACTGACAGGAGCCCCGCATGACCGCGCACCGGATCGTCTCGCGCGATGAATGGACGCAAGCCCGCCGCGGGCTTATGGCACAAGAGAAAGACCTCATGCGCCAGCACGATGCGCTGAGCGAGGCGCGCCGGTCGCTGCCATGGGTCCGGATCGACAAGGATTATGCGTTTGAAGGCGCCAATGGCCGCGAGACGTTCGCCAGCCTGTTCGGCGGCAACAGCCAGCTCATCGTCTATCATTTCATGATGGCGCCCGGCGCAGAGGCCGGCTGCCCCGGCTGCAGCTTCTTCGCCGATCAGATGCGCGGACCAAACCTGCACCTGCCGCATCATGATGTCGCGATGGCGCTTGTCTCGCGCGCGCCATGGCACGACATCGCACCGTTCAGGAAGCGGATGGGCTGGACGATCCCGTGGGTCTCTTCACATGGCACCACGTTCAACCGCGATTTCGGCGTGCAATTCTCCAAAGACGAAATCGCATCCGGCCACATCGACTACAATTTCGGAACCATTACGACCGACCAGCGCTACATGAGCGAAGACCTGCCCGGCCTCAGTGTGTTCTTCAGGGACAAGGACGACTCGATCTACCTGACCTATTCAGCCTATGCGCGCGGCCTCGATCCGTTCATGGGCAGCCAGCATCTTCTCGACGTGACGCCGAAGGGCCGTAACGAACGCACCGAGAGCGGCGACCTCATCGACTGGGTGCGCCACCACGACAAGTA
>CAZIKZ010000441.1:0-2933 GCA_964539845.1 uncultured Hyphomicrobiales bacterium
ATTTCACGGCCGAGGCGCGCGAGTCGAAGCGCTACGACCGCTCGATGGAGCGCTACGAGAAGGCGAGTGTTCAGACCTACACGTCGCTCTCCGTCCTGAATGCCGGGCAGGCCGCAATTTTCAGTGCCGGACTTGCCGCGGTGATGGTGATGTGCGCGCGCGGCATCCAGGCCGGAACCAATACTGTCGGTGATTTCGTCATGATCAATGCCATGATGATTCAGCTCTATCAGCCGCTGAATTTCATGGGCATGGTGTATCGCGAGATCAAGCAGGCGGTCACCGACATCGAGACCATGTTCCACATTCTCTCGCGCGACGCGGAGATCAAGGACAGGCCAGGCGCGCCCGCGCTGCAGGTCGGCAAGGGTGCGATCCGCTTCGAGAATGTCAGCTTCGCCTATGAGCCGGAGCGGCCGATTCTGAAGGGGATCAGCTTCGACGTTCCCGCCGGCCGCACGGTCGCGATCGTCGGTCCGTCCGGTGCCGGCAAGTCGACCATTTCGCGGCTGCTGTTTCGCTTCTACGACGCGACCGGCGGCCGCATTCTGATCGACGGTCAGGATATCCGCGACGTGACTCAACTGTCGCTGCGTTCCGCCATCGGTATGGTCCCGCAGGACACCGTGCTGTTCAATGACACGCTGCGCTACAATATCCGCTATGGCCGCTCGGAGGCGACCGACGCCGAGGTCGAAGAAGCCGCGCGGCTCGCCCAGATCGATGGCTTTATCCGTATGAGCCCGAAGGGCTACGAAACCGAGGTCGGAGAACGCGGTCTGAAGCTGTCCGGAGGCGAGAAGCAGCGCGTGGCGATCGCGCGCACGATTCTCAAGGCGCCGCCGATCCTTTTGCTCGATGAGGCGACATCCGCGCTCGACAGTCACACCGAAAAGGAAATTCAGGACGCGCTCGACCACGTATCCCAAAATCGTACCACGCTCGTGATCGCGCACCGGCTCTCCACCATCGTGAATTCCTATGAGATCATCGTGCTGCAGGCCGGCCGTATTGCCGAACGCGGCACGCATTACGAGTTGCTGGCGCATGACGGGCTTTATGCCAGTATGTGGAATCGCCAGCGCGAGGCCGATGCTGCGCGCGAAAAGCTTGCGATCGTGGGCGATGACGACGTCGCGCTCAATCGCAATCCGCCCCTGGTGGAGGACCCACTGTCCGACGCCGCCGATGAAACCAGAACGCGCGCGCCGATTGACGCGCTGGAGTAAATCATGTCGATCATTCGATCGATCAGCTCGCAACTCGTGCCGATCCATCCACAGGGCATGCCGTTTATTGGCGGCTTTGCACTCGCAAGTCTGATCCTGTTCTGGTTCTGGTCACCGCTCGGCTGGATCGGAACCATCCTTACGGCGTGGTGCGCCTATTTCTTCCGCGATCCGCCGCGTGTCACGCCGGTGCGGGATGGCATCGTCGTGTCGCCGGCCGACGGCCGCGTCAGTCTCGTGGTGAACGCGGTGCCGCCGCGCGAACTCGAACTTGGTGACCGGCCGCTGCTTCGCATCTCGGTTTTTATGAGTGTGTTCGACTGCCACGTGAATCGAGCGCCGGTCGCAGGCCGGGTCGAACGCATCATCTACCGTGCAGGGTCGTTCCTGAACGCCGATCTCGACAAGGCGAGCGAGGACAACGAACGCAACGCCGTGGTCATCTCGACGCCTGCCGGGCCGGTGGGGGTGGTCCAGATCGCGGGGCTCGTGGCCCGGCGTATCCTGTGCTTTGTGCGGGAAGGCGAGCCGATCGGGGTCGGCGATCGCTTCGGCATGATCCGTTTCGGTTCGCGGCTCGATGTCTATCTGCCGGAGGGTTCTCGCCCGCTCGTGGCCGAAGGGCAGACGGCGATCGCCGGAGAGACCGTACTGGCCGACCTGAAGGGGTCGGAGGGGCCCCGCAATTTCAAGGTCGGTTAGGCCGCCGGCGGCGCCGTGATGGCGCCGCTTGCGATAGTTTGGTAGGGTTGGTCCATGGTCTTTACACCCGTCGATCCGCAGGGTCGGGAGCCGCGCCGCAGGCGTTTTCGCGCTATTCCGATCCGTGTGCTCCTGCCGAACATGATTACGCTCCTGTCGCTCTGCGCGGGGCTCACAGCCATCCGTCTTGCGCTGGAGGGGCGGATTGAATGGGCGCTCGGAGCCATCGTGTTCGCCGCCGTGCTTGACGGGGTGGACGGCCGGGTCGCGCGGCTCCTGAAGGGGCAGTCGCGCTTCGGCGCCGAACTCGACAGCCTTGCCGATTTTGTGAATTTCGGCGTGGTGCCGGGTCTGATCCTCTATTTCTGGGGACTGAACGAGCTTGGCGCGATCGGCTGGATTGCGGCGCTCGTGTTCGCGATCTGCATGAGCCTGCGGCTCGCGCGCTTCAACGTGATGGCGGACGATCCCAATCGTCCGGTCTGGGCGGCAAACTTCTTCACCGGCGTTCCTGCGCCGGCAGGCGCCATCATCGTTCTGCTTCCGATCTATGTGAATCTGCTGGGTATGCCGCGGCTCACCGCGCTGGCCTGCATTTACACGCTGGCAATGGCGTTCCTTCTGGTGTCGACGTTGCCGGTTCTGTCGGGCAAGAAGCTCGGGACCCGCGTTGCCCCGAATATGGTGCTGCCGGTCTTCCTCGTGGTCGTGCTCTTCGTAGCGCTGCTCGTCAGCTACCCGTGGTACGTTCTCACGGCAGGCTCGCTCCTCTACATCGCGTCGCTGCCGTTCGGCTGGATGTCCTATCGTCAGTATATGCGCAAGGATGCCGAGGCAGCGGCCGCAAAAGCGGCGCATCCTGCGGCACATCCTCAGCAATCCGATACTCCGCCGGTTCACACCGCTCAGGGCCAGCCTGCAGAAGACGATCGGCCAAGCCGGCTGAACTAGCCGTGGCGCTGTTGCGGAAGCGATCGTGATGGTGCGCGCGGTTTCCGTTGT
>CAZIKZ010000442.1:0-2929 GCA_964539845.1 uncultured Hyphomicrobiales bacterium
ACAAGACCACGGGCGCAACCGTGGAATATTCCATTCCGATGAGTGCGGGTCCGACGTTCCGCGACGTGAACAAGCTTCCGGTCATCGCGCGCTGGGACGCCATCATGAAGGCGCCGGAAGAGACCCTGTTCGTTCGGGCCGAACGCAAACCCTGATGATGCCGAGAGTCGGAGATACGCCGTGAAGAAAGTTGTTTTGCCGGCCTGCACGTGGCTCGCGCTGATGACATTGCCCGCGATTGCGCATCCAGGGCACGGATCGTCGGACGGCTTCCTGTCGGGCTTCTATCATCCGTTCGGCGGCGCCGACCACGTTCTGGCGATGGTCGCTGTAGGACTTTGGGCCGCCATCCGGGGTGGCGATGCGATGTGGCTTTGGCCGGCTGCGTTTGTCGGCGCGATGATGGGCGGCTTCGCGATGGCCGTGCATGGCGTCGTCCTGCCGCTATACGAGCCGATGATTCTGGCGTCGCTCGTCGGTCTGGGCCTTGTGATCATGCTCGGCATCCGTATGCCGATTGCGGCCGGGGCTGGGATGGTTGGCGTGTTCGGCCTGTTTCACGGCTACGCGCACGGCATCGAAATTGTCGGATCTGCGTTGCCGTTCGCCGTGGGTTTCGCGGCCGCGAGCATTGTTCTTCACCTGGGCGGCATGGGGATCGCGACATTTGCGCAGGGGGCGCGGCTTGTCACGCCGCTGCGTGCGTCCGGCGCGGCCATCGCGTTCGTGGGATTGCTGCTGCCGTCGCTGGAGTACTTCAAATGACCCCCGGTGAAATTCTCGTCAAGCACGGCGAAATCGAGCTGAATGCCGGCCGGAAGACCGTGACGCTGACAGTTGCAAATACCGGCGACCGGCCGATCCAGGTCGGCTCGCATTATCATTTTTTTGAGACCAACCCGGCGCTGACGTTCGACCGTAAGAAATCGCGCGGCATGCGGCTGGATATCGCCGCCGGCACAGCGGTGCGGTTCGAGCCCGGCCAGACGCGCGATGTGCAACTCGTCGCATTCGGCGGCAAGCGCGTGGTCTACGGGTTTCGCGGTGACGTGATGGGCAAGCTGTAGCGGGACGATGACATGCCCGGACAGTCCGGAAGGCGGATCGAGATTGGTGTCGTGCTGCAGGGTGGCGGTGCGCTCGGCGCGTATGAATGCGGCGGTGTCGGCGCGCTGCTCGAATTAATGGACGAAGCGGAAGTCGCCGGATGCTGCCCGACCTTGCGGGCGGTGAGTGGCGTTTCGATCGGGGCGATCAATGCAGCTTGTGTAGTCGGTGCGCGTGATCGCAAGGATGCGCGGCGGCGGCTCGATGGCTTGTGGGACGATCTGACGTTGCACGTGCCGGACTTCTGGCCCAGGCAGGCGCAGCGCGACCTGTCGCTGTTTGGCCTGCCGGGCTTCTACCTGCCGCGGATCGATATGATCGGGTTTGGAACCTGGACGGCTTATTACAATACGCAGCCGCTGCTACGAACCCTGAAGCGGCACGTGGACTTTGCCGCGATCAACCGCAGCGAAACCACCCTGGTGATTACGGCGGTCAATGTCGAAAGCGGAGAATTGAAGCGTTTTTGCAATCGCCGGCTTGGCGTCGACGATCCCTGTCAGATCACGGCGAAGCATGTGCTCGCGAGTGGCAGTCTGCCGCCACAATTTCCATGGACCGAGATCGGACACCAACTCTACTGGGATGGCGGCCTTGTCGACAATGCGCCGCTCGGAGACGCGATCGACGCATTTTCCAGCGAGGATGGCGTCGAACGCGTGCTCGTGGTGCTCAACCTTTATCCGCTGCGCGCCCGCAAACCGCGTTCGCTCGCCGATGTCGAGGATCGCATGCATGAGCTGAGCTTCGGCAATCACATGCGGCAGGACCGCAGGGCGGCCGAACGCATCAACGATTTTATCGAGACCATCGAGCAGCTTGCCGAACGCGTTCCGGCAGGCTCGATCGGGGTCGAACTGCAGCAGCGGATCGATCGCGCAAGGCGTTGCAAATCCATCCGCATCGTCGACATCGACGTGCAGGGTGTGGGTGAAATAGGTGGTGCGCCGGGCGATCAGCATGATTCCGACGGTCAGTTTGGTCTGCGCGATTTCTCGCGCGAGACCGTGCGCCGCCGCCGCGACGAGGGCTACCGGATCGCCCGAACCTGTCTGTCTCCGATCTTCGCAAGTTTCGGACTTGTGCCACAGCAACAGCCGCATGCGACCCACTAGGGTCTGTCGGGAGCCGCCATGTCGACGAAAATCTCGCGCTACGTCTACGCCAACATGTTCGGCCCCACGACCGGCGACCGCGTGCGGCTTGCCGACACAGATATCATCATCGAGGTGGAGAAGGACTTCACCACCTACGGCGAGGAGGTAAAGTTCGGCGGCGGCAAGGTGATCCGCGACGGCATGGGCCAGTCGCAGCTGACCAACCGGCAGGGCGCGGTCGATACCGTGATCACCAATGCGTTGATCTTCGATCACTGGGGGATCGTGAAGGCCGATGTCGGGCTGAAGGATGGCAAGGTCCATGCGATCGGCAAGGCCGGCAATCCGGACGTGCAGCCCGACGTCACGATCATCATCGGTCCGGGCACTGAGGTGATTGCCGGCGAAGGCAAGATTCTCACGGCCGGTGGCTTCGACACGCATATCCATTTCATCTGTCCGCAGCAGATCGATGATGCGCTGATGAGTGGGATGACCTCGCTGCTTGGCGGCGGGACGGGGCCGGCGCACGGCACCTTCGCGACCACCTGCACGCCGGGGCCTTTTCACATCGCGCGCATGATCCAGGCCGCCGATGCGTTCCCGGTCAATCTCGGCTTTGCCGGCAAGGGTAATGCCTCGCTGCCGGCTGCGCTGGAGGAGATGGTCAAGGCCGGCGCCTGTGCACTCAAGCTGCACGAGGACTGGGGCACGACGCCGGCTGC
>CAZIKZ010000443.1:0-2924 GCA_964539845.1 uncultured Hyphomicrobiales bacterium
GGGAATCGATCTACATATTCTGTTTCGACTATTACGTTTCTCTGCATGAGTTGAAATGGTGACGCTGAAGAACATTGATCATCATATATGTGCTCGGCGTAGAATATTCTTCGCGTAGAACGATGATGTTTCCTCTCGATCAGGAAAAAGAAAATCCCCTTCTATCGACAATCCTGATTCGTCTAGTCAGGGTTTGGAACGGAAGAAGTCGCAGGGTTTCGTCATGCTTCAAAAAATCATTAGCGCGTTCTCATCAACATACAGCGCTGCACTCGCCGAAATCGGGCGGTGTCTGGACAGGGCGGGAGATGATTCAGATCCGTCGCTTTGGCGACTGCGGCCTGGCGCGGAATCTGCGTTCGATGTGTTGCCGCGTGACGGAGCTGATATTGATCGCGACCGCCCGCAATTCCCCACAAGCTGATCACCAATCCGAAGGGACGACCCATATGATATCGCTAAGACGGATGAATGCTGCGCTCGGTGTCGCAGCACTTGGCTTTGCGTTGCTGGGAGCTCAGCCGGGAGTCGCGCAGGCGCAGGAAAAGATCGTCAGGATCGGATTTCAGAAATATGGCAAGCTCGTACTGCTGAAGAGCAAGGGAACACTTGAAGGCACGCTCAAGCCGCTCGGCTACAAGGTCGAGTGGAAGGAGTTTCCGGCTGGCCCGCAGCTCCTTGAAGCGCTGAATGTCGGTGCAATCGATTTCGGCAATACCGGCGAAGCGCCGCCGATCTTCGCGCAGGCTGCGGGCGCTCCGCTCGTCTATGTCGCGCATGAGCCGCCGGCGCCCGAGGGCGAGGCGATCCTCGTGCCGAAGAATAGCCCGATCCAGTCGGTCGCGGACCTGAAGGGCAAGAAGGTCGCGCTGAACAAGGGGTCCAATGTCCACTATCTGCTGGTCAAGGCGTTGGAGAGAGCAGGCATCAAATACTCGGACATTGAGCCGGTCTTCCTCGCGCCGGCCGATGCACGCGCGGCGTTCGAGCGCGGGTCGGTGCAGGCGTGGGTTATCTGGGATCCGTTCCAGGCCGCGGCGGAAGCCGCTACCGGTGCCCGCACCCTCGCTGACGGCAAAGGCATCGTCGCCAATCATCAGTTTTATTTTGGCCGGCGCGATTTCGTCGAGACGAATGCCAAGGCGCTCGACGCGTTGCTTGCCGAGCTGAGCGAGGTCGATGCGTGGGCCAAGCGCGACATCAAGGCCGTCGCCGAGCAACTCAGTCCGTCGGTCGGGCTCCCTGTGTCGGTGCTCGAAGTCGCGCTAAAGCGCCAGTCGTACGGCATCAAGCCGATCGACGGTGCCGTCATCAAGGAACAGCAGAGCATCGCCGACACCTTCTTTGAACTTGGACTGCTGCCGAAAAAAATCACCATATCCGATGCGGTACGGGCCGGATCATGACCGTGACCGCACCGTCGCACGCTAACGTCCTCTGGTTTCTGCCGACCCACGGTGATGGCCGCTATCTTGGCACCTCTGCGGGAGGCAGGCAGGTCGACTTCAGCTATCTGCGGCAGATCGCGCAGGCCGCAGACGACCTCGGTTATTTCGGCGTGCTGTTGCCGACCGGCCGTTCCTGCGAGGATTCGTGGGTGGTCGCGTCCGCGGTGGCGCCCTTGACGAAGCGGTTACGTTACCTTGTCGCGGTGCGACCGGGTCTGCAATCTCCCTCGGTCGCGGCGCGCATGACGGCGACGCTCGACCGTATCAGCGGCGGGCGGCTGCTGATCAATGTGGTGACTGGTGGCGACCCAGTAGAGAATAAAGGCGACGGCATTTTCCTCCCGCACGATGAGCGCTACGCGGTTACGCGCGAATTTCTTGATGTCTATACGCGGCTGCTCGAAGGTGAGGCATTCGACTACAAAGGCAAGCATATCGCGATCGAAGATGGGCGCTTGCTGTTCAAGCCAGTGCAGTCTCCACGGCCGCCGCTTTATTTCGGTGGGTCCTCGGATGCAGGCATTGATGTTGCGACGGGCCTTGTCGAGAAATACCTGACTTGGGGTGAGCCTCCGGCGCAGGTCGCCGAAAAGGTCAGCCGCGTGTCGGCGGTTGCCGCGAAGAAGGGGCGCAGGCTCAGCTTCGGTATTCGTCTGCACGTGATTGTGCGAGAGACCAACGAAGAAGCTTGGCGTGCGGCCGACAAGCTGATTGCAAATGTCGGCGAAGATACCATCGCACAGGCACAAAAGATTTTCGCGCGCATGGATTCGGAAGGGCAGCGCCGCATGTCGGAATTGCATGGCGGCCGTCGCGATAAGCTCGAGGTCAGCCCAAATCTGTGGGCCGGCGTTGGGCTTGTACGCGGCGGCGCAGGAACCGCGCTTGTCGGCGATCCGCAGACTGTTGCGGCACGGATCAAAGAATATATGTCGATCGGGATCGACACCTTCATCATGTCGGGCTACCCGCATCTGGAGGAGGCGTATCGTTTCGCCGAGCTTGTGTTTCCCCATCTGCCGCTCGCGCAGGATCGGAGCCAGGGGAGGGTACCGGTCAATACCGGACCGTTCGGCGAGACCATTGCGAACGATTATCGCCCGCTCGACAGACAGGCGGCGCAGTCATGAGCGCACCCGTGGAGAAGGGCGGGCGGTTCAACTCGCTTGCCCAGTGGGTGCTGCCGCTCGCGATCCTTGCCGTGTGGCAAGTGTTGTCAATGGTTGGCTTCATCCCCGTGCGCGTGCTGCCGGCACCGACCGAAGTGCTGGCGGCGGGCTGGAAGCTTTTGCTCAGCGGTGAGTTGATCAAGAATATCTGGGTCAGTTTCTGGCGTGCAATCGTCGGCTTCGCCATCGGCGGCGGTATCGGCTTTGCGCTTGGTCTCGCCAATGGGTTGTCGCGACGATCGGAGGTGTATCTCGACTCGACCCTGCAGATGATCCGCAATGTGCCGCATCTCGCACTGATCCCGCT
>CAZIKZ010000444.1:0-2921 GCA_964539845.1 uncultured Hyphomicrobiales bacterium
ATCATCCTCGCTGCGCTCGGATGATCGACCCTCCCCACAAGGGGGAGGGTGAAGACGGAAATCGTGGAGAGGGATAAGAAGTCTCACAACATCGGGAAGGAACGCAGCTCACCATGACCACATACGTTCTCGTTCACGGCGCCTGGGGCGGCGGATGGAAATATGCGCGCGTTGCGGACGCCTTGCGCAAGCGCGGCCACACCGTGTTCACGCCGACGCTGACCGGGCAGGGCGAGCGTTCGCACCTTCTCTCCGGCGACATCAACCTCACCACGCATGTCACCGACATCCTCAATGTGATTCGTTACGAGGACCTGTCCGGCGTCGTGCTCGCGGGTCATTCCTATGGCGGCATGGTGATCACGGCGGTCGCCGACAGCATTCCGGAGAAGATCGCGGCGCTGGTCTATGTCGACGCCTTCATTCCGGACGACGGCCAGTCGCTGTTCGATCTCAACATTCCCGCCAACACCCAGATGTTCATGGATCGCGCCGGCGCAGTTCCTGGCGCGCTCGGCGGACTTGCAATCCCGCCGCCGCCAGCGGCGTTCTTCGGCGTCAATGCGAAGGATGCGCCGCGCGTGGACGCGCTCGCGGCGCCGCAGCCGATCGGCTGCATGATCGAGAAGATCAAACTCAGCGGCGCGTATCGCGATGTGAAGAAGCGCATCTATCTGCACGGCACGGTGCTGCCGCGCGAAAGTCCGTTCAAGCCGTTCTACGAGCGCGCCAAAGCAGAAGGCTGGGAGGCGCACGCGTTCGCTTGCGGCCACGACATCATGCTCGACAAGCCGGAGGAGATGACGGAGATTCTGGATAAGGTGGAGACGTGATGATTACGGTCATGGCCGGGCTTGACCCGGCCATCCATCGACTTCGCGAAAACCTGGTTTGTTCGATGGATGCGCGGGTCAAGCCCGCGCATGGCGCATCGAGACAGTCGATGCGCCAATCGTTACTGCGTCACGACCACGCGCGTGCCGTAGCCGACACGATCGAACAGATCGAGGATGTCGGCATTGTGCATGCGAATGCAGCCATACGACACGAAGCCGCCGATCGAGCCGGGCGCGTTGGTGCCGTGAATCGCATATTCGCCGCCCGACAGGGTGAGCGCAGCAGCGCCCATCGGATTGCTCGGCACGCCACCGGGAATGACGTTCGGCAGGCGCGGGTTGTCGCGCTTCACTTCGCGCGGCGGCGCCCAGGCCGGCCTGATCCGCTTGCCGTCGATATAGCGGGTGCCGAACCAGGACTTGCCGGCCCGGCCGACGCCGACGCTGTAGGCGATCGCCTTGCCGCCACCCACGACGTAATAGAGCCGGCGCTGGCCGTGCTTAATCACTACGGTGCCGGGGCTGTAATTGTCAGCGAAGTTCACGGTTTGCCGGGCCTCAGCGGGGCTGGCAACGACGAAAGCCGGGGCCGCTACGGCCAGTGTGAGCGAAAAGGCGAGCGCCAGGCGCATGATTTCAAATCCCGATTCCTGATTTGGGCGGCATCCGGCCCGATTGGGGCGGGAAAGTAGCGCAATCGCGGCGCGCGAAAAAGTGTGTCCCGACAACAATCTAAACAGTGTTGAAATCCGGCAACGGAGGTTGTCCCGTTGCCGGTTAGGCTGCGGCAACCTGTCCTATGCGGCCGGACGGTTCTGCCGGTTGGTGACGAGATCGTCGACCACGGCCGGATCGGCGAGCGTCGTGGTGTCGCCGAGGTTGGAGAAGTCGTCCTCGGCGATCTTGCGCAGGATGCGCCGCATGATCTTGCCGGAGCGGGTTTTCGGCAGGCCCGGGGCAAATTGCAGCAGATCGGGCGATGCGATGGCGCCGATCTCCTTGCGGACCCAGCCGACCAGTTCCTTCTTGAGGTCGTCGGTCGGCGTCTCGCCCGCCATCAGCGTGACATACGCGTAAATGCCCTGGCCCTTGATCGAATGCGGATAACCGACCACGGCGGCCTCCGACACCTTGGGATGTGCGACCAGCGCGGATTCAACCTCCGCGGTACCGAGCCGATGACCGGATACGTTGATCACGTCATCGACGCGGCCGGTGATCCAGTAATAGCCGTCCTCGTCGCGCCGGCAGCCGTCGCCGGTGAAATACTTGCCGGGATAGGTGCTGAAATAGGTTTCCACGAAGCGCTTGTGGTCGCCGTAGACCGTGCGCATCTGACCGGGCCACGAATCCGCGATGCAGAGATTGCCGGCGGTCGCGCCGGCGATCACCTTGCCCTCGGCGTCCACGATCTCCGGCTTGATGCCGAAGAATGGCAGGGTCGCCGAACCGGGCTTCTGCGCGATCGCGCCCGGCAGCGGCGTGATCAGAATGCCCCCGGTCTCGGTCTGCCACCAGGTATCGATTACCGTGCAGCGCCCCTCCCCGACCACGTCGTAGTACCAGCGCCAGGCGTCCGGGTTGATGGGCTCGCCCACCGAACCGAGCACGCGTAGCGACGAACGATCGTAGCGGCGCACGAAGTCGGCACTCTTGGCGGCCAGCGTGCGCAGCGCCGTGGGCGCGCCGTAGAAGACGGTGACCTTGTGGCGCTGCACCATGTCCCAATAGCGGCCCGGATCGGCGGTCGTCATTGATCCGAAGGGAACCAATGCGGCCGTGACCGCAGCCGCGCGCGGGAATGGCGGCGGACGGGTGAAAACGGGCATGGGGCAGGCGGTCCATATCGTCGATCCGTTCGGGATCGTGGAGGGGGTTCAAAGCGCCTGCCTCAATCCGCTGTCCTCCCTCGATCTGAATGCGCTGACGGCCAAGGAAGATGTGGGGCTGCTGGCTGATGCGCTGGTCGTTCCGAGCGGAGGACACGACTCCCACTTCGACGAAAGCGCCCGGCAAATCCTCGCGAGCGTTATCGTCCTGCTGCTGACCGAAAACCCGGAGGCCACGCTGCTCGATGTGCGCGCG
>CAZIKZ010000445.1:0-2917 GCA_964539845.1 uncultured Hyphomicrobiales bacterium
TTCCCGGCCAGCGGCACAGATCCGCAATGATGCACTTTTCGCATAATGGCTTGCGCGCGAGGCAGACATAGCGCCCGTGCAGGATCAGCCAGTGATGCGCATGCATCATGAATTCCGCCGGGATCACTTCCAGCAGCTTCAGTTCGACCTCAAGCACGTTTTTGCCCGGCGCAAGACCGGTGCGGTTCGAGACCCGGAACACATGCGTGTCCACCGCCATGGTCGGCTGCCCGAACGCCATGTTGAGCACGACATTTGCCGTCTTGCGCCCCACGCCCGGCAATGTTTCCAGCACGTCGCGATCGCCTGGTACTTCGCCGCCATGTTCGGCGATGAGCTTTTCCGACAACGCGATCACGTTCTTCGCCTTGTTGCGGTAAAGCCCGATCGTCTTGACGAAGTCGCGCACCTGCGGCTCACCGAGTTCCACCATTTTTTCCGGCGTGTCGGCGGCCGCAAATAGAGCGCGGGTTGCCTTGTTGACGCCGGCGTCCGTCGCCTGCGCCGACAGCACCACAGCGACAAGGAGCGTGAACGGATTGACGTGCAGCAACTCGCCCTTCGGCGCCGGATCCACCGCCTGAAAGCGCCGGAAGGCTTCCGTCACCTCGGCCCGCGTCCACGGCCGGATGTCGCCATGCGCGGCCTCGATATCGGCTTCCGCCTGCGCTCCGACGGACTTGCGCTTCGCCGCCTTGCCCGCTTTCGCGGCCTTCAGCACGGCTTTGGAAGCGCCTTTCGACGTGGTCTTGGGTTTTTTCGCTTTGGCGGCGGGGCGTGTCGTCTTTTTTGCCATTTCTTCCGTATATTGGCGGGAATGATCCCGAACAACGACCCGAATCCCGATACTCCCCTGTTTTCGGCGCTAATGACGCCGAACCGCTCGCTGGGGAAGCGCGGCTTCGGCATTTTGATGCTCGCAGTCGCCGGCGTCAGCTTCGTTGCAGGTCTGGTCTTCGCCGTTGCCGGGGCCTGGCCGATCACCGGATTTTTCGGGCTCGATGTCCTGCTGATCTACTGGGCGTTCAAGATCAATTACCGCGACGGCCGTGCCTATGAGCAGATCGTGGTGACGCCGACCGAACTGATGTTCCGCAAGGTCAGCGCGCGCGGCGCGACGGTCGAATGGCGCTGCAATCCGCTCTGGGTCCAGCTCGACCGCGATGTGCACGAGGAATTCGGGGTGCAGAGCCTGCATCTGGTTTCGCGCGGAGAGCGCCGGACGGTCGCGGGGTTCCTCGCGCCGGAGGAGAAGGAAAGTTTCGGCAACGCGTTGCAGGCGGCGCTTGCTGCGGCACGTCGCGGCCCAGACCGCGCGGTTTTCACCTGATCAGGAAACGGGTGGGTCCGGCGAGGCGCCTGGACTATCTCGGAGGGACACATTCATGACGAGAACCGCCATGCTGTCCCCCGACCGTGTTCCCGACGCAACGCTCAACGCAGCCGCCGAAGATTACGATGTCGTGCGGCGCGCTATCGCCCACATTCGCGGCAACTGGCAGCAACAGCCGGACATCGCGACCATTGCCGAAGCAGCGCAGGTCACACCGACCGAACTGCATCATCTGTTCCGACGCTGGGCCGGACTGACGCCAAAAGACTTCCTGCAGGCACTGACGCTCGATCGCGCGCGCGAGCTTCTCCGCGATTCCGCAAGCGTGCTGGATGCAAGCTATGAGGTCGGGCTGTCCGGGCCCGGCCGGTTGCACGATCTGTTCGTCACCCATGAGGCCATGTCGCCGGGCGAATGGAAGGCCGGCGGAGAAGGCCTGACCTTGCGCTACGGATTCCACACGTCGCCCTTCGGCGGAGCATTGGTGATGCTCGCGCCACGTGGGCTGGCCGGCCTGGCACTCTTCGACCCGTCAGAAGAGCGCCCGGCGCTGGACGACATGAAGCGCCGCTGGCCGAAGGCCACTTATGTGGAAGACCCGGCTGCAACCGCCCCGATGGCTGCGCGCATCTTCGACCCGAAGCTCTGGCGGCATGATCAGCCCTTGCGCGTCGTGCTGATTGGCACCGATTTCGAGGTGCGGGTGTGGGAGACCCTGCTCAGGATTCCGATGGGACGCTTCACCACCTATTCCGATATCGCAAGGAAGCTCGAGTCTCCCAAGGCGGCGCGCGCAGTCGGCGCCGCAGTCGGCAAGAACCCGGTGTCGTTTGTGGTCCCGTGTCACCGTGTGATCGGCAAGAGCGGCGAGCTCACCGGCTATCATTGGGGGCTGACGCGCAAGCGCGCCATGCTCGGCTGGGAAGCGGGGCGGGTTTCCTGAGTTATTCGGGGCGCGAGCGAACCCGGAATCCAAACCGCTACCGCGCCGCCCCAGACGTTTCCGCCGCCACGCCCGCGAATACCGGCTCGCTGGCGCGTGGGAAATCGCCCTTGCGATAGGCCGCGAGCATGTCCGGCTGAACCTTGTCCATGAAGTCGGCCAGCGTCTTGTAGGTAACGCAGCGCACTTCCGGCAGCCCGCAGATGCTGCGCGCGAAAGTCTTCAAGGCCTCACGATAAGCGCCGTTCTGATAGTCGGTGAAGTGATGCCCGATATGGATCGGCGCGCGGTTGCCCATGTAGTTTGCGCGAAAATAATTCAGATAACTGTCCAGCATCTGCTGGCGGAATTGTTCGCGGCGACTCGCGATCGGCGCAGCACCCGATTGCGCGACCAGGAAATTGTAATCCATCGACAGTGTCGAACGCCGTGAACCCGCGAGCTTGATGCCTGCGAGATTGAAGCGCCAGATGCCGTCTCGCTTCTCCGGCCAGGCATTCGCCTGCATGGTGCCGCTGGTGTCATAGCGAAAGCCACGCCCGGCGAGCGTCGCATAGAGCCCCGGGCTGTGCGCGAGATAAGGCGCACGAAAACCGGCGATGTCCTTCGAAGAGAATGCGAAGCCCTCGCCGGCCGCAAGC
>CAZIKZ010000446.1:0-2909 GCA_964539845.1 uncultured Hyphomicrobiales bacterium
CCGCGTGTTCCTTGAGATGGCGGTGGTACTGACCTTCGCCGGCGGCTCGCCGGTCGTGAAGGTCGGCCGCATCGCGGGTCAGTTCGCCAAGCCTCGTTCCTCGTCGACCGAAAAGCGTGGCGATGTGGAATTGCCGAGCTATCGCGGCGACATCGTCAACGGCAACGACTTCACGCCGGAAGCGCGCATCCCCGATCCGCGCCGGCAGATCGAGGCCTATCGTCAGTCAGCGGCGACCCTGAATCTGCTGCGTGCGTTCGCGCATGGCGGTTACGCCAATCTCGCCACTGTGCACCAGTGGATGCTGGGCTTCGTGAAGGACTCGCCTCAGGCGCGGCGCTATGCGGAGCTGGCCGACCGGATATCCGAAGCGCTCGGCTTCATGCGCGCCTGCGGACTCGATCTCGAAAGCCATCCCGAATTGCGCACGACCGATCTCTACACCAGCCATGAAGCTCTGTTGCTTGGCTACGAAGAGGCGATGACGCGCGTCGATTCCACGAGCGGCGACTGGTACTGCACGTCCGGCCACATGGTCTGGATTGGCGACCGCACACGTCAGCCCGACCATGCGCATATCGAGTTCTGCCGCGGTATCAAAAATCCGATCGGCCTGAAATGCGGTCCGTCGCTGAAGGCTGACGAGTTGATCCGGCTGATCGACATCCTCAACCCTGACAACGAGCCCGGGCGGATGACGCTGATCGGACGGTTCGGCAATGATAAGGTCGGTGAGCATTTGCCGGCGCTGATCCGCGCGGTGAAGCGTGAGGGCAAGGCCGTGGTGTGGTCCTGTGATCCGATGCACGGCAACACCATCACGTCGGTCTCGGGCTACAAGACCCGTCCGTTCGACCGCGTCCTGAACGAGGTGAAAGAGTTCTTCTCCGTGCATGCGGCCGAAGGCACCTACGCTGGCGGCGTGCATCTCGAGATGACCGGCCAGAATGTTACCGAATGCACCGGTGGCGCTCGGGCGATTTCGGATGCCGATCTCAACGACCGCTATCACACCTTCTGCGATCCGCGCCTGAATGCCGAACAGTCGATCGACATGGCATTCTTGGTCGCGGAATTGCTGAAGAAGGAGCGTGCGGCAAAGGGCATTCCGATGCCGCAGGTCGCGGGGCTGTAATCCGCAGCGGCGGCAGGGCGCCCAAACGCGCCCATGCTGAAGGAAATATTGACGCGAAAAAGGCCCGATTTTTCGGGCCTTTTTCGTTGAGGGGTGCATCCGCAGCGTCGAAAATTGTCCCGCTGTTAACGCTGCGCGCGATGCTGGCTTATGGCTGCCAGCGTGGAAAGGAATTGCAGACAATTTGAATCGAAACTGTTCCCAGGCGCGCAGGAAATAGTGCGCAGGAAAGACAGGGGGCAATCGTGGCGCGTCGGCACTCTCCGGCCACGGCGGTTTTTGCGATCGCGGTCATGCTCAGCATGATCGCGGTCGCGGACGCCGCGCAACAAGAGGGACCGCGCTGGCCCAGCATCTACGAACCGCAATGGCCCAACGTCACGGGACAGGCGGGATACGATCCGCATAAGCCTGCACCCGTGCCGGCACCTGAACCCGAGATCGTCACCGGATCTGTTCAGTCACCGGTCGCCAAACGCTGGCACGATTTCAAGGCGGCATCGACGATCGTGGTGCCGGCCTTCGAAGGCGAACTCGGGCTCCGCTACTGGATGAATTTCGGCAAGACCGCGAAGAATCTCTACGACATTCCCGGCACAGCAATGGTGTCGCGGCTGACCTATGACGGGCTGCAGGGGCATGCTGTCGAAGCTTTTGGCCGCGTCGATCACACCTCGGGCTTCTATCTCAAGGGCTATGTCGGTATCGGCATCGTCAACCGCGGCCAGCTTAACGATGAGGATTTCGCGCCGTTCGTAACGCCATATTCCTCGACCCTGAGCGAGCAGCGTGAGGGCACCATTGCCTATGCCAGCGCCGATATCGGCTTCAACCTGATCCGCCAGCCGGGGTTTCGTCTCGGCGCTTATGCCGGCTATCACTATCTCGACCAGAGCGTGAGCGCCTATGGCTGCGGACAAGTTGCCGCCAACAACGCCATCTGCGGCAACCAGATCCCGAATAACGTGCTGGTCATCACGCAAAGCAACCACTGGAATTCATTACGGATCGGGCTGGACAGCACCATCAAGCTGGGTGGACCGTTCAGTCTCACGCTTGATGCGGCCTATCTGCCGTATGTGAAGCTCAACGGCGGCGACTCGCACTGGCTGCGCATCGACACGACGCCCGGAGACTTTACCGGCGAGATTCCGGAGGACGGGCAGGGGACAGGTTATCAACTTGAGGCGGCCTTGGCCTACGCCGTGAACTCCAATGTCAAAGTCGCCGTTGGCGGCCGCTATTGGCGTATGGAGACGAATGGCCTCACTCATTTCGAGAACCACGTCGTTGGAGGGAACGCATCTCCGCAGCCGGTCGACTGGAAGGTCGAAAGCTACGGCGTGTTCGTGCAAGGATCATTCAAGTTTGGCCCCTATCCCACCGGCGGCAGTTTCTGATTTAGTCCGCCGCGGGCAGGGGTACGGCATGCAACGAATCTGGCGGGCAACTCTGAATACTGTGAACGGGCTGCGGGCCGCCGCCGCGAGCGAATCCGCATTCCGGCAGGAGCTGATCGCGCTTGCGCTCGCCGTCCCGCTCGCATTGCTGGTCGCGACCAGTGTCTGGACGGCCCTCGTCCTGATCGGCGCGGTTCTGGCGGTTATGGTCGTGGAACTGCTCAATACAGCGATCGAGAAACTCGCCGATCGCGTCACGCTGGAACATGATCCCATGATCGGCCGCGCCAAGGACATGGGGTCTGCGGCGGTTGGTCTGACGCTTTTGATCGCGGGCGCGGTCTGGCTTTTGGCAATCTGGGAACGGCTGTCGG
>CAZIKZ010000447.1:0-2889 GCA_964539845.1 uncultured Hyphomicrobiales bacterium
CCAGATCATCGGCGATGTGGTGTTCCGCCCGGATGGCGCCGCGCCTGCGCCCGCTGCGGCGCCCTTGCCGCAGATCGTGGCGGTGCCTCCCGTTCAGCCGGTGCTGCCGCAGCCCGAGCCGCAAGCGCCGCCGCAGGCTGCAGCGCCTTCGTTCGATCTGGGCCAGCGCTGGCAGGTTCGAGAGGTCTCGGCCAGCGGTCTGCTTTTTGATGGCGTCTGGACGCGCACGGGACCGCGCAGCTTTGCCGCGGAATGGCGTCAGGTCGGATCGCGCGATGTCATCCGGGACACGATCGAATTCGAGAGCCTGCGCGGCGACGCAGTCGTATTGCGGCGGTCCGGACTGAACGGACGCTATTACGGCACGCTGTCGGCGGATGGCCGCTTCGTGTCGGGGCACGCGTCCTGGTACGGCAGCGGCGACAACTGGTCTGCCGCGATCGAGAGGGAGCAGGCGTCTGCGTCAGCGGGACCACAGGCAAAGCCTCCCGCGCCCAAAATCGTGGTTGTCCCCCGGCTTGATCCGAACTCGTCATGGCATGTGCGCGAGGTGAGCGCGGGTGGCGCGGCCTTTGACGGAATCTGGACGCGCAACGGCGCGCACAGCTTCAGCGCGGAATGGCGTCCGGCCGGGGGAGGCGAGGCTTTCCGCGACACGATCGAGATCGAGCGTCAGTATGGCAACGTCGTTGTGCTGTATCGCAAGTCGCTCAAGGGCCGCTATTTCGGTACGATTTCGCGCGACGGACGTTTCATTCAGGGCCACGCGAGCTGGTACGGGCCGGGCGATCGCTGGACAGTGGACGTGCGGTAGGATTGCCGGATTGCCGTGCGGTCTAAAATGCTCGTGTCAGAAATGCGCTGGTTGCGGTGAGTGGTGCGAGCGCGCCCGCCACTCGTTCAATTTCCGGTCCGGCTTTTATATGTTTCACCGGGCATCAGAACGATAAAGTCTGCCATGAATTCTTGGAAGCTGATTGTCGCCGCCGGCCTCATTACGCTGATTTTCATCCTGATCGTGGGGATCGAACGCCAGCGCAATTGTCGCTATGCGGACGGCGAGCATTGCTGGTTGTCCGGGACCAGCCCCGGCAAGTATGGCGCCCCGCGTTGAGAACCGGCTTTTTATATCGTCCAAGGCCACTGCTTAACTTCACCGGGCGCCTGATTGAATGACTTCGATATCGTGCCGGGCCGGGTCCGCTACCGAAAGCATGTCAATCGCGCGGCCTCACCGCCCTGTCATATAGCCAGTAACCGGCATAGACGCCGGCTACCGCTCCAATGCCCGCACCGATCCATCCATATTCGGGCGTGAGCGCTCGCCAGAGCATCCCGCCAATGACAGCGCCGGTTCCGGCACCGATGGCTCCAAACCATGTCTTGCTCAGGCGCATTCATCCCCCCGCAGATCGATCTCACTTCGCTTTTGGCACGCAAGCTTGCTCGATTTGGTCGACTCTGGCCTGCAGTTCTGGCGTTGCGCTCTCTGCAATCGTTTCCACCTCGGCCGCGCTGAATCGCGCGACCATTTGCTCGGCAGTGCAGCGGCAATAGGCATTGATCACGCTTTCAGAGATGCCCTTGTTCTCCGGCGCTTCGCGTTGACTTTCGAGGCATCCTTCCGAGACGTCTTTGATGAATTCTTCGCGCTCGCTGGCGCTCAATGTCTCGCTGAGCGGCTTGCTATCTTGTGCAGATACCATTTCCGCGGTCACGCAAGTGTTGGCCAGCAACGCCAGACAGAACGCCACAACGAGACGCATGAACGATCCCCCATCGTGGGGGCGATTGTTTCGCAACCTGATGGCGCGGGCAAGCCGCCGTCCCGCCCACATGAAGGGATGTAGCCCCGGCAAGTATGGTGCCCCGCGTTGAGACGGCGGCTGGGTGGGTAGCGCCCACAGAAATTTAGCGCATGCGGCGCGCGAAAGGGGAGCCCCTAAAACGTCAGTCGGGCTTCGTCTGCCCCACCAACGTGGCCAGTTCCGAGAAGGAAAGTTGTTGCCCCTCGGATGAGGCTTTATTAGCGAGCCGAAGAAAACGAACCGGGAAGCAAATGGCGTCGCGGTTGGCATCCGAAAGCTTGGTCGGGCGCGCCGGGTCGGTCGATATTTTATCCTCGGCAGCACGTAGCGCACCTTCGATCTCCTGCGCGGACAGCGCTCCTTTCTCGCGAAGCGCAAGCATAAGAGCGGCCACGGCGGCGTAGAGACCTTCGAGTTGTAGGTTTGCAGGATTCATCGCTTCCTCATTGGCGCAAGTCAGTCTTGGTAAGTCGCTACGCTCGCCTTGGTGCGGACCTAACACCGTCGACTATCTGGGAAACCGCTTCTTGAGCGTGACAGTGAGTAACTGCCCCGGCGCTACGACTTGGATTTGTGCCCCGGCACCTTCAGCAACCGCGCCTTGCGCATGGCTCGATCCTCCCCGGAGACGCCGGTCAGATGCGCTTGCATACCCTCTTTAGCCATCTCCTCAGCCCGGGACGCGCCCTTGTGAGGTTTGCCTGATGGAACGAGGGGCTGATGATGGCTTAATGCAATCTCGACGAGCCGCCGGATCGCCTCAGGCCGGGAGGGCGGGTCATCTTGGGTGCGGCGCCAGTTGTCTATCAAGGACAACTCCGTTTCCTGCCAACGCATGCCGATCTGCGTACCGCGACCTGTAGTCGCCGGACGGCCGCGCCTCTTTTTTGTGGTACCCCGAATTAACTTCGCCATGATTTACGGGTACCACAAAAACAAGCCGAGCGGAAGGGTGGTGCTTCGCTCGGCTCTAACCCAAGCGATGAAAAGCGTGTTGGTGCCCCTGGCCGGAATCGAACCAGCACTCCTTGCGGAACTCGATTTTGAGTCGAGCGCGTCTACCAGTTCCGCCACAGGGGCA
>CAZIKZ010000448.1:0-2866 GCA_964539845.1 uncultured Hyphomicrobiales bacterium
CTCCCCACCACTCGCTTCGCTCGCGGGGGGAGGGGAGAACTTCACTCCTCCAATATCGCCACCGCGCGGGTCCAGCCGGCCGAGCCGCCCTTCACCTTCACCGGGAAGCACGACACCTGGAAGCCGTTCGCGGGCAGACTTTCGAGATTGTGCAGCTTCTCGAGGTGGCAATAGCCGATGTCGCGACCGGCCTTGTGGCCTTCCCAGATGATCGACGCGTCGTGGTCCTGCGCGTAGCGCTGCGCGGTAAACGAAAACGGCGCGTCCCAGCTCCAGCCGTCGGTGCCGGTGACGCGCACGCCGCGCTCGGTGAGATAGAGCGTGGCGTCGCGGCCCATGCCGCAGCCTGAATCGACATAATCATCGTCCCCGTATTTCGCGCCGGCTGCCGTATTCACCAGCACGATATCGAGCGGCTTCAGCGCATGTCCGACGCGCTTGAGTTCCGCCTCGACGTCGGCCGCCGTCACCACATAGCCGGACGGAAAGTGCCGGAAGTCGAGCTTCACGCCCGGCTGGAAACACCAGTCGAGCGGCACTTCGTCGATGGTCATCGACGGCTTCGGCGCGCCGAGCGCATGATCCATGGTCGGGTGATAGTGCCACGGCGCGTCGAGATGCGTGCCGTTATGGGTCGTGATCTCGACCTTCTCCAGCGCCCAGCCCGCCGCGTCCGGCAGATCGGACGCCTGCAACCCGGGAAAAAATCCGCGGATTCGCTCGATGGTTTCATGGTGTCGCAGATATTGGATTTTCGGCAGTGCCACCGGTGGGTCGCTGGCGACGTCGGCTTCCAGCGGGATCGATATGTCGACGATGCGGCGGGCCATGCTTTGTCCTCACGGGTCCGGCCTTGCAAACCATGGGCTGAGAAGGGATACAAGCGTGAACCGGGACGCGAGCGTTTCGAAAAAATTCGGGAGGTAACGAATGGTAAGAACGGCGCTTTCAGCCGCGGCTGCCTTGCTGGTGATGACCGGCGTCGCGTCCGCGCAGAAATATCCATCCCGCACCATCGAAGTGATCATCCCCTTCGCGGCGGGTGGCGGCGTGGACCTGATCGGCCGTTCGGTGGCCGCCTCGATTGCCGAGCAATTGGGCCAGCCGGCGGTGGTGCAAAACCGGGACGGTGCCGGCGGCACGATTGGCTTCGGCGCGCTCGCATCGGCTTCGCCGGATGGCTACACGATCGGCTTCGGACCGTCGACGCCGATCGCCAATGCGCCCTATCTGGTGAAGAACGTCCGCTACAATCCGGAATCCTTCGATTATATCTGCCAGGTCTTCGAGAACGTGTTCTCGATCGCGGTCTCAGCGGACTCGCCTTACAAGACGGCGAAGGACCTCATGGTCGCGGCCAAAGACAAGAGCCTGAATTTCGGACATGCCGGCCTTGGCTCGATCCCGCATCTGTCGGTTGAGAATTTTGCCGAGGCGACGAAGATGAAAGTGCAGCACCTGCCGTTCCGCGGCGATGCAGCCATGATGCCGGTGCTGATGAAGGGCGACCTGGATTTCGGCGCGCCCGCGCTGTCCTCGATCCGCGGCAACGACAAGATCCGCCCGCTTGTGGTCTTCGCCGACAAGCGCAACCCGTCGCATCCGGATGTTCCAACCGCGCGCGAGCTTGGCCTTACGACATCGGTGCCGCCCGGTCAGAACGGGCTGTATGCGCCGAAGGGCTTGCCGGCCGAGGTGCGGGCAGCGCTCGAGCGCGCCTGCGTAACGGCCGTGAAGTCGGAGGGTGTGCTGAAAGTCGCCGGCAATACCGGGACGAGCATCGCCTACCTCGACGGCAAGCAGTTCCACGATCAGACCGTCGCCGATTACAAGTTCAAGGGCGAATTGATCAAGCGGCTGGGACTCGGCGCGAACTAGCCAGACGGTTCAGCCATGCCGCTTGATCCCGTCAGGCTTCTGTCGCTGAAGCTGCCGGACACCGAGCAGCATTACACCGAGAAGGACGTCATGCTCTATGCGCTTGGCGTCGGTCTCGGGCACGATCCGGTCGAGCAGCGCGAGCTTCCTTTCGTCTACGAGAAGAACCTCAAGGTCCTGCCGACTTTTCCGGTCGTGCTTGGATTTAATCCGTTTCTCTTGCGCGATCACGACATCGGCGTGAATTTCGAAATGACGGTGCATGGCGAGGAGCATCTCACCCTGCATCGTCCTCTTGCGCGGTCGGGCAACATCGTCGCGCGCCATCGCATCCTTGACGTGATCGATAAGGGCGCGGGCAAGGGCGCACTCTTGCTGATGGAACGCGCAATCTCCGACAAGACAACCGGTGAAGCCGTCGCCACCATCCGGCAGACGGTATTCTGTCGCGCCGACGGCGGTTTCAGCGACGAGGCGAGGCCGTCTCGGCCCGTGCATCCGATCCCGGAGCGCGCGCCGGACCTCGTCTGCGATCTTGCGACGCGGCCGGAGATGGCGCTGATCTATCGGCTTTCGGCGGACGTGAATCCGCTGCATGCGGACCCCGATGTCGCACGTGAGGCAGGCTTCCCGCGTCCGATCCTGCAGGGGCTCGGCACGTTCGGTGTTGCGGGTCACGCGATCCTGCGTAGCGTCTGCGATTACGATCCCGCGCGGCTCAGGTCGATCGCGGGCCGCTTTTCGGCGCTGGTTTTTCCGGGTGAGACCATCCGCACCGAAATCTGGCGCGACAGCGATGCCGTGAGTTTCCGCGCGCGTGTGGTCGAGCGCGATGCGGTCGCGATCAACAACGGACGGGCGGAGGTGGTCTGATGCGCGATCATGACGACGACCTCGCCGCAATCCGCGAAAGCGTGCGCGCTTTGTGTGCGGATTTTCCGGGAGAGTATTGGCGCGCGCTCGATCGCGATCGGGCCTATCCGACCGC
>CAZIKZ010000449.1:0-2846 GCA_964539845.1 uncultured Hyphomicrobiales bacterium
GGCTAGCCTATGCTCCAAAACATTGATCGCTTTTTGAGTCAGACTCTGAGGAGCGGCGACGCCGCGTCTCGAAGGATGGGGCCGCCCTCGTCCTTCGAGACGGCGCTTCGCGCCTCCTCAGGATGAGGCCGATCGAGCGCGGAGCAACGCGGAGCTAACCCTTGCGCATATGCTCCACGAGCTGGCGCGCGAATGGCGACAATGCCGCAACATCGCGAACGCAGATCGTGAGATCACGCACAGCCCAGGTGTCGGTGAGATCAACAGCCTTGATCGCCATCGCGTTCGCCGCCCAACGCACCGTGGTCTCCGGCACGATGCCGATACCGGCATTGCGCTCGACCAGCCGGCAAACGCCGTCGAACGAGCGAAGCTGAACCCGCAATTTCAGCGGCCGTCCGATCCGGCTCGCCTTGTCGGCAAGGAAGCGCTGCAGGGCGCTGGCGCGGTCGAGCCCGACAAAGTCGAAGTCGAGCACATCGGCGAAAGCCGCCTTCTCGCGCCGCGACAGCGGATGATCGCGCGACACCACGAGCACGAAGCGGTCGCTGCGGAACGGGAATGTCACCAAACGGCTGGTATCCACCGTGCCCGCCACGATGCCGATATCGCCGACGCCCTCAGCTATCAGCCCGACGATTTCGTCCGACAGCCGCTCCTCAAGATCGACGCTGACATGCGGATGCGCCGCCAGAAACGGACTCAGGACGTCCGGAAGGAACTCGGTCAGCGCGTTGGTATTCGACAGGATCCGGACCTGGCTGAAGAAGCCGCCCGAGTAGGCCCCGAGGTCTTCGCGCAGCCGTTCGGCCTGGGCAAGGATCGCGCGGGCATGCTGGACCAGCGTCCGGCCGGCCTGGGTCGGGGTCACGCCATGCCGGTTGCGAATCAGGAGCGGCGCCCCGATCGCATCCTCCATGTTGCGGATACGGGTCGAGGCCGCAGCCAGCGCGAGATTGGCCCGCGCCGCGCCCTGCGTGATACTGCCCGCCTCCACGACATGCCGGAACAGGCTGAGATCAGGTATGTCGAATCGCAAGTGAGCCTCTTGGAAGACCTTTAAATTGTGGCAGCAGCCTTCGGAAACGGCGAAGGGAGCCTACTCCAAATGCTTATTGCACGGAAGAATAATAGAGATATTGGTTCGTCGTTTCCGAAATTTGACTGCCTCTAAGGCAGCCAGATCTGCGGTTTTCGGCAGCCGATCGGTGCCCGTTGCGCCACCGGCTCATGCTCCGGAAACCCGAGGTATTCCGGCCCCTCCGGCCGGCTGGAGTTGGATGCGAATGGCACCTACGCGCCGCACCGTCGAAAGACCTCTGTCGCCCCATCTCAGCATCTACCGCCCGATGCTGACGATGATGATGTCGATCGTTCACCGCATTACCGGCGGGGCATTGTTCGTCGGCACGCTGCTGCTGACCTGGTGGCTGCTGGCGGCGGCATCCGGCCCGACGGCGTATGCCAAGTTCCAGAACTTCATGGGCTCGATCATCGGCATGCTGATCCTGTTCGGCTACACGTGGGCCCTGATCCATCACATGCTGGGCGGCCTCCGCCACCTGATCTGGGACACCGGTCGCGGCTTCGGCCCGGCCGAGCGCGAGTGGCTGACGCTGGCCACCATCATCGGCTCGATCGGCCTGACACTGCTGATCTGGATCGTCGGCTTTATCTTCATGGGAGGCGCCCGATGAGCGGCAAGCAGCCCTCGATGCGCACGCCGCTGTCGCGCGTCCGCTTTCTCGGTTCGGCACATTCCGGCACTGACCATTTCTGGAAGCAGCGCGTCTCGTCGGTCGCGCTCGTCCCGCTGACCCTCATCTTCGTGTTCATCGTGGTGGGTCTGCTCGGCCGCAACCATGCAGCGGCGGCGCAGATCCTCGGATCGCCATTCGTCGCGATCACCATGATGCTGTTCGTGATTGCGAGCGCCTATCACATGTGGCTCGGGATGCAGGTCATCATCGAGGATTATGTGCACAGCGACCTGAAGCTCACGCTGATCATGTGCAACACGTTCTTCTGTTTCGTCATCGGCCTGTCTTGCCTGTACGCGCTGGTAAAGTTGTCTTTCGGAGTTTGATGCCATGACTTCAACGACCAACGGCAGCAAACCGAATGGAGCGCCCGCTTTGAATGGCGGCGCCTATCCGATCGAGGATCACACATTCGACGTCGTGGTGGTGGGCGCCGGCGGCGCAGGCTTGCGCGCGGTGGTCGGCGCCGCACAGGCGGGATTGCGAACCGCCTGCATCACCAAAGTGTTTCCAACGCGCTCTCACACCGTCGCTGCCCAGGGCGGCATCGCGGCGTCGCTCGGCAATATGGGACCGGACGACTGGCGCTGGCATATGTACGACACCGTCAAGGGGTCGGACTGGCTCGGCGACCAGGATGCGATCGAATACATGGTGCGCAACGCGCCGGAAGCCGTGTACGAACTGGAACATTGGGGGCTGCCGTTCTCGCGCACCGATGACGGCAAGATCTATCAGCGTCCATTCGGCGGCATGACAACGGACTACGGCAAGGGTATTGCGCAGCGCACCTGCGCCGCGGCCGACCGTACCGGCCACGCCATGCTGCACACGCTGTATTCCCAATCGCTGCGGTATTCGGCGGAATTCTTCATCGAGTATTTCGCCATCGACCTGATCATGGACGAGGAAGGCCGCTGCGTCGGCGTGATCGCACTGAAACTCGATGACGGCAGCCTGCACCGCTTCCGCTCCAGCATGACGGTCCTCGCGACCGGCGGTTATGGCCGCGCTTATTTCTCCGCCACCTCGGCGCACACCTGCACCGGCGACGGCAATGCGATGGTGCTGCGCGCTGGCCTGCCG
>CAZIKZ010000450.1:0-2834 GCA_964539845.1 uncultured Hyphomicrobiales bacterium
CTTCAAGGTCGCCGGCACCGAGCACGGCATCACCTCGCTGCAGATGGACATCAAGATCGCCGGCATCAACGAGCAGATCATGAAGATCGCGCTCGGCCAGGCGAAGGATGGCCGCATTCATATCCTTGGCGAGATGGCCAAGGCGCTGACCGCGGCGCGCGCCGAACTCGGTGAGCATGCTCCGCGCATCGAGACGCTGAAGATTCCGGTCGACAAGATCCGCGAGGTGATCGGCACCGGCGGCAAGGTCATCCGCGAAATCGTGGAAAAGACCGGCGCCAAGATCAACGTCGAGGACGACGGCACCGTAAAGGTCGCTTCCGCCAACGGCGATTCGATCCGCGCTGCGATCAAGTGGATCAAGTCGATCGCTTCCGATCCGGAAGTCGGCATGATCTACGAGGGCACCGTCGTGAAGGTGATGGACTTCGGCGCCTTCGTGAACTTCTTCGGCGCCAAGGACGGCCTTGTGCATATCAGCCAGCTCGGCCAGGGCCGCGTGCAGAAGACCTCCGATGTCGTCAAGGAAGGCGACAAGGTGAAGGTGAAGCTGCTCGGCCTCGACGATCGCGGCAAGGTGCGCCTGTCGATGAAGGTCGTCGACCAGGAGACCGGCGAGGACCTCGAAGCCAAGCAGAAGTCCGAGCGTGAGCCGGAGGCCGCCGCAGGCGGCGCGGAGTAATCTCCACCTACCGAGCGCACGTCGTGCATGAGAATCTCAAGGGCGGCCGTTTGGCCGCCCTTTCTTGTTTGTGCGCACCACGTCTATCATCGGCCGCTGCACCCGTTGCCGTCACTCCCGGGAGCCGTGGTCATGATCAACTATCGCCTCAAATGGTACGGCGTGCTCGCGATCGGGGTTGCCTTCTCCGTGGGCGGCGTCGGCATGGCGGCGAGTGGCGATGCCCGCGGCTGGGCCGTCTTTCTCTTCTTTTTGTTCTGCGCCGCGATGGCCGTGCATGAATTGTGGCCACAGGTGATCGAACGCCACAGGCCGACGGACCCAGACGCCGTGCTGCAGCGCTATCCGGGCCCTGTCACGCTACGCGTGCCGCAGATGAAGCTTCTCTTCTTTTTCGTCAGCGCGATTGTATTCGGCGGCTGCCTTGTCTGGGTGGCGCTTTACGGCGACCTGAGCGCGATCGGAAATTTCTTTCTGTGGCTCGCGGCCGCCGGCATCGCCGCCGCCTGCCCGATCTTTGCAATGATGATCCTGCGCGGCTCAACGCTGCAACTCGACGCAAGCGGCATGCACGTCTTCCAGGGCTGGAAGCGCAGCGACCATCGCTGGACGGACCTGAGCGAGTTCTCCGTCGCCGACGCAGGCGTGCTGTCGCCGACCCAGCATCTGATGGTCGTGTTCGACGAGGCCAGCACGAAGGATGGCACGGTCGCCACCCTCACCCGGAGCCTGCTCGGGAAGAGCGGCGGGCTGCCGGACACCTATGGCATGGACCCGTGGCATCTGGCGCAGTTGCTGAACGAGTGGCGTGAACGCGCCCTGGCTAACCCACCAACTGCGTCACGATCTGTCCCAGCGCCCTGAAATCACGCGCGCGCGACGACGTACGCCGCCACGCAAGCCCGACGGTGCGGAACGGCTCCGGCTTGGCGAAACGGAAGAGCTTCACGCGCTCATCGCGCGCCTCGACCGGCACTGCGATTTCCGGAATGAGTGTCACCCCGTATCCATTCGCAACCATCTGCATCACGGTGGTGAGGCTGGTGGCGCCAAGCTCGCGCAAGGTGCCCCCTGACGCATCGCTGCAGAAGGCGAGCGCCTGATCGCGCAGGCAATGCCCCTCTTCCAGCAGGATCAACCGGCTCGGATCGATATCATCGGCGGTAATGCGCGCGCGGCTCGGCAGATCGTCGCCAGCGGGCGCGGCGAGCAGAAATGCATCGTCGAACAGCGCGAGCGTCTCGACCTCGGCCTGCGGCGCGGGCAAGGCGATCATCACGACATCGAGTGCGCCGCGAATCAATTCCTCGACCAGGAAACGGGTCTGGGTCTCGCGCAATTCCAGTTCGAGTTGCGGATGCTTGTCCTGCAGCACCGGCAGAAGATGCGGCAGCACATAGGGCGCGACCGAGGGAATCACGCCGAACTTCAGCGTGCCGGAGAGAACTGCGCCACGATGCCGCGCGAAGTCCTCAAGATCGGACACCTCGCTCAGGATCCGCTCGGACCGCCGTGCGAATTCCAGCCCGGTCTCGGTCATCGTCACGTCGTTGGTTCGCCGCTCCACCAGCGCCGCACCGAGGTCACTCTCCAGGTCCTTGATCTGCATGGACAAAGCCGGCTGGCTGACGGCGCAGGCCGCGGCCGCACGGCCGAAATGGCGATGGCGCGCGAGGGCGTTCAAGTATCGGAGCTGTCGCAGGGTGATCATCACGATAAGATAATCTTATCATTGATCCTAATCAATCCAATTGGACCTTATCCAAACTACGGAGCATGGTCCCGGCCGACAGCCAAGCTTTCGATCCAAGCTTTCGATCTTTGAGGAGGAGTTACAAGAACATGGACGCAAAAACTGACGATAAGGGCCCGGGCAAGTGCCCGGTTGTTCACGTCGGCGGCAGTGGCACCACCAACAAGCAGTGGTGGCCGAACCAACTGCGCCTCGATCTCCTGAGCCAACACTCGTCCAAATCCGATCCATTGAGCCGGACGTTCAATTACCGTGAGGAGTTCGAAAAGCTCGACTACGAGGCGCTGAAGAACGACCTGCGGCAGCTGATGACCGACTCGCAGGACTGGTGGCCGGCCGATTTTGGCAACTACGGCCCGCAATTCATCCGTATGGCCTGGCACAGCGCCGGCACCTACC
>CAZIKZ010000451.1:0-2822 GCA_964539845.1 uncultured Hyphomicrobiales bacterium
CGAGGATGAATTGCGCCGCGATCTGGTGCGACGGCTGGCAGCGCAGGGCTTCCATTCACGCGCGGCCATTGCCGACACGCCGGGATGTGCGTGGGCGCTGACGCGGTATAGCTCACCGTCATTCCGGGGCGCAGGCGAAAGCCTGCGAACCCGGAATCCAGAGACAGACGCAGAGCCCGCAACTGGATTCCGGGTTCGCGAACGTTGTTCGCGCCCCGGAATGACGGACGTTCTTTCTCATCTCCCCCTCGTAGCCCTCCGCATCGATCCGGACATCACAGTGCGGCTGGCGCAGGCCGGACTGAAAATCATCGGAGACGTGGTCGACCTGCCCCGTGCGCCGCTCGCGGCCCGCTTCGGACAAGCCTTCGTCCGCCGCATCGATCAGGCGCGAGGACGCGAGGACGAGCCGATCGTGCCGAGGCTGCCGGTGCCATCGTTTTTCGCCGAGCAACGCTTCGCCGAGCCGATCGGACACGAGGAGGATGTGCTCGGTACCCTCTCTCATCTCGCGCAGGAACTCGCCCGCGCGATGGAGCGGCACGGCAAGGGCGCGCGCCGCCTGCAGGTCGCGCTGTTCCGCACCGATGGCAAGGTGGTGCGCATCGAGATCGGCACCTCCGAACCGTTGCGCGATCCCGACCGCATCAAGCGTCTCTTTCTCGACCGCCTGACCGTGATCGGGGACGAGGCCGATCCCGGCTTCGGCTTCGATGTGATCCGCCTGTCTGCACTGGGGGTGGAAGCGTTCGATGCGATTCAGACCGGCCTCGCCGGCGGCGATCCCGCCCGCGAGATCGCGCATCTGATCGACAGGCTGATGGCGCGCTTCGGCGCGGATCGCGTGCAGCGGCTCATTCCGCAGGACACCCATCTGCCGGAACTCGCAAGCATCGCCGTACCGGCCAACACTGCCCGTTCACAAACTGACATCGCTTCGCACGACTTCGCACAGGACAGCCAGATTCCGGCGCGTCCGCTCCGGCTGTTTGAACGTCCCGAACCGATCACCGCAACCGCGCAGGTGCCGGACGGTCCGCCCGTCCGATTCAAATGGCGGCACGTCACGCATGACGTTGCCCATGCCGAAGGGCCCGAGAGCATCGCGATGCAATGGTGGCGCAACGATCAGGGTCTTCCCGTCACACGCGATTATTTCCGCATCGAGACGCGGCAAGGGGCGCGGGTGTGGCTCTATCGCGAAGGCATTTATCAGGACGCGGACAACCCGCCGCACTGGTTCCTGCATGGAATATTCGCATGAGCAATATTCACCCATTGCCGGAGCGAAGTCGCGAAGACGGGCAGACAAAGAGTTTGCCGCCTGCGCCACCGGCCTATGCGGAATTCGGCATCACCACCAACTTTTCTTTCCTGCGCGCCGCCTCGCATCCGGAAGAACTGGTGAAACAGGCGAAAGAACTAGGACTGTCCGCGATCGGCATCGCCGACCGCAATTCGGTCGCAGGCGTGGTGCGTGCCCATGTGATGGCAAAAGAAAAAGGCATGCGGCTTGTGGTCGGCGCCCGGCTCATCTTCGTGGACGGCACGCCGGATATTCTCGCCTATCCATCCGATCGCGCCGCCTGGGGACAGCTGACGCAGCTTTTGTCGTATGGCAAGCGCAAGGCCGAAAAGGGCGACTGCATCCTGCATCTGAACGATCTCATCGCGCGGATCGAAGGTCTCAACCTGATCGTCATGCCGCCAGTGCGGATCGACGAACGAAAATTGTCCCTGCTGTTCTCACGTCTGAAACAGCACGCGGCGAAACACTCGCTCTGGCTGGCCGGAAGCTTCCTCTATCGCGGAGACGACCAGCGGCGCATGGCGAAGCTGGCGCGGATCGCGGCCAACAATGCCACGCCGCTGATCGCAACCAACGATGTGCTCTACCACGATCCCTGGCGCCGCATGCTGCAGGATGTAGTCACCTGTATCCGTGAGCATGTCACCATCGACCAGGCCGGCCGACGCCTCACCCTGAATGCCGAGCGATATCTGAAACCGCCGCAGGAGATGGCGCGGCTGTTCGCCGATTATCCGGATGCCATCATCGAAACGAAGCGCCTGCTCGAACGCTGCCACTTCTCGCTCGACGAAATGCAGCACGATTATCCGTACGAAACCCGCGGCGCATACGAGACGCCGCAGGCGCGGCTGGTCGCGCTCACCGAATTGGGCGTGAAGCGACGCTTCAAGGGCGGAATCAAACCCGACATTCGCAAGATCCTCGATCAGGAACTGAAGGTCATCGGCGAACTCGGCTATGCGCCGTTCTTCCTCACCGTGCATGACATCATGACGCATGCGCGGGAATTGGACATTCTCTGCCAGGGCCGCGGCTCCGCCGCCAATTCCATGATCTGCTATTGCCTCGGCATCACCGAGGTGAGCCCCGATACGATCACACCACTGTTCGAGCGCTTCATCTCCCGGGACCGCGGCGAGCCGCCCGACATTGATGTCGATTTCGAGCACGAGCGGCGCGAGGAGGTAATCCAGCACATCTACAAGACCTATGGCCGCGATCATGCCGGCATGACCGCGACCGTGATCTGTTATCGCGGCCGCAGCGCGGTGCGGGAGGTCGGCAAGGCCTTCGGGTTGTCTGAGGATACGGTCTCCGCGCTGGCCTCGACATTGTGGGGCTGGTCGATGGACGGCGTGTCGGCGAAAGAAGCGCGGCGCGCGGGCCTCGATCCATCCGATCCACGTCTGCAGATGACGCTCGCGCTGACGCAGGAGTTGCAGGGCTTCCCGCGCCATCTCTCGCAGCATGTCGGCGGCTTCGTCATCACCCGGACCCGGCTCGACAAGGT
>CAZIKZ010000452.1:0-2797 GCA_964539845.1 uncultured Hyphomicrobiales bacterium
TCAAGATCATCGACGTGTTCATCTGCAAGCTGCGCAAGAAGCTTGCGAACGCCTCAAGCGGCAAGAACTACATCGAGACGGTGTGGGGCCGCGGCTATGTGCTGCGCGAGCCGCACGAGGAAGAGGTCCGTATCCCGGCGTGAGCCGGTTTGTCTCCGCGGGGGCGGGGACCGATCCCTGGGGGTTTCTGCGGTTGCGTTAGAACACTCCTCTGAAGGTCACAAACTTCAAACCCCGCCGGAAACGGCGGGGTTTTTTCGTTGGCCGGTGCGCGAGGAAACCTGGTTCACGTAGTCGACCACAAGGCGCAGGCGAGCACCCGCTCGGCGTTCATTCCGTCGCGATGCGCGTACCGGACTATCATCGAACCCGCCCACGCTCACACCGGGGTCGCCGAGCGTCGAGACCGGCTTCAGATCGGAGGCCGCGTTCACCTGAAGCTGCTGGGGTGTTGCGCAGGCCTCCCGGCACGGCATCGCCGAAAAGCCGGACGCCGGTTCGTTCTTACCGTTCTCGGTTAACCATCCCCGGTTTTTGCGCGTGCCGCCACGTTTTGGTCGCGTAGGCTCCATCCTCGTGCCTTTACCCACGTTTAACTACGCTGGGCCAAGGTGAATGGGGGAAGTTCTCGTTGGATTGTTTGGGGGTATTGCGTTCCATGACGCGTGCGACCTCTGGCCGGCGCGTCGGTACGCGCAAGCGGCAGGCTTTGCCGTCGCTCGGCCGCATGATGAATTCGGTCGCCCGCGGCGCTGGTGCCGTGGCGATTGCCTTTGCCGTGGTGGCCGGCGTGCTCACCGCCGCCGGTTGGCTGTTCTCGGTTGCGCACGACGCCCGTGAAGAACGCCGCTCCACCATCGGCCTGCAGCCGGAGGGCAAGCTCGCCTGGCTGTCGACCCCCGCAACAGCCTTCGCCTCGACTGTGCCCTACATCACCCGCAACTGGCCCGAGGAGCGCGAGAAGCCCGAGGTCACCGGCTCGGTCACACCCCAGACCATCGCCCTCCCCGCCTCCGGATTGCTCGGCCGGACTGACGGCGACCCGATTTTCTCCGGCGCAGCCAGCCGCCACAATTACCAGTTCGAGCGCCGCTTCGCGGCTGTGACCGACCGTTTCGAGACCAGGCCCTATCTGTCGGCCAGCACTGTCGAGCGCATCGTGCGCGAGAAGGACCAGCCGCCGATGATCATTCCGCGCTCGCGGCGGATGGCGTCGTTGCCCCCATCGAATGGCATCGCGATCCCCGAGGAAGACCAGGCGCTCGCCAAGACCGCGATTTACGACATCAACGCCAAGGCGGTTTACATGCCGAATGGCGAGAAGCTCGAGGCGCATTCCGGCTTCGGTGAATACATGGACAATCCGAAGCATGTGAAACTGCGCATGCGCGGCGTCACGCCGCCGAACACCTACCGCCTCACCATGCGCGAGTCGCTGTTCCACGGCGTGGAAGCGATCCGCATGAACCCGGAAGACAAAGCCGCGATGTTCGGCCGCGCCGGCATCCTGGTCCATCCCTTCATGCTCGGACCGAACGGCCAGTCGAACGGCTGCATCTCGGTGAAGGACTATCCGAAATTCCTCGCGGCCTTCAAACGCGGCGACGTCAACCGTATGGTAGTGGTGTTCCGCCTGCCCGAGCCACCCGCGGCTTACGCGCGCCGCAACATGGGCAAGACCGCGAAGGCGCTGTAGCCGGCCTGCGCCGCATCGCATACCGACCTTGATACCGCAGCGCCGCGGACCGGATCGATTGAAGCTCAAATTGCCGAGGCTCTGCGCGGCTTGCGTTAATGCGCCGCCTGCTGTGCTGCGATGACCCGCGCCGAAACCAAGGCCGGGCGGGTGCGGCTCGCATTGGACCCGCACTTTCAGGTGAGCGGTTTCAGCACAGGAGCGCGCGATGGCTCGCATGTTGGGCGTGTGGATGAATATCAACAATCCAGGCCGGACCACCAGTCAGGATCTCAATCTCACAGTCGGCGGCACTATCCTGTTGACCGAAGCGGATGTGAGAAAGCTCGTGAAGGGCGATGTCTTCAAGGTGAATATCCGCGCTCTGGATCACGACAGCGTCTCGGCCGACGATCTGCTCCACACCGACAATTCCTTCTCGGTCGGCGTCTACGACACCACACCCAAGTGTTTTCATGTCGGCGTGATCGTTCCACACGGCAAGCTGAACGATTCCGAAATGTTCTGGGACGACTGGGCGGAGGTCTATTGCCGCGTCTATGCCAAGACGAGCAACATCCAGACCAATGCTACCAACTCGCAGACGGAAAAAGTGCTCATCGATTGAGAGGCGGTCAACCGGCTGGAGCTTCGGCTGCGATGGAATCAAAGCCGGCGCACCAGCCTTTTGATCTCACGCGTTTTCTTCATGCGGACCGGCGCCCACGTCGCTCGACGACGTACCGTCGGCTTTCGTCGCAAGCCCGTGGCCGAGCGCGACGCGCTCGTCGAACACGAAGCAATCGCCGTTCCAGCGGCTGTCGCCTTCCGGCACGGTTTCGAGATATTTCAGGATGCCGCCCTTGAGGTGATAGACCTCCGGAAAACCGCGCGCGAGCAGATACGAACTCGCCTTTTCGCAGCGGATGCCGCCGGTGCAGAACATCGCGATCTTGCGATGCCTCTGCGGGTCCAGTTCGCGCTCCGCGAAATCGCGAAAGTCGCTGAAGCGCGATAGCTTCGGATTCACCGCGCCCTCGAACGTCCCCATATCAACCTCGAAGCCGTTGCGGGTGTCGATCACCAGCGTGTCGTCATCGTCGATCAGATCGTTCCAGTCGG
>CAZIKZ010000453.1:0-2795 GCA_964539845.1 uncultured Hyphomicrobiales bacterium
GGCCGCTCTGCCCGGGCGTTCGATCCGGCGCGACTCGACAGCGTCAAGAAGGAGATCGGCGTGACCCCGGCGCAGGAGCAGGTCTGGACGGCATACACCGCCACGCTGAAGCAGGTGGCCGATGCCCGCAAGGCGCGGCGTGACGGCTTCGATCGTGGCGCCGTCCGCCGGATGTCGCCGGACGAGCATCGCAAGTTCCGCGACGGCCTGATCGATCAGCGCCGCAAGGAGCAGGACGGTGTGCGTGCTTCTGTCGATGAACTCGTGAAGTCGCTCGACGAGAAGCAGGTCGCGATCGCCAAGGAAGTGCTGCCCGGCTACGCCTTCGGCCCCGGAATGCGCGGCATGGGCGGCGGCTACCGTTAAAAATCAGATTGTGTGTCCAACGCGAAAGGCCGGCGGGCGACCGCCGGCCTTTGTTATTTGTCTATCGCGCGACTACCACTTCATTTTGCATTTGACGGCGTAGCGATCCTGGTGATCCTTCAGCGCCACACCGACTGTCCTCAGCGCGAACTTGTCACCATCCTGCACCGCTTCCTGAAGATAGAAATTCTGGATCGGGAAGTGGTTGTTGCCGTATTTGTAGGGCCCGCGCACCGAGGCGTAATCCGCCTTGCGCATCGTGTCGCGGATCGCCTCCTTCTTGGTGAGATCGCCGCCGACAGCTTTGACCGCGCTGTCGATCAGCATTGCCGAGTCATAGGCCTGCGCCGCGTAGAAGGATGGATCGCGGCTATATTTCTTCCTGAAGTCGGCAACGAACTTCTTGTTGGCCTCGTTCGGCAGATCGGCCACCCAGTGCTGTGCGCCGGGAATGCCGAGCGACAGATCCTTCAGCCTCGGCAACGACAGCGCGTCGACGATGAAGGAGGTGTAGAGCGGGATCTGTCCGCGCAAACCTGCCTGCTGATATTGCGTCAGGAACTGGATGCCGGCCGCGCCCGGATAGAAGGCGAAGATCGCGTCGGGCTTGGCGGCGCGTGCTTTGGACAGCTCGGTGGAGAAGTCGAGCTGGTCCGGCCATTTGGTGTAATCCTCGCCGACGATCTGGCCCTTGAAATTGGCTTTCAGGCCCGCAATCACGTCCTTGCCGGCGGCGTAATTCGGCGCGATCAGATAGGCCGACTTCACGCCCTTCTGGTTCATGTATTCGCCGATGGCCTGAGGAACCTGATCGCCCTGCCACGAGGTCGAGAAGAACCACGGCGAACAAAGGTCGCCGGCGATCTGCGAGGGACCGGCATTGGCGCTGACCAGGAAGGTCTGCGAATCCACCGCCGATTTGAGGGAGGCGAGCAGGATGTGCGACATCATGTATCCGGTGAGGAAGTTCACTTTGTCGCTCTCGATCAGCTTGTCGGTCTTCTGCTTGCCGATATCCGGCTTGAGCGTATCGTCTTCGTAGATCATCTCGACACCGAGGCCGCCCATCTTGCGGCCGAGATGATCGAGTGCGAGTTCGAAGGCATCGCGCATGTCGTTACCGACCACGGCCTGCGGGCCGGTGAATGTGGTGACGAATCCGATCTTTACTTTCTGCTGCGCGTTGGCCGGCAGCGTGGCGGCAGCGACGAGCGCCGCCCCCATCAGAAATCGCTTGAACATGTGTTTCTCCCTAGATTGATGCGCCTTGTGGCGGCGCTTTGCGTCGTTCAATTCCAAAGCTTCTTTGTCGCGATGTCAGCGCCCTCACGCATCGCCTTGAACTTCTCCCAGACGACCGTGTCGTGGACCTCGGTGTGGTAGAGCGCTTGCGAGGAGAAGCCGCAATCGCCGCCCGCCATGACGTTCTCGCGCCCCACCAGATTGGCGAAACGGATCAGGCGCTCCGCGATCAGTTCGGGATGCTCGACGATGTTGCTCGCATGCGTGATTACGCCGGGGGAGAGCACGGTGCCGTCCGGAATCTTCACATGCTCGAACAGATGATACTCGTGCTCGTGGCGCGGATTGGCGGCCTCGAACGAATACGAGCCGGCCTTGATCGACAGCACATATTCGATGATCTGGGCGAGCGTTGCCTCATAGAGGCGAGGGCCCTCGTTGATGCCATAGCAGGTGTGGAAGCGCACCTGCTCGCGCGGAATTCCCTTGAGCGCGACATTGACTGCCTCGGCATAGATTTGCGCGCGCTTTTTCATTTGCTTGTCGTCGAGGCCGGGCTCGACGAAAATGTCCGGCAGGAACGGATCGTCGATCTGGACCAGAATGCCGGCGTCCGTAATGGCCTTGTATTCCTTGCCCAGTTCGGCGGCGAGCGCGTGGAAATACTCCTCGTTGGACTTGTAATATTCGTTGATGCCGACGCCAGAGGGTGCGGTCGCGGGCAGGAAGACCTGCGTATCGGGAATGCCAGCGGCTTTCGCCGCGGCCTTCACATTGGCGATGTCGCGCTGCACGGCTTTCTCGCCGCGATACTTGACCGGGCCGACACAGACCACCGGCGTAATCGGCACGATCGCTCCACCCATCATCGCCTGTTTGAAATACTCCTGGTAATATTCCGGAAAGGCTTCGATCTCCTTCTGGAACAGGACCATCTTTTGTCCCTTCCGCGCTTCGAATCCCTCCAGCCGTTCCTGGATATAAGTGAAGAAGCCAGGCTTGGAGAATTCCCCGTCGGTGACGATATCGATGCCGCAATCCTTCTGCTTCTGCACGCTGGCGGTCACTGACTGAGCCAGGATATTGTCGAACTCCTTTTCATCAAACGGCTCACCCGCGAACTTCTTCTTCATGATGTCGAGCAGCTTGTGCGGCCGCGGCAGGCTGCCGATATGCGTGGTCTGAAT
>CAZIKZ010000454.1:0-2787 GCA_964539845.1 uncultured Hyphomicrobiales bacterium
CTGGCCAGGTCGCCGATATTCTTCTCCACGTAGTCGCCGTCGATCGTCAGCGACTCACCGTTGCGATCGGTGGCGGTGAAGGAAATATCGTCGAGCACGCGCTCCATCACCGTCTGCAACCGTCGTGCACCGATATTCTCAACGCTCGAATTCACCGACACCGCGATATCGGCGATGGCGTCGATGGCGCTGTCGGTGAAATGCAGCGTCACGCCTTCGGTCGCCATCAGTGCAATATATTGCTTGATCAGCGACGCTTCGGTGTCGGTGAGGATGCGGCGCAAATCCTCGCGCGTGAGCGGGCGCAGTTCGACGCGGATCGGCAGGCGTCCCTGCAATTCCGGCAGCAGGTCGGACGGTTTCGACACATGGAACGCGCCCGATGCGATAAACAGGATATGGTCGGTCTTCACCGGCCCGTGCTTGGTCGACACGGTGGTGCCTTCGATCAACGGAAGCAGATCGCGCTGCACGCCTTCGCGCGAGACGTCACCGCCAACGCGGCCATCGCGCGCCGTGATCTTGTCGATCTCGTCGAGGAACACGATGCCATTCTGTTCCACGACCCGGATCGCTTCCTGCACCAGCGTTTCGCTATCGAGCAGTTTGTCGGCTTCCTCGTTGATCAGGATTTCGTGCGATTCGGAGACGGTGAGCCGGCGGGTCTTCGGCTTGCCGCCAAGCTTGCCGAAAATGTCGCCGAGCGAGATCGCGCCCATTTGCGAGCCCGGCATGCCGGGAATATCGAACATCGGCATGCCGCCGCCGCCTGACGACACCTCAATCTCGATTTCCTTGTCGTTCAGTTCGCCGTTGCGCAGCTTGCGACGAAATGACTCCTTGGTCGCGGGGCTTGCGTTTTCACCGACCAGCGCGTTGACGACGCGCTCTTCCGCGGCAGCTTCCGCGCGCGCGATCACATCCTTGCGTTTGCGCTCGCGGGTCTGACCGATTGCGACCTCCACAAGATCGCGCACGATCTGTTCGACGTCGCGGCCGACATAACCAACTTCGGTGAATTTGGTCGCCTCGATCTTCAGAAACGGCGCGCCCGCAAGCCTGGCGAGGCGGCGCGAAATCTCGGTCTTGCCGACGCCGGTCGGCCCTATCATGAGGATGTTTTTCGGCAGAACTTCCTCGCGCAGCTTGTCGTCGAGCTGCAGCCTGCGCCAGCGGTTGCGCAATGCGATCGCGACCGCGCGCTTGGCCTCGTGCTGGCCGATGATGAAGCGGTCCAGTTCGGAAACGATCTCGCGGGGGGAAAAGTCGGTCATGTCAACTCGTTTACGGACGGATGATGACGCATGATCAGAACGCCGTCGGTGCGGCCCTCAAGATGGGGCACCGGGCGGAAGCCGGCCTTGGTATAGGCGCGCACAGCACGCCGGTTGTCAGGGTCTGGGTCGATGATGATGCTAGCATGACCCTTGTCGCGGAGCATGTGAACGAACGCCGCAAGCGCGGCCGAGCCGATGCCGCGCGATAACTTCTGCGGGTCGCCGATCGACAAGTCGACCCCGATGGTTTCGGACGGCAATTCGAGCAGCCAGGGATTATCTTTGACCCATTGCTCGTTCTGATGATGGCCGATGAACCAGTACTGGATGTAACCGATGGGCTCCTCATCGAGCGCAATCAGGAATGGCCGTGTGGTGTCGCGCCCCTCCACCATGTCTCGGATATAGCCGAGTTCCTGCTCGGGATCGCCCCACCATTCCCGCATGTGCGGGGCATCGAGCCATGTCCGGAGCAACGCATAATGCGCCGCTTCCACCGGAATGAAATCGATCTGTTGCGGGTCAGACCGCATCGAGCGTTTCAACGGTCACGCTGCGATTGGTGTAGACGCAGATGTCAGCGGCGATATCGAGCGACTTGCGCACGATATCCTCGGCCGAGAGCGGGCCGTCCGCCAATGCGCGGGCGGCCGCGAGTGCGTAATTGCCACCCGAGCCGATGCCGGCAATGCCATGTTCCGGTTCCAGCACGTCGCCGTTGCCGGTCAGCACCAGTGAGGTCTTGGTGTCGGCAACGATCATCATGGCTTCCAGCCGGCGCAGATAGCGATCGGTGCGCCAGTCCTTGGCGAGTTCGACCGCGGCGCGCAGCAGCTGCCCCGGATATTGCTCGAGTTTTGACTCGAGGCGCTCAAAAAGCGTGAAGGCGTCGGCGGTTGCCCCGGCAAAGCCGCCGATCACGTCGTTCTTGCCCAGCCGCCGCACCTTTTTGGCATTCGCCTTGATGATGGTCTGGCCGAGCGAGACCTGGCCGTCGCCGCCGACGGCCACGATTCCGTTCTTGCGGACAGTCAGAATGGTGGTGCCGTGCCAGACGGGCGACGCTTCGGAGGAGGACATGTGGATTAACCCTGTGCGAACGGTGATTTAGGGACGGCGAGCGGCGTTTGCAAATTGGCAGGCCGGTCGGTGGCAGAATGCGGGAAGCCCTGTTAAAAGGCCCCAAATTTCAGCACCGGAAACCCGAATCATGCGCAACGGCCAGGTCACGCGCAAAACCAAGGAAACCGACATCGCGGTCGAGGTCGCAATCGACGGCACCGGCCGCTCGGATATCGCGACCGGGATCGGCTTCCTCGATCACATGCTGGACCTGCTCGCCCGCCATTCGCGCATGGATCTCACGATTCGCGCCAACGGCGACCTGCATATCGACGACCACCACACCGCCGAGGATGTCGGCATCGCGCTCGGCCAGGCGGTGAAGCAGGCGCTCGGCGACATGAAGGGCATCAACCGCTATGCCGACGTCCATCGGCAGATGGACGTC
>CAZIKZ010000455.1:0-2785 GCA_964539845.1 uncultured Hyphomicrobiales bacterium
ACAGGACGCCAAGCTTACCCGCGGCGTGGACGTGCTGATTGCAACGCCGGGCCGCCTGCTCGACCATTTCGAGCGCGGGCGCCTCCTCCTCACCGGCGTGGAATTGCTGGTGATCGACGAAGCCGATCGCATGCTCGATATGGGCTTCATCCCTGACATCGAACGCATCTGCAAGCTCGTCCCGTTCACCCGCCAGACGCTGTTCTTCACCGCCACGATGCCTGCCGAAATCCGGCGCGTCACCGAGCAATTCCTTTCCAGCCCGGTCAAGATCGAAACATCGCGTCCCGCCACAGCCGCCACAACGATCACGCAACAGCTGGTGAAATGCGGCCGCGAGCCGCACGAGAAGCGCGAGACGCTGCGCCGCCTGATCCGCAACACGACCGAGAATTTCAAGAACGCCATTATCTTCTGCAATCGCAAGCGCGAGGTCGCGCTGTTGCACCGCTCGCTGGTGAAGCACGGCTTCAACGCTGTCGCCCTGCATGGCGACCTCGACCAGCCGGCGCGCATGGCCGCGCTCGACAAGTTCCGCAAGGGCGAAGCCGATCTCCTGATTGCTTCGGATGTCGCCGCCCGCGGTCTCGACATTCCGGACGTCAGTCACGTGCTGAACTTCGACGTCCCGTTCCACGCCGATGACTATGTCCACCGCATCGGCCGCACCGGCCGCGCCGGCAAAACCGGCATGGCCTATACGATCGTCACGCCCGCCGACCAGAAGGCGGTCACCGCGATCGAAAAGCTGATCGGGCAGCCGATCGCGGTCGCAGCCGAGACGGCCCGGCCTGCGCGCGCCGAGAGCACTGAAGAGCCTGTGCGCACCGAGCGCCCGCGCGAACGCCAGCGCGGTGAGCGGGGCGAGCGCCGCCGCGGTAGCGGTCAGCGTCCGGCACCTGCCGCTCCGGCGCCTGTCACTCCGACCTCTGCCGCGCCTGTTCCGGTGACGCGGCTTGAGCCGGCACGGCGCCGTCCGCAACCCGCGGCCGATCTCGAAGGCGACCATTCCCATCTACCCGCCTTCCTGTTGCGCCCGGTTCGAGTCAAGGCCTGACCCGCGGCTGCCTCTGCACGTCGCCGAAAAACCTTGCATGCACGGGCTTTGAGGGAACGGGCGCGGCGCGCGTTTACCGCTCGTTCACCCTCCTGGAATAGGGTCCGTTCCATTAAGGCCGCTGCCGGACAGGCGCAGCCAGAGCTGATTGCGTGCCTTTCGGGGGGCCAGATGGCGACCAACGGCGATGAACACGAACGCACGATGGCGTTCGCTGAAATCGCTCTTGGACAGATCAAGGCCCTGCGTCAGCCCGCGACCCCGCGAAACTTCGAGCTCTGGTACTCATACGCGACCGGCTATCACCCCTCGCTCAACGAGACGGTGAACCAGATTTTGTCCCGCAACGGGAATCTCACCGAAAACGACATCGAGACCGTTCACGGGGCCTATCTGTCTCCGCTTCGCATCGGCGAACGGATCGACAAAGTTGGCGATCGCGTGGTGGACGAGATCGAGCAGGTGATGGCGATGGTGGATGCCGCCGTCGGCACCACGAGCAGCTGTTCGGAGAATCTTGCCGGCGTGTCCCTCTCCATCCCGGCTGCTGACCGCGAGGGCCTGCGCAGTATCGTCGAGAGCCTCGTCCAGACCAGCAAGGACATGGAAGACATCAATCTGAAGCTGGAAGAACGGTTGATCGCCTCGAAAAAGGAGATCCATCAGCTTCAGGAAAATCTCGAAGTCGTCCGCAACGAGAGCCTGACCGATCCGCTGACGTCGCTCGCCAATCGCAAGTTCTTCGATCAGGCATTGGTCGAGGCCATCACCGAGTCCATCGCCGACAATGAATCGATGTCGCTGATGATGACCGATATCGATCACTTCAAGACCTTCAACGACACCTACGGCCATCTCACCGGAGATCAGGTCCTGCGGCTGGTAGCGTTGTCGGTCAAGCAGAACGTCAAGGGGCAAGACATCGCATCGCGCTACGGCGGCGAGGAATTCGGGATCATTCTGCCGAACACGGTGCTGCGCTCGGCGGTAACTGTTGCCGAACACATCCGCCGCGCGGTCATGAGCAAGGAATTGATGAAGCGCTCGACCGGCGAGCATCTCGGCCGCATCACCATTTCGATCGGTGTCGCGATGCTCCGGCCCGGAGACACCCCGCAAACGCTGATCGGACGCGCCGACGCCTGCCTCTATGCGGCGAAACACGCCGGGCGCAACCGCGTCATCTGCGAAACCGATCCAGAATTCGCGTCGCCATCGATGCCCACGGCCGCAGTCGCCTGACCGCCTAAAGCTGCCGCGTGGTCGTCCGCCGCCCGCTCCGCGCGGCTTTTTGTTTTGGTATCGCCTTGCGTTGCGCCACAGCCAGCGAACGCGACGCCCATTGCGCGAGTTCTTCGGGATCGTCGTAGAGCCGCTCGGGCATCCGGACATACGACATCACCGCACGCTTCCCGTTCTTGGCCTGGTACTGAAACGGCGGCAGGTTTTCGCGCGCGAAATCCGGAGCGTTGGTCTCGTCGGTCTTGAGATAGATCGCCCCGTCCGCGATCAGCGCGAACATCAGCCCGTCTGCATAGATGCCGGCACCGCCGAACATGCGCCGCACCGTGACGGGGCGGAAAGAGGAGAAGAGTTCGCGGAGAAACTCGGGGTCCATTGATACGCGCGCTCAGGCTCCAATCGGCCTCATCCTGAGGAGCGCCGAAGGCGCGTCTCGAAGGATGTGGCCACCCTCGTCCTTCGAGACGGCGCTACGCGCCTCCTCAG
>CAZIKZ010000456.1:0-2729 GCA_964539845.1 uncultured Hyphomicrobiales bacterium
TTGCATCCGTCATTGCGAGGACTGCAAGGCGAAGCCGAAGCAGGACGAAACAATCCATAGAGGACAAACAAGAAGGCGCTGTGAACCGGGACACGTATGGATTGCTTCGCTTCGCTCGCAAGGACGGGCCGCGCCGAGCGCGGGCCCGTTGGCCCAATGACGGGACGCGCGGAGCGCGGACCGTTGGCCCAATGACGGCTACCCTCAATCCCGCATCGTCTCCCGATATTGCGTCCACGCCGCGATCAGCCCGCTCACATCCGCCGGATGCGCCTCATGGATCACGCTGTCCTTCGGAATCGGCACCCAGGCCTGCGCGCTCTTCGTCCAGATATGACCGACCGGATGCAGCCAGCTGGTATCATCGAGCGTGCCCGGCTTGACGATCGACACCTTGTCGTTGGCGGTCGGATGATTGACCGGGCGCACGCCGCACACCTCGCACATGTCGCTCTCGATCGTGCGCCCGCTATCCGCCGTCCGGGTCCAGCGTCGCGGCGTGCCCTTGATGTAGACAAGCGACGGACGCGGCACCATCACCGACATGCCGAACGCCGCGCCCGATTGCCGCTGACACTCGGTGCAATGGCAGACATAGACCGACAGCGGCTCGGCGCGGATTTCATAGCGCAGCGCACCGCACTGGCAGCCTCCGGTGAGCGGAAGTTTCATGTTCGCACCTTGCCGGTCTCGCGATGGCGGATAGGATGCGCCCGCCCAGGGAGGTCCAATGACCGGAAACACAATACCAAGTCAACGCGCCGACTATTCCGCGATCGTGGACCGTCCGCCGCTCAAACTGCCTGGCGGCGCGCGCATTGTGGTCTGGACCATCGTCAATCTCGAAGTGTGGGACATCGCGCGGCCGATGGCGCGACAGGTGCTCCCTGCACCCACCGGTCAGCCCATGCTGCCTGACGTACCGAACTGGAGCTGGCACGAATACGGCATGCGCGTCGGCGTGTGGCGCTTCTTCGATCTCTACAAGCGGCTTGGAATTCGCCCGACCGTCTCGATCAATGCGCGCGTGTGCGAGGATTATCCGCGCGTTGCGCAGGAGGCGAAAGACGCCGGCTGGGAATTCATGGGCCACGCCTATGATCAGGGGCCGATCCACAAGGTCGAGGATCAGCGCGGGATGATCTTCCGCTCCTGCGACATCATTGAAAAGTTCACCGGCAAACGGCCGGTCGGCTGGCTCGGTCCGGGTCTGACCCAGACATTCGAGACGCCGGAAAATCTCGCAGAGGCCGGCATCCGGTACATCGGCGACTGGGTCTATGACGACGAGCCGACCGTGATCCGCACCGCAAAGGGCCCGCTGGTCACCCTGCCCTACACCGTGGAACTCAACGACATTCCGATGATGCTTGTGCAGCATCACGAGAGCGACCATCTCTACAGGCGCGCGGTGGAAAGTTTCGACCGGCTTTATGCGGAGAGCGAACATCGCGCCAAGTTCATGGCGATTGCCATTCATCCCTATATCAGCGGTCAGCCGTTCCGCATCGGACCGCTGGAGAGGATCTACGAACACATCGGCAAGTTCGACGGTGTGCTGCACTGGAACGGCGAACAAATGCTCGATTGGTACGCGAAAACGAACAACGTGACGTTCGGCAGCGATTCATAAGGAAAGACAACAATGTTTATCGCGATGAACCGCTTTCAGGTGAAGAAGGGCTCGGAGCAGGACTTCGAGAAGGTCTGGCTGACCCGCGACACCCATCTCGACGAGGTTCCGGGCTTTATCGAATTCCATCTCGTCAAAGGGCCGGAGGCTGACGATCACACGCTCTATGCATCGCACACCGTCTGGAGCGATCGCGACGCGTTCGAAGCATGGACCCGGTCGGATGCCTTCCGTAGAGCACATGCCCGCGCTGGAAATGAGAGCACCGGCTCGCTCTACCTCGCGCATCCGAAATTTGAAGGCTTCGAGGTGCGGCAAACTGTCAAACCAAGCTCCGCTGCGGCCTGATTTCCCCACCCGATCGCCCGTCCGCACGTTGTGCTTGCTGTTTGTGCAACCGCGCCTCCCTTATACTCGGCGCGATTCGGACAGGCATCGGCTGGGGCAATGACTTGTCGCTGACAGACGATCGATCGTTAGCGCTGCCTGCGGGAGCTGTTTCGCCGCCTCTCGATCCTGCGGCGGGCGGCGCAGTTCTCGATACGATTGATCTTCTCGAGGCCGACCTGGCCGGCATGATCCGCGCCGTCGAACGCGCCGCCGAGTCTCTGTTTCTGGGTGCGCGATCCTCGACCGACGCCTTTGCCGCAATCTGCGATCAGACCGCCGGCCTCGCCGCGCAATCTCATGACGCGACGCGGATTGCAGCGAGCTTCGCCGCAGCAGCCGAAGAGCTCGCGCAATCAACCGCCGAGATCGGACGCCGCGTTCGCGAAGCCGACAACCTGGCCTCGGATGCGGCTTCTGCAACCGCTTCGGCCTCCGCAAAAGTCGACGGGCTCAAGTCATCGTCGGGCGATATCGGCACGATCGTCAATCTGATTGCGTCGATCGCGAAGAAAACCAATCTCCTGGCGCTCAACGCCACGATCGAGGCGGCGCGCGCAGGCGACGCCGGTCGCGGCTTTTCCGTTGTCGCCGCCGAAGTGAAGTCGCTCTCGGTGCAAACGCAATCCGCAACCGACGACATCAAACGTAAGATTGCAACATTGCAGGCCGACGCAAACGCATTGATTGCGAGCGTGCATCGTATTGC
>CAZIKZ010000457.1:0-2727 GCA_964539845.1 uncultured Hyphomicrobiales bacterium
ATGGGGCACCGACCCGTTTGCGGGCGGTGCCTATTCGTACGCAACCCCCGGCCATGCCGAGTGCCGCGAAGCGCTCGCGGCTCCTGTGAATGGCCGGTTGCTGTTTGCGGGAGAGGCCTGCTCGCCGGATGACTTCTCGACCGCACACGGGGCGTATCTGACAGGCATCGCCGCAGCGGAAGCCGTGCTGACATGAGTGTCCCCGCTTTCGCGGCGACGAAGCCTCATGATAGTGACGCCCGCTAAAATTACGCTATGCGTCCCTGCGGTGTGTATTGGTCCACGGCCTTCGGTAGTGTCTTGCACAGTCGGTCCACCAGATCCTGTTCGCTCAGGCCGGTCGCGCGCGACAATGTGTTCAGCACATCGGGACCAAGTGCGGTTTTGAGATCGCTCGCCGCGCAATCCTTGTTCGGACCGGTGCTGACCCAGGAATCGACCTTCTCCTGCTGTCCCGCCTGATTGAATTTTTCCATCAATTCGCTGAGCCCGCCGCTGAGCAGGCCGCCGACGCTTGTGCCGGCAAGGAGCCCGCCGAGGCCACCCGGCAGAGCTGCGCCTGTGCCAGGCGATTGGCTATCCGCGCCTGCACCGCCTTTGGTCAGATTACCCAGCATTTCGGAGATCTTGTCGCGGTTCTGATAGCCCGCGATCGCGAGCAGACCGAGCAGGGCTGTCATTGAGGGAAGTGCGCTGTCGCGTGCCATATCGGTGAACTCCACTTTGATTGAAATGCAAATGCAAGCCGCCAACGCTGCAAGGCGCAGTCACGCTTATCGCGCGGCTAACACACAACGGCAATCGCCGGTTCCCCACTTCCGGGGTTGATAATATTAATGTGAAGTCGTCATCGCGTCATATTTACGCGCCGGTATCGAGGTTCGCTCAGGGAGCGGCGCCGACGTCGGCGCCGGAGGTGCCACGTCTGATGATGCGGCAGCGGCCCGTGCGGATATCGGTGGCGCCCGATTTCTCCGCTTCGCAGGCATTGCCATACAGGCGCGGCTGACCGGTGCGATCGGTCCCGCAGACCGGCGCATACCTCGTTGGGCAGCCTTCCAGGCAGCCGCGACCGGTGGCTATGACCTGCGCGTTCACGCCCCGTGCGGCGCAAACATTCACATAGGTCACAAGCGTCTTCTGCTTTACGGCGCAAACCGGGAAGTAACCCCCGTGCCCACAAGCCCCGGATTTGATGAGCGGCTGATGCTGGGCGCGCGCAGTCTGCATTGTAAGCAACAGCGCGACGATGGTCAGCGCTGCAACGATGGCCGCTGGATGACTGGGTCGCATACTTGTTGCGCCTTGAGGGATGCCGCATTGACGCGGCCACGATTCGCCATCAGGTTAGCCGCCTTCCTGCCTTGCGCAATCTCAATGCACGATTCCATATCGCTCATCATCCCGCAACTCGCCGTTCTGTATGCTGCAGCCGCGCCACTTGCGGAAACGCTGTTGCGTGTTGTCGTCGGGCTTTCGCTCGTGCCGCATGGCTTGCGCATGTCGATGGGATTTTTTCCCAATTCCGGCGGTCCGGTCAGCAATGTGCCGGACTTCGCGGCGCTGCTCGACCGGGGCGGCTATCGGCCCGGCAAGCTCTGGGCCTGGGTGATCGTGGTGACCGAACTGGTTGGCGGCCTGATGCTGGCGCTCGGTTTGCTAACCCGGCCGGTCGCGGTCCCGATCGTGATCCTGCTGGCGCTGAGCATCTGGGAGCACCATCGGAAGGGCTTCTTCTGGAATCAGGGCGGCTTCGAATATCCGCTGCTGTGGACCGCGGCCGCGTTCTACTTTCTCGCCAATGGCGGCGGCGTGTATTCTCTCGATGCTTTGATCGGCCGGGCCTTCTGAACCTTTACACACCGGCATGCTACTCATTCCGTTGCGGCGGATCGCGGCGAGGGGCTGTCAATCATGACTTATCTCGGTGTGGCGATCCTGGTCGCGGTCCTGATCTACGGCATTGTCATTTTCAACCGGCTCATTCGCGAGCGTAATCTCGTGCGCGAAGGCTGGAGCGGCATCGATGTGCAGTTGCGCCGCCGGACCGATCTCGTGCCGGCTCTGGTTGAAACCGTGAAGGCCTATGCCGCGCATGAGCGAACATTGTTCGAACAGATCACCACGATCCGCTCATCGAGTCTCGCCGCCTCCAGTGTGAAGGCGCAGGAAGATGCCGAGCGCGCATTGGGTGGCGCGCTGTCGAAATTGATCGCGCTGAAGGAGGCCTATCCCAATCTGAAAGCGGATCAGAATTTCCTCAAGTTGCAGGAGCAGCTTGCGGAGATCGAGGATCATCTGCAGATGGCGCGCCGCTATTACAATGGCGCAGTGCGCAATCTGAACATCTCGATCCAGTCGTTTCCGAATGTGCTGATCGCACGCCCGTTCGGCTTCGAGGAAGCGCCGTTCTTTGAGGCGGACGATGGCGCGCGTGTGGTGCCGAACGTCAGTTTCGAGCGGGCTGCGTCATGAACGCGCCGCTTCGCGCCATTGTCATCGCGGCCATTCTGGTTGGGACGTCGGCACCCGCGTTTGCAGTCGAACGCATTCTGCAATTCATCAGCGACGTAAAAATCGAGAAGAATTCCGATCTTCTCGTCACCGAGACCATTCGCGTGCAGGCCGAGGGCTACGAGATCAGGCGGGGGATCCTGCGCGATTTTCCGACGCGCTATACCGGACGTGACGGACGCCGGGTCGAGGTTGGCTTCGAGGTGCTGTCGG
>CAZIKZ010000458.1:0-2676 GCA_964539845.1 uncultured Hyphomicrobiales bacterium
GACGTCTGACAGCCGCCAAGGAATACGCGCACGGCGACCCTCACCGTCTCATCGACCTTCGCCTTTTGCGCGGCGCGCGGCATGCTGGTGAGCCAGCCAAGTTGGTGCTCCCCGACGAGCATGTCGAGAAACAAGATCGCGAGGCGATACGGATCCTCGTCGATCAACCGGCCGTCTTTCTGCTGCCGCTCGATCCATTTCGAGACGATCGCATAAGCCGAGATCGGGCCGGACTGAAAGAACAGGCGCCCTGCCTCTGGAAAGGTACGGCCAATCGACACCATCAGACGATGGAATTCGAGAATCGGGGGCGTCAGCACCATCGCGACAAACGAATGGCCAATCTTGCTCAGCTGCTCTTCGAGAGAACCATCGGTATCGATGTCGATCGCCAGCGTCACGTCGTCGCATTTCTGACGGACGACCGCCTCGAACAATCCCTGCTTGCCGCCGAACCATGCATAGATCGTCGCCTTCGAGCCTCCGGCAACACCGATGATGTCGTCGATCGAAACGTTGTCGTAACCCTTTTTCAAAAACAGCGGCGCGGCAAGACGAACGAGACGTTCGCGTCGCGGATCCGGCTTGTTCGCGCTTGCCGGTCCCGGCTGAAATTGCAGCGGCTTGCGGCTCGCGCGGCGGCGCGGCGGTACTTTCGTATCCTGAACTGACATGCGGTTTACCAAGACGGACGGTGTTGCCATGTAGCGGTCAAAAGTTTTCTGTTGCAAGATCCCGGAACTTGACTGTAACGTACGGTACAGTACTAGACAATAATATAAACAAGAAGCGCTACGGGGAGATCGTGAATGCAGGCCGGATATCGGCTCATCAGCTATGCTGACAATAATGCGGCGCCGGTTGCAGGCATCCTGGCCGGGGGCCGTGTCGTTCCCGCAACGAGCGTTCTCGGCGACAAATTCGCAACTGTGATGGATATCTTGCGGTCGTGGGACCAGACGCATCCGCGCATCGCAAAGGCATGCGAGGACAAAGGCTTCGCCGACAAGGGCACCCCGCTCGCTTCCGTGAAATTGCTGGCACCGCTGCTCTATCCCGGCGCGTTCTACTGCGCGGGAGCGAATTACTGGGACCATCTCAACGAGATGGCTGCGATCGCGAAGCAGACCACGGGCCGCGATGTCCATATCGCAAAGCCGGCCGAACCGTGGTTCTTCCTGAAGACGGCGGCAGGTTCGATCATTGGCGACGGCGCACCGGCACGGCTGCCCAGCTTCTCGAAGCAGGTCGATTGGGAAGCAGAAATCGGGGCCGTGATCGCACGGCCGACACGCAATATTTCCGAGCAGGATGCGTTGAGCGCCGTGGCCGGCTACGTGATCGTCAACGACCTCTCCGCGCGCGATCTCATGAAGCGCGAAGGTTCGATTTTCGTTTACGACTGGATCGGTCAGAAGTGTTTCGAGGACGCCGCGCCGATGGGTCCGTGGCTGACGCCGTCGGCTTACGTGTCCGACCCGAACAATCTCGACATCAAGCTGTGGGTGAACGGTGTCCTCAAGCAGGATTCCAACACATCCAAGATGGTGCACTCGACCGCCGAGCAGATCGCCTATCTCAGCCGCCACATCACACTGCAGCCGGGCGACGTGATCGCGACCGGCACGCCCGCCGGTGTCGGCTTGCCGAAGGGTGAGTTCCTGAAACCCGGCGACGACGTAAAGGTCGAAATTGCCCAGCTCGGGACGCTGACCAACAGGATGGTCTCCGACGCCGAATAGACTGTGTGTGTTTTGTAGGAGTGCGTGATGCCGTCCGTCGCCCAGATGAAGATCGCAGACCTCCTGAAAGGGATGCTGCGGCTCAAGCTGTTCGTGATTTTTTCGCAAGGCAAGGGGCTCGACGTGACGCCTTATCTCGCGGATCACCTGCAGTACATGATCGAGCTCGAGCGCGAAGGAAAGCTGTTCGCCTCGGGACCACTCGGCGATCCGTCAAAAGCTGACGGCATGACCATCGTGCGTGCCGCCGACGAAGAGGAAGTGCAGCGGATCGCCCTGAAGGACCCGTTCGTCATTCACGGAATCCGCACCTTCAAGATCGTGCCGTGGACGGTGATGGAAGGTTCGCTCAGCGTGACCGTCAACTTCTCCGACCAGACTGCCAAGATTTGGTGACCTCGCGGCCGCCGACAGAAAACTTCAACGAAGGAAGCTTGCCCATGCAGACGATCGGCTTCATCGGCGTCGGAAAGATCGGTCTTCCGATCTGCGAGCACCTGATCAACAAAGGCCACAAGGTGATCGGCTATCGCCGGTCCTCGCTCGCTGATTTCGAAAAGCTCGGCGGCGTCAGTGCGAAGTCGCCCGCGGATGTCGGCGCGCAGACCGACATCGTGTTCACATGCCTGCCGAATGATGCCGCGCTGGAAGAGGTCGTGAACGGCCCCGTGGGCCTGGCCCAATCCGCGAGGCCCAGCCAGATCGTTGTCGAGTTCGGCTCGCATCCGGTTCCGGTAAAGGAGCAATATATCAAGCCATTCGCCGCGAAAGGCGCCACCTTCCTCGATGGCGAGGTCAGCGGCACACCCGGCATGGTGATCGCCCGCAAAGCCGTGATTTATCTCGGCGGCCCCGCCGACGCAGTAAAGACGCTGGAGCCTGTTATCGCGGCGTTCGCGGATTCCTGCATGCATCTTGGCGAGTTCGGCGCGGC
>CAZIKZ010000459.1:0-2665 GCA_964539845.1 uncultured Hyphomicrobiales bacterium
CGCCGGCCGCGGAAATTCGGCATTGGGTTGGATTTGCGCCACACCACATCGTTCAGGATCCAGAATCCGAGATCCTGCAGGATCGAGCCGACGCGGAAAATGTTGTGATACGAGCCGATCACCCACAGCGTGGCGGACGGCTTCATGACGCGCTTGCAGGCCGTCAGCCATGCATGCGTGAACTCGTCATATTCCCTGAATGAGGCGAACTTGTCCCAGTCGTCGGTGACAGCATCGACTTTGGAATCGTCGGGACGCTTCAGATCGCTCTGCAATTGCAGGTTATAGGGCGGATCGGCGAAGACGAGGTCGACGCATTCCGCGGGCAGCGTCGCAAGTTGTGCGACGCAGTCGCCCACGAGTACGCGTGGGCCTTTTTGAACTTCAGGAGTCAGACGGGGCGTCCGCTTGGACGCCCCGCGACGCGACTCTACCATGATACAGAACTCTGACCCTGGCCGACGCTGTCGGTGACGCGGGACCTACAACCGACAATTCGGATACTGAGGCCCCAAGGTAAAAATCTCCTTAAATTGCAATGACTTTGATAGGCTGGCATTTACGTTCGAAAACAACCATTTGGTAACGAAACGCAATGTGCGTTTTGGACGTTTGAAGCCGTGGACGAACGCGTATCGATCGGCGAGACTTGCCGCCGGCCCTAGGAGGAACGGATGCGTTGGGAGGATTTCCGCCGCAGCGACAACATCGAAGATGTGCGCGGCGAAGGCGGCGGCGTCGGAGGCGGATTTCCGATTCCAGGGGGCGGTGGCGGACTTGGCATCGGCACCATTGTCATTCTCGGCCTGATCGGCTGGTTTCTCGGCATCGATCCGCGCATCCTGATCGGTGGCGCGGAGGTCTTTCAGGGCCCGAGCCAGCAGACTCAGCGGCAATCATCGCCCGCGAAGAAAGGCGCGCCCAGCGATCAGCAGGGCCAATTCGTCGCCGCCGTCATCGGCTCGACCGAAGACGTGTGGTCCGACATTTTCCGCGCCAACGGCCAGACCTACCGGCCCGCGCGGCTGCGTCTCTATTCGGGCACGACCGGAGGCGGCGCCTGCGGCATGGCACAGTCGGCGATGGGACCGTTCTATTGCCCGCCGGACAAGCGCATCTTTCTCGACACCTCGTTCTTCCGCGAGATGGAGCAGAAATTCCGCGCCTGCAAAGGCAAGCAATGCGAGTTCGCGCAGGCTTACGTGATCGCGCACGAGGTCGGCCATCACGTGCAGAACCAGCTCGGCATTCTGCCGCGTGCGCAGCAGATGCAGCAGGCTGCCGGCAGCAAGGCGCAGGCCAACAACATTCAGGTGCGCGTCGAGCTGCAGGCCGACTGCCTCGGCGGCGTCTGGGCAAATCACGCGCGGCGCAAGAAGGACTTCATCGATCCGGGCGACATCGAAGGTGCGATCGGTATCGCATCGGCGATCGGCGACGACCGGCTGCAGAAACAGTCGACCGGGCGCGTGGTGCCGGATTCCTTCACCCACGGATCGGCCGATCAGCGCGTCCGCTGGTTCAAGCGCGGGCTGGAAAGCGGGCGGGTCTCGGACTGCGATACCTTCCGGACGGCGAATTTGTAAGTTCATCCCTCCCCTGAAAGGGGAGGGTGGCGAGCGCAGCGAGACGGGTGGGGTTAGCGCTTGTTGATTTCAACGAAAGTGACCCCACCCCGCCCGCGCTCACTTTGTTCCGCGGGCGACCCTCCCCTTTCAGGGGAGGGAGAAGGAAACTGAGAATGCCCGGCATCGATGAATCCCGAAACTTCATTGCGCTGAACATCGCGGTGCTCACCGTCTCCGATACCCGTGAGGTCGCCGACGACAAATCCGGCGCGACGCTGGTGGAGCGGATCGCGGCGGCGGGCCACAAGCTCGCGGCGCGCGCGACCGTCACCGACGACGTGGAAAAAATTCGCGCGCAGGTGAGGACGTGGATTGCCGATCCGGGGATCGACGTCGTGATTTCGACCGGCGGCACCGGCTTCACCGGCCGCGACGTGACTCCCGAAGCGCTGGAGCCTTTGTTCGAGAAGCGGATGGATGGCTTCGCGACGCTGTTCCTGATGATCAGTCATGCCAAGATCGGCACGTCCGCGATCCAGACCCGCGCCACCGCGGGTGTCGCCGGCGCGACCTATATCTTCTGCCTGCCGGGCTCGCCCGGTGCCTGCAAGGATGCCTGGGACAGCATCCTTCTGCATCAGCTCGACTATCGCTACCGGCCGTGCAACTTCGTCGAGATCATGCCGCGTCTCGATGAACATCTGCGCCGTCCGAAGGCGCGCACGCAATCAGGCTGAGTGGATACCGGTCAGCCGCCCGGATTGCGTGCGGATGATTGAATCGAAAGCGCGGTCTGACGCAAAACCGGTGCCCACTTTTGCTGACCGCGCTTGGCGCGACCGTGTAGCGCTCCGTCATTGCGGGCGAAGCGAAGCAATCCACCTTGAGCCAAGAACGTACCAGTGGATTGCTTCGTCGCTACGCTCCTCGCAATGACGAATACCGGACGGGGGGACGAGCGGGGATAGCTAGACGCGCGTGGCGTCACCCAATACTTCGCAGCAATCCACCCTCGACGCGCAAAGCCGCGCCGGTCGTTGCCGAAGCCTCTTTCGAGCACGCATAGACCACCATATTCGCCACCTCATCGACCGAGG
>CAZIKZ010000460.1:0-2660 GCA_964539845.1 uncultured Hyphomicrobiales bacterium
CGATGATCGCATCGTCGACCAGCATGCCGACCGCGAGGATGAGCGAGAACAAAACGACAATGTTGATCGTGAGTCCCGCAAGCTGCAGCCCGAGCACGCCCGCAAGGAACGACGCAGGAATTGCAATGCCGATGAACAGGGAGGCGCGGAAACCGAGCGCGAACAGGATGATCACCGCGACCAGCAGCACCGCGGTGGCGACCGCGTTCTGCAGGTCCGCCAGCATCTGGCGGATGACTTTCGACTTGTCCTGGGTGAATCGGACATCGACCGCGCCCGGCCAGGTGGCCTTCATTTTTTCGACCGCGGCTTTGACGCCATCGACGGTCTCGATCAGGTTCGCGCCGGTGCGCTTCGAGACCTCGATGGTCATGGCCGCCTGGCCGTTGACGCGCGTCACCGACGTCCTGTCCTTGAAGGTCGGCTTGACCTGAGCGACGTCGCCGACAGTCACGGTGGCCCCGGAGGTCGCTGCGACCGGCACCTTCAGCACATCCTGGGGCTTCTCGATCAGCCCCGGCACCTTGACCGCGAAACGTCCGGTCGCGCCCTCGATCGCACCGGCCGCGATCAGGCTGTTGGATGCGTTGACGGTTCCGATCAACTGGTCGAGCGATACGCCGTAGCTCTTCAACAGCATCGGCTCGACGATAATCTCCACCGCCTCGTCGCGCGCGCCGCGCAATTCGGCCTGCAGCACACCCGGGACCTGCTCGATCAGGTTCTTGGCATTGCGGGCGATGCGAAGCAGCGAGCGCTCCGGCATGTCGCCGGACAGCGCAACCACGAGGACGGGATAAAGCGAGAGATTGACCTCGGTCACGACCGGCTCATCGGCGTCGCGCGGCAGATCGCGCTTCGCCTGATCGACCTTGGCGCGCACATCGGCGAGCGCCGACTTGGAATCGAAGCCTGCCTCGAATTCCAACAGCACATAGCCGCCGCCTTCATAGGCGGTCGAGCGCATCTCCTTGACGTTACCGACAGACTTCAGCTGCGTCTCGACCGGGCGCAGCAAAAGCCGTTCGGCATCTTCCGGCGAAATACCGCGCTGGGTGAGCTGCGTGTAGATGATCGGGATCTTGACGTCGGGCTCCGCCTCTTTCGGGATCGTGCGATAGGACACGAAGCCCGCGAGCAGCAGGAAGATCAGGGTCGCGATCGTCAGCCGTGAATGGCTGATGGCGTAATCGATGAGCTTGAACATGACGTCCGAACCTTATCCCGCCTCGTCCTGAGGAGCGACGCAAAGCGGCGCGTCTCGAAGGATGGGCGGCCCTCGTCCTTCGAGACGGCGCTTTGCGCCTCCTCAGGATGAGGGCCGAGAGAGATTACCTTGCCGAACCGACCGCAATTTGCGCCGGCACCGCGACAACTTTCTGACCTTCGCGCACGAAATCCTGGCCCTGCACGATCACGCGGGCACCATTCGGAATGCCCGCGACCCACATGTCATTCTGATCGTCCTCGACCACGCTGACCGGAACGAAATCGACCTTGGTCTCACCGTTGACGACGCGCACGCCGAGATCGCCGGACGAAGAGAAGGTCAGCGCCGAGCGCGGCACGCGCGCCGCCGGCACCGGCGCCATCGGGATCACGACCTCGGCGGTGATGCCGTCCGGAATCGCACCGTCCGGATTCTTCATCTCCACCTCGACCTTGTATGTGCGCGTGGTCTGGCTCGCGACCTTGGCGATGTGACGCACCCGGCCGGTCGCCTTCTGCCCGTTGACCAGCCGCACTTCGGCATCGTCACCGACTTTCAGTCCGCTGAGCCGGCGTTCCGAGACCTCGACAACCGCAAGCATCGGGTCGAGCGACACCATCTGCGCGACCGGCGCGCCCATCATCGCAAGCGCGGCACCGCCGACTTCGGCGTTATCGGTGATGAGGCCGTCCCACGGCGCGCGCAGCACGCCACGGTCGCGCTCCGCCACCGCAGCCGCCAGCGCGGCTTCGGCCGACTTGAATTGCGATTCGAGATTCACCGCCTCGAGCTTCGGCATCATGCCGCCGTCGATCAGCTTGCGGCGCGCTTCAAGCTCGGCCTTTCGCTGATTGAACATGGCTGTCGCCTGCGCCACATGCGCTTCGCGTGCGTCGTCGGAGAGAACGGCGAGAATGTCACCTTGCTTCACGGTCTGACCGCGGCGCACCCGCACTTCGGAGAGCACGCCGCCGGTTCGCGCGGTGATGGTGACTTTCTTGTCGGCCTCGGTGCGGCCGGACAAGGTCAGCTTGCGCGCATGCGGCGCGACCTGGGTCTCGGCGACCGCGACGCGGAACAGCTTCTGTTCGCCGGCATCCGGACGTACCGCGGCGCGGCTTTGCGCGGACTCGTGCGGCACCAGATGCCCGGACGCAACCCATGCTGCGGCGCCGACCACAAGGCCGACGGCAACGATGCGGCTCGCTTTCATTATTCTTCTCCCGCTCGCATCGCGCGGACCCGATCCGGATCGGCGCTGCGTTCCAATTCCCGCTCTTTGCCGCGTTCAAGCAGCATATATTTTGTGATGTCGAGGAACATCGGCAGCACCGCCTCGGCATTGAAGTTCGGATCGACCGCACGGCGCCACCACACGCCGTCGGCGATGACCATCAGCATCTCGACAGCCGTGCCGATATCGGCCTCGCGCGAGATGTCGCCCCGCGCC
>CAZIKZ010000461.1:0-2648 GCA_964539845.1 uncultured Hyphomicrobiales bacterium
AACTACTTCGCAAATGCTGGATATGCTTCTATCAAACCGTGAACCGCTCTAGTTCTTGCGGTCGATGAACCGGCCGCTGCCGGCTTTCACATCCGTCTTCGCGCCAGCGCAGACCGCCTTCAGCGCCTGCCATTCCTGCTCGGTCAGGATCGGGGTGCCGTTCCCGGCGCGGTCCTCCCTGGTCATGCGTTCGAGCCGGTCGGCGCTGAGCGGATGGCTGTCGACCACGGTCGCAAGCCGCCCGCCGCCGGTGACCCGGACCAGGAACTCGCCCATCGGGCGGGGCGAACGGCCGAGACCGTGCATCGCCTTGATGGTGAAGGAATCGGCCCGCGTCTCCGCCTCGCGCGAATAGGACGCATCCACGATCGAGCGCGCCGCGAACAGCATGGCGCCGCCGCCGGTCACGTCGCCGAACAACAGCCCGATCAGGAAAGACGAGCCGCCAGTCTGGATGATCTTGCGCAGGCCGTCGCGATTCTGCGCGTGGCCGAGTTCATGCGCCATCACCCCCGCGACCTCGTCGACATTGCGCGCGCGCTGCAGAAGGCCGTCGAGCAGATAGACCTTGCCGCCCGGCAGCGCATAGGCATTCGGAATGCTGGACGACAGCACATGGGCGTCCAGTGTCGCGTCGAACCCGCCCGCGTCCTTCAGCTTGGTCATCATCTTGTCGAACGCCGCCTTCCCTTCGGGCTGCGTGCAGTTTTGTCCGCCGAAGATCGTGCGCGCCTGCCGGTCCACCGCCTCGCCGATCCGCTTCTCCACCGCCAGGGGGACCAGCGGCGTGAGCCGGTCGGCGAGCAATGGAATGCCGTAGATCGTGACCAGCACGATCGAGACGGCCGCCGCGAGCGACCACGCGACGATGCGTCCGGTCTGCGTGCCGGCGCGCTGGGCATCGAGTTGCGGGAAGCGCGGCGCGATCTGTGCGGCTGCCCCGGCATCGGCGATTTCAAGCCGCGCCAGCGGCAGCGCGCTCACGCAGAGAAGCCGCAGCGCCTTCTTGCCATCGGCACGCCGCACATCCGCGAAGGGCCACGTGGCGAGAACCGCGCCGTCCTCCACGATCTCCAGCGCATCGCGCAAGCGCAGGGTGACGTTGCGCTTGCGGTTCGACGTGCCGTCGTAAAAGACGGCGGCGATGTCTTGCCTCTGCGTCTGCTGTGTCTGCGCGTCCTGCATCTGCGTATCGGTCATGCCCTATCCCACATCGTCATTCCGGGGCTCGCACGCTTCGCGTGCGCCCCGGAATGACCAAATCAGAACCCGCCGATATCCAGACTGTCTGCGAAGCCTTCGCCGATCGCGCTCGCTGCGTCGCCCAGCACCGCGATATTGTCGGCAGCCGCGATGTTATGCACCACCGTGGTTTCGGCCACCCGGGCCCACACATCGCGCACCAGATAGATCCGGATTATCACGTTGAAGGTGAGCGCCGTGACCAGATAACCGACGCCCATGCCGATCAGCACGGCCGGATTGGCCATCACCGCCGCGAACTTGGCGTCTCCCGCCAGACTGTCACCGACAGCCGCAAAGCCGATCCCGAACACAGCGCCGAACCACACCGACATGGCGAGGAAGGCCAGGCAGAGCCAGCCGATCACCTTCCAGTAGCAGCCCATGAGATCGGCGATATCGAGGTCGCTTTCGAAGCGCACCGCGCCGAAGCGCAAGCCATTCACCCACCAGCGCCACTCGATCGCCTTGTACATCGCGTAGAGGAAGGGAATCGGGAAGATGAATATCGAGGCCGGCCACATCAGCAGCCACAGCCACCAGCCCTGCTTGAAGAAGTCGCCGGCCTTGCCCTCGAACGAACCCTGCAGCGTACCGTAGGACGTGTAGCGCATCTTGAAGCGCTCCAGCGCGGCAGCCCGCCATGGCAGCGCAAGGCCGAGCGTCGTCCACACCCACAGCGTCCACAATGCCGCGCGCCAGGCATACGACCAGCCGGAGCCACCCATGCCGAAACGCACGCCGCGCCAGACCGTGCGCGTGGTGCGATAACGGCGTGCGCGATAGAGCGCGAATTGCGTGAACAAATACAGGAACGCGATCAGCGGCACCGAGGCGAAAGCCTGCACCCGCTCCGCTTCGAGGCCTGCGAAGAAATAGGCCACATAGACCGGCACCAGGATCGCCAACGCGACCAGGAAGCCGATGAACAATTCTTTCGCGGTGCCAGTATATTCGGCGGAGTCGCCATGCACTTCGGTGTGCGACCACAGATGCCGCCGGATGTCGGTCGCGAGCCAGAAGCGATAGAAGCCGAGCGTGATCAGCTCGAGGAACGCGCCGCGGGTGACGAGCTTGCGAAAATCTCTGCGTTCGCCGGTGAAGGTAATGCCTTGTGGGGTGCCTTCGCCCCCCTGCGGTATCAGCGGAACCGAAAACGGCCTGTGCATGACGACCACGCGCTCCTGATCGGGGCCCTGTTCGGGCCGCGGGAATGGGGGCGGGTTTTCTCCCGCAGGGGTCATAGCCCCGTGCATGGGTCGGCACTCGTGAGGAAAGGGTTCAACCGGGACGAAGTATCGTCTGGAAAATGCTCCGGCGCGGATGAGTTAGACGAAATGGTTGACGTTTTGTAGGCGGGGCAGCGCCAAGATTGCTCTTTTCACACTCAGGTGAAGCGCTTTTCC
>CAZIKZ010000462.1:0-2643 GCA_964539845.1 uncultured Hyphomicrobiales bacterium
TGGCATTCACGTAGCGAAGGAAGTGGCCTTCACGAAAGCCCTCGTAGCTGGGCGGTGCGTCCTGCGCGGTCGCGGACTGGGTCGCGAGTGTAACCAGGCCAGCCAGAGCAAAGAGGCGCACGCGAGACACGAAGGGCTGCACAGGAACTTTCCGGGTTCGGCGGTGAGGTACCGACACCCTTAGCATCCGTGCGTACAAGGACCGTTCCGCAAACCCTTCGACTTGTAACGAGTGCCGGGTCTTTTCCGGCCTGGCCGATTCAGCTCACCGCGGGTTCGGAGGTGGCCGCTGTTCCCGCTGTCTTGTCGCGTTTCTGCCGCGACGCCTGAAAGCCATCCATCCCGAACTGCCATTGCAGAGCGATGACGGCCCCTTTAATCGGCTGCAGCAATCCGATTGCCATCAGAAAGGTCAGTGGCAGCCAGAGCAGTCCGTGCACCCAATAGGACGGCGCGTACGCGGTCTCGACCGCGAGCACCAGCGGCACGACGGCGTGACCGACCAAAACGATGACCAGATAGGCCGGCAGATCGTCGGCGCGGTGGTGATGGAACTCCTCGCCGCAAGCCTCGCAATGATCGACCGCTTTCAGAAACCGGCCGAACAGACGGCCCTCACCGCAATGCGGGCATTTCCCGCGAAAGCCGCGCCACATCGCCTGAACGAGAGTAACGGGAATTGGCGCGCTCATGACCGGCTTCCTTGACGGGACGATGAACCATACAATATGTCATTGTATGGAAACATGCATGCCAAATAGGACGGATTGCATGGATTGGGTCCCTACAATCGTCGAGGCGTCCGGGCCGCTTTACCGGCAGATCTCGGACGCCATCGAAGTCGATATCACCGCCGGACGTCTGCGCCGCGGGCAGCAGCTCCCGACCCATCGCGCGCTTGCGAATGCGCTCGGTATCGACCTCACCACGGTGACGCGCGCCTACAGCGATGCGCGCCGGCGCGGCCTGCTCGATGCGCGCGTGGGGCAGGGCACGTTCGTATCGGAGTCAACCACGCGCGCGGCGCGCGACACCCCCGCCACCATCAGCGTCGACCTGTCGATGAACGTGCCACCACAGCCGGTCGAGGCCGGTCTCGACGGGCGGATCATGCGCGGGCTCGCGGCGATCAACGAACGGGTCGGTCTGTCATCCTTCCTCAATTATCAAACGCCCGGTGGCAGCGAACACGATGTGCAGACCGTCGCGCAATGGTTGCGCGCGCGCCTGCCGGGCCTCTCCGCCGAACGGGTCGTGATCTATCCGGGCAGTCAGAACGCGATCTTCAACGTGCTGCTCTCGTTTCTGAAACCCGGCGACGCGGTTCTGACCGAGGCGTTGACTTATCCGGGCGTCAAGGCAGTGGCCGAGAAGCTCGGACTGACGCTTGTCGGCGTCGCGATGGACGAACAGGGGATTGTTCCGGACGCGCTCGCAAAGGCGATCAAGCTGCACCGGCCGAAGGCGGTCTATCTGACCCCGACGATGCAGAACCCCACCACCGCGACGATGGGAAAGGTGCGCCGCAGGGAGATCGCAGACGTCTTGCGCCGCGCGAAAGTGATGCTGATCGAGGACGACGCGTATGGTCTGCTCGATCCCGCGCAGCAGCTTCTGGCCGATCTCATCCCCGAGCAGACCTATCTGACCGTGAGTTTGTCAAAGGCTCTCGCACCGGCATTGCGGGTCTCGTTTCTGGTGACGCCGGATGCGGCATCGGCCCTGGCGTTGCGCCGAAGCCTGCAGGCGACAACCCAGATGGCGCCGCCTCTCATGGCGGCGCTGACACTCGAATGGCTGCGCACGGGTGAGGCCGACCGGATCGTGGCCGCGATCCGCGACGAAGCCGCCGGCCGTCAGCAACTGGCAGCCCGGATCCTCAAGGATATTGCGTTCGCCGCGCATCCGAAGGGCCATCATCTCTGGCTCACGCTCCCGGCCGCATGGAACCGGGCGGCGTTCGTGTCCGATCTGTTCCGTCAGGGCCTCGCGGTGGTTGGCAGCGAAACCTTTTCGGTCGATCGCGACCCGCCTCCCGCCGTCAGGCTTTGCCTTGGAGCGGCGCGCAATCGGGCCGAGCTTGCGAGCGCGCTGCACGTCCTTATAAGGACGCTCGGCCGCAGCGGCCCGCCGCAACAGGTGGTATAGGGCGTCGATGACTTACAAGGATCGCAGCAGCGGGGCGCGGTTTTCCGTGGCCCCCATGATGGCCTGGAGTGACCGGCATTGCCGCGCCTTCCATCGTCTGCTGACGCGCCGTTCGCTCCTCTACACCGAGATGATTACGACTGGCGCGGTGCTGCACGGCGACCGGCGGCGGCTTCTGCGGTTCGACCCGGCGGAGCATCCGGTGGCGCTGCAGCTTGGCGGATCCGACCCGAGCGATCTGGCGGAGTGTGCGCGCATCGCGCAGGATCTTGGCTATGACGAGATCAACCTCAATGTCGGTTGTCCGTCCGACCGCGTGCAGGACGGCCGCTTCGGCGCCTGTCTGATGGCGGAGCCGCAACTCGTCGGCGAATGCGTCTCAGCGATGAAGCGCGTCGTCAGCATCCCCGTTACGGTGAAGTGCCGGATCGGGATCGACGACCAGGATCCCGAAATCGCGCTCGATGCGCTCGCTGCCGCGGTCAAGGCCGCCGG
>CAZIKZ010000463.1:0-2626 GCA_964539845.1 uncultured Hyphomicrobiales bacterium
GCGATGAAGGGATTGGGCGCGAGATTGAGGACGAGCGCGGTCATGGCACCGGCGAAACTTGCAAGTGCGAGTCCGGCGAGCAGGATCACCGTGAGACTCGTGCGCGGGCCGGCGATCAGCACCAGTGCGCCGACCGAGACCAGCGCGCCGAGGATGCCCGCAACCGGAACGAGCAGGGAGGTCGCCGGAAGAATGCCGAATGCGATCACGAACGAGGACGCTGCGGCTGCAGCCTGCGGTGCGCCGAACAAGGCGGGTTCTGCGAGCGGATTTCGGAACAGGCCCTGCAGCGCCGCGCCGGAAAAGCCCAGTGTCGCGCCGATCAGTGCCGCAAGTAACGTGCGCGGCAGCCGGATTTCGCGCACGATCACGGCGGCAACGCCGTCGCCGCTCCACAGCGCGGCCAGCACCGTTCGCGCCGGGAGACCGGCAGGACCGACGACAAGCGAGGCGATCATCAATGCAAGCACCAGCGATGCAAGCGCCGCATTGAGCCGCCAACCGGATTTGGATATGGCTGACATAGGTGAGTGGATCCCGAACCCCTATGATCGCATGATGCGCGTGGTCAGAACAATGCCGCTGCTGGCGGTGTGCATAGCTCTGTGGGCCGCGGTCGCGCACGCCGACGCCGCGCCGCGCCGCGTGGTGTCGTTCAACCTGTGCGCCGACCAGCTTGTGGTCGCCCTGGCCGATCCCGACCAGATCACCGGGCTGTCGCCCTATGCGACCGACCCGGCATTATCGGTCGTTGCAGACAAGGCGCAGCCATTCCGAAAGGCCGACTGGCAGGCCGAATCGACGCTTCTGTTGGAGCCCGATCTGGTGCTGGTCGGTCCGAATGACCGGTCGGTGACAAGGCGAATGCTGATGTCGCAAGGTCTGCGCGTCGTGGAAACACCCTTTGTCAGCGACCTTGAATCCGCGCGCCGGCAGATCCGCGACATGGCAGCATTGCTCGGTCATCCGGAGCGCGGCGAAACGCTTATTGGTGAGCTTGATCGTGCGCGTGCCCGTCTTGCCGCCGCGGCCGGCAAGGAAGATCGCACCGCGCTGGTGGTGGAACGCGGCGGCTATACGCAGGGGCCGGCCAGTCTTGCGGCGACACTGCTCGCTGAAGCCGGCCTGAAGCCGCCCGCCGGTGCGCCGGCTGGCTATGGCGGGTTCATTGCGCTGGAAAAATTTCTGGTGCTCAAGCCCGACATCGTTTTCCTGAAGGATCCACCACAGGCTGCGACCGATCAGGGCGCCATGTTCCTCGTCCATCCGGCCATGCGCGACCTTTATCCGCCGGATCGGCGCGTCGCACTGCCGACGCGGTACACCATGTGCGGCGGACCCGCGCTGGTCGCAGCCTTCGACTATATGGCGGATGAGATCGGGCGGCTGCCTGCGCGTTGAGCCGCGACCCATTCGCGGACGATCGCACAGAGCGCATCGAGACCGTCCGTGAGCGCAGCCGGTCCCGGCTGCAGGATCAGCGGCGACTTGATCTCCCGCAGCCAGCCGTTTTTCACCGCGGGGATCGCGTCGAAGCCCGGTCTGCCCACGACCTTTGCCGGGACGAATTTCTTTCCGCACCACGAGCCGATAATGATGTCAGGCGAGGCCGCGATCACGGCGTCCGGTGTGACGATGCGTTCGGACGCAGATTTCTTTCGCGATGCTTCGGGAAACACCTCGATGCCGCCGGCGATCTCGATCAGTTCAGACACCCAGCGGATGCCCGAAATCATCGGCTCGTCCCATTCCTCGAAATAGACGCGCGGCCTGTGCGGCAGCTGCGCCGAACTCGCGCGGGCTGTATCGAGCTTTGCCTGAAGTGACGCGGCGAGCGCGTCCGCTTTACCTTGCACCCCAACAAGCGCGCCGAGTGTATCGATCATCCGGAAAATGCCGGCCAGGTCGCGCTGGTTGAAGGCATGCACTTCGATCCCGGCGCGGATCAGTTGCGCCACGATATCGGCCTGCAGATCGGAGAAGGTGAGCACCAGGTCTGGCGCGAGCGCTGTGATCTTTGCCACATCCGCGCTGATGAAGGCGGAGACACGCGGCTTCTCCTTGCGCACCTGCGGCGGACGCACCGCATAGCCCGAGACGCCGACGATACGATCCTGTTCGCCAAGGAGGTACAATGTCTCCACGGTCTCTTCGGTCAGGCAGACGATGCGTGACGGCCGGTGCATGGGCGCACCTTAGCCGGTCATTCCGGGACGGCGCAAAGCGCCGGACCCGGAATCCAGCGATCAACGAGCACTCATCGGCTTTGCTGGATTCCGGGTTCACGCGCTTCGCGCGTGCCCCGGAATGACGATGCCTAACCCCGTGCGAACTCCACCTTTACGTCGGACGGCCGTGCCGTATACGGCCACGACGTCACGATAATGTCAGCTCCCGCTTTCACATAGTCCGCGACATTGTCCGGATTGATGCCGGCGGCCGCGGCGATCAGCGGGCGCGGTCGGAATCGTTCGAGTTTTGCGGTCAGCGCAGCCACCATGTTCGGTGCAAACCGTTCGGTCTGGATCACGTCGAATCCCGCGGACGCCGCAGCCATCGCTTCGTCGAGATTGCCGACCTCGATCACGAGCTTCTTTTCGGGCGCCTCGCCGCGCAGCCGTTGCGC
>CAZIKZ010000464.1:0-2590 GCA_964539845.1 uncultured Hyphomicrobiales bacterium
GAGATCGCGGAATCCGCGTGGTTTCTGGCCGGGGACGCGTCGAGCTTGTGCACGGGCAGCGTGTATATGTCCGACGGCGGCATGAATGCCTGAGTGTCGCAATGACTTGAGCGCGCGAAGCGGGTAAGAAAAGGCGAGTTTCGACCGTGCCCGAGTCCGCATGACCTACCGCTTCATTGGAAAATCGCTTCCGCGTACAGAGGACCTGCGTCTGGTGCGCGGTCTTGGCCGCTACACCGCCGATCTTGCGACAAGCGACGCGCTGCGAACGTTTGTGCTGCGGTCGCCCCATGGCGCCGCCCGCATCGTAAAGATCGATACGGCATTGGCTGAGACTATGCCGGGCGTGCATCTCGTTCTGACCGGCGAGCACCCGGAGATGACGGCACTCGGCAGCATCCGGTCCAAGGTCAAGCGCCAGGCTCCGGACGGTTCGCCGAATTTCGAACCGCCTTACCGCATCCTGTCGCGCGAACGCGCGCTCTATGTCGGCGATCCGGTTGCCGCTGTCTTTGCCGATACGCTCGACCAGGCCAAGGACGCCGCCGAAGCGATCGTGATCGAGTGGGAGCCGCTTTCGACGGTGACCGATACCAGGCGTGCCGCAGCCGATGGCGCGGCGGAGCTCTGGCCGCAATCGCCGCGCAATGTCTGCTTCGTCTTCGATGCCGGCAATCGTGATGCGGTCGAGCAGGCGCTTGCCACCGCGAAGCACAGGATCAGCGTCAGCTATCCGATCAACCGCATTACTGCGGTGACCATGGAGCCGCGGACGGCGCTCGGCAGCTACGACCCGGTTACAGAATCCTACACGCTGTATTGCGGGCTGCAGAATCCGCATGCCGTGCGCGAGAGCCTTGCCAACGAGATCTTCCGCATTTCCGGCAACCGCGTGCGTGTGGTCTCCCCCGATGTCGGCGGCGGGTTCGGCTTGAAGGAGGCGGCGTTTCCCGAATATGTGCTGACGCTGGTCGGCGCAAAGCTGACCGGCCGGCCGGTGCTGTGGGCCGGCGAACGCGGCGAAAGCTTCCTCTCCGATTTCCACGCGCGCGACAATTATTCGACCACGACGCTGGGGCTCGATGAGAAGGGCAATTTCCTGGCGCTGAAGGTGGAGACCACCGCCAATCTCGGCGCTTATATCTCTCCGATGGGACTGCATGTCCCGACCAACAATCTTGGCGGGCTCGCCGGCGTCTATCGCACGCCCCACATCCATGCGCGCGTGACGGGGGTATTCTCCAACACGCCACCAACCGCGCCTTATCGCGGCGCGGGACGCCCTGAAGCGACCTATGCGATCGAGCGCGTGATTGATCTGGCCGCGCGCCAATGCGGTTTCGACCCGGTGGAATTGCGCCGGCGCAATCTGATCGCGCCCGATCAGATGCCTTACAACACAAAATTCATGTTCACCTACGATTCCGGCGAGTTCGAGCGCAATATGGATGACGCACTCGAACTGGCCGAATGGAAGGGCTTCGCGGAGCGGCGCAAGGACGCGAAGAAGCGCGGCAGGCTGCGGGGCATCGGCATTGCCAATGCGATCGAAGTTTCTGGCGGGCCGGCGCCTGCGCCAAACCCGGAAAGCGCCGAGATCAAGTTCGATCAGACCGGGGGCGTCACCGTTTCGATGGGGACGCATTCGCACGGGCAAGGGCACGAGATCGCCTTCGCGCAGATCGCAGCCGATTTCCTCGGCATCGAACCCGCGGATGTGAAGGTGCGTTACGGCGATACCGACATGATCGAATTCGGCATCGGGACTTTCGGCAGCCGCTCGATCATTACCGGATCGAATTCGCTGCGCATCTCGGCCGATCGCCTGATCGAGCGCGGCAAGAAGCTTGCGTCCGTGCATTTCGAGGCGGATGCCGGCGACGTGGTGTTCGAGGCGGGGCAATTCGCGATTACCGGCACCGACCGCCGCATCGGCATCAAGGACGTGGCGAAGCTCTCCTACACGATGCGCGATCCAAGTCTCGGTGGCCTGTTCGGTTTCTCCGACAAGACCATCGCGGCGCCGAAGGCTGCGACCTTCCCGAACGGCTGCCATGTCTGCGAGGTCGAGATCGATCCCGATACCGGCGTCTGCACGCTCCTCAACTATGTCGTGGTCGACGATGTCGGACGCGTGGTGAACCCGATGCTGGTCAAGGGGCAGGTGCATGGCGGGGTGGTGCAAGGTGTCGGACAAATCCTGTTCGAGGACATCCGCTACGACGAGGATGGCCAGCTTCTGTCCGGCTCGTTCATGGATTATGCGATGCCGCGTGCGGCGCATTTCCCGTCCTTCATCTGCAAGGCCAATGAAGTCCTCACGCCGATGAATCCGCTTGGCGTCAAGGGCGCGGGCGAGGCGGGGACCGTCGGGGCGCTGGCCGCGGTGATCAATGCGATCGTCGATGCGCTGTCGCCCTACGGCATCGAGCACATCGATATGCCTGCAACGCCGGAACGGATATGGCGCAAGATCCAGGACGCAAGGGCTGCGGTTTGAAGCGGACGCTTCCCGCGCTGTCGCTGGCGGCGCTTGTCTGCGCGTGCGCGCAGGAGCCGACGCCGGTGATCACAACCGACCCGAATACAC
>CAZIKZ010000465.1:0-2579 GCA_964539845.1 uncultured Hyphomicrobiales bacterium
GGCGCGGCGATCCGTTTCGCCACGCAGGCAGAGGGCGCGGCGACCATCGTCAATGGGCGCTGGTGCGAGATGAAGACCGGCGATCTCATCCTGACGCCGCCGATGGCCTGGCATGGCCATATCAACCCAAGCAAAAGCCGGATCATCTGGTTCGATGCCGCCAACATGCCCTTGCTGCGGGGTCTGAACGCACACTTTTTCGAGCCTGGAAATCCGAACGACGAGGAATTCTGGAAGGTCGACGAAGGGGATGAGCGGCGCTGGCGCGCGCCCGGCTTGTCTATCGCGGACGCACCGACCGACCAGCCGAGTTCGCCGAAATACCATTATTCGGGCGAGGTCACGCGGCAGGCCCTGTCGGACATTCCTGCCGGCACGGACGGCGCCCGGCTTCTCCGCTACGTCAATCCGGAGACCGGCGGCGCCGTCATGTCGACGCTCGACTGCTATGCGATGCGGCTCCCGAAGAATGTGACGACCCGCCCGAAGCGCGGCGCCTATAGCATGATTTGCCTCGTCGTTTCCGGCTCCGGCCGCTCAACAATCGGCGAGAACACATTCGAATGGACGAAGAATGACGTCTTCACCATTCCGTCCTGGTCATGGGCAAGTCATCAGGCGCTTGAAGGCGATGCCGACTTCTTCATCGTGTCGGACAAGGTTGTGTTCGAGAAGCTCGACATCCTGCGCGAAGAGATGCAATAGCGCCGCATGGGCGAGCGCTTGTCCGGTGACGCAGACTTCGATCCGTCCCTCGCGGCGCATGAAGGCATAGGCGTGCCCGTTCGGCGCGTCGAAGATCCGGGATTCCTCGTTGGCGCCGGCCGTTTCGTCAGCGACATTCACATCGCCAACACGTCGCATGCGGTGTTCGTGCGGTCGATGCACGCGCATGCACATCTGCGCGGCATCGATATCGCTGCAGCTTTGGCATCGCCGGGTGTCATTGCCGTTCTAACCGGCTCGGACATGGCGGCGGACGGCATCGGCCCGATGCGGGCGATGTGGTCGATCACGGCGCCGGACGGCACACCGATGGCCGAGCCGCCGCGCTTCGCGCTGGCGCGCGACACTGTCCGTCATGTCGGCGAGGCGGTTGCGATCGTCATTGCGGAAACGCTGGTGGCGGCGCAGGACGCGGCCGAACGGGTCGAAATCGACTACGAGCCCCTGCCCAGCGTGACCGATGGCCGGATTGCTCTTTCACCGGAAGCGCCGCGGTTGCATGGCATCGCACCGTCGAATGTGTGCTTCCGCTGGGTGCGAGGCGATGCCGCAAAGGTTGATGCCGGTTTTGCCGCAGCGGCGCATGTTGTCGACATCGACCTGATCAATCACCGGATCGGTGGAGCGGCAATCGAGCCGCGCGCGGTGACGGCGGTGCCGCCAAATGGCTTCGACAAGCTGACGCTCTATAGTTCGACGCAGGTTCCCCACCACATTCGCCGCCTCGTCACCGAACAGCTCAATATCAGCGAAGCGAAATTGCGCGTGATCGCGCCGGATGTCGGCGGCGGCTTTGGCTACAAGGGCAAACTTTATCCGGAGGAGTCCGTCATCGCCTGGGCCGCGATGAAGACGAACAGACCGATCCGCTGGGTGGCCAGCCGCAACGAAAGTTTCCTGTCCGATTATCAGGCGCGCGATCACGCGACACAGGCCGAGCTCGCGCTCGATCGGGACGGCAATTATCTGGCGTTGCGGGTGAAGACGATTGCCAATGTCGGCGCCTATGTCTCGACCTTCGGCGCAGCCATTCCGAGTGCGATCTATTCGGCACTGCTGGCGGGGGTTTATCGCACGCCGGCAATTGCGGTCGAATGTACCGGCTTATTTTCCAACACCGTGCCGACCGATGCCTATCGTGGCGCCGGCCGTCCGGAAGCCTGCTACGTGCTCGAACGGCTCGCGGATCGCGCGGCGGCCGCTCTGGGACTGGACCCCACCGAAATCCGTCGTCGTAATCTGATTCCGTCGGGCGTGATGCCCTATCAGACGCCTATCGGTCCAAGTTATGACAGCGGTGATTTTCCGAAGGTGTTCGAGCGCGCGCTAGACCTAGCTGACTATCGCGGCTTTCCCGAACGAAGAACGTTGAGCGCGACTCGCGGCCAGATGCGTGGCATCGGCATTGCCTGTTTCGTCGAATCGTCCGGCGTTGCACCATCACGCTTCGCCGGCATGCTCGGTGCGCGCGCCGGATTTTATGAATCCGCGTCGATCACTCTGGAGCCGGATGGCAGCGCGCGCGCAAAGCTCGGCACGCACAATCACGGTCAGGGCCATTCCACAACGATGGCGCAGATTTTGACCTCGCGGCTTGGTATCCCGGTCAACAAGATCGAAATCGTTGAAGGCGATACCGACGCTGTTCCCTACGGAACCGGGACATTCGGCTCGCGCAGCATCGCGGTTGGTGGTTCCGCGCTGTCGGTTGCGGCCGACAAGATCATCGAGAAAGGCCGCCTCATAGCGGCTCACCTGCTTGAGGTTTCCGAGCGCGACGTTCATTTCAGGGATGGCCGCTTCTCGGTTGTCGGCACCAATCACGGCGTCACCCTCGCCGAGGTCGCGCGCGC
>CAZIKZ010000466.1:0-2566 GCA_964539845.1 uncultured Hyphomicrobiales bacterium
ATGAATGACCGGCGACACGGCGGCATAGGCGGCGTCTTTCAATGCGGCCCGTATCGCAGCCGGGTCTTTGATGGATGGCCCGATCACGGCGACCTGCATCTCACCCGGCGTCACCGGCACGCCGGAATAGATGCGCTGTGTTGCCTGCAGAAATTCGGCCTCACCGCTCCTGGTCAGCCGGTAATAGCTCGCGCGGCCGCGCTTCGTGCTGGCGAGCCAGCCGTCCGACGACAACCGCGACACCGCGGTCCGCACATGGCCCGCGTCGATTCCGAACAGTGCCATGATTTCGATCAGCGAGCCGATCCACAGCGATCCGCCGCGCGGCACGATCGCATCGCCATAGAGCGTGACGATCAGCGACCAGATGCGCGACGGTTTGCGCGCATGGAATTGCCTGAGGAGGGAGGCGGTGGGGGGGGAAAGAGGCATGATCGATACATACACAATCTCCTCATCCTGAGGAGCGCCGAAGGTGCGTCTCGAAGGATGAGGGCCGCCTCGCCCTTCGAGACGCCGGGCTTCGCCCGGCTCCTCAGGGTGAGGCGGGGTCAAGTTCCCAATCCGCCCTTGTCCTCGATGAAGCGGGCGATCTCATCCACGCCCTTCCCTTCCCGCATGTTGGCGAACACGAACGGCCGCTGGCCGCGCATCTTTTTCGCATCGCGGTCCATTACCTCAAGCGAGGCGCCAACATAAGGCGCGAGATCGATCTTGTTGATCACAAGGAGGTCGGATCGCGTGATGCCAGGCCCGCCCTTTGACGGGATCTTGTCGCCGGCGGCGACATCGATCACGTAAATCGTGAGATCGGCGAGTTCAGGCGAGAACGTCGCCGCGAGATTGTCGCCGCCAGACTCGATCAGCACGAGATCGAGATCGGGGAAAAGCTTGCGCATATCCGCGATCGCGGCGAGGTTGATCGACGCATCCTCGCGGATCGCGGTGTGCGGGCAGCCGCCGGTCTCGACGCCGGCGATCCGTTCGGGCGCCAGCGCGCCGGAGCGCACCAGATATTCGGCATCCCACTTGGTGTAGATGTCGTTGGTGATCGCAGCGATGTCGTAGCGATCGCGCAACCGCTTGCACAGCAAATCCATCAGCGCGGTTTTTCCCGATCCGACCGGACCGCCGATACCGACGCGCAGGGGGCCGTTCGGGTTCTTATTTTTGCTCATGTTCACTTCACCGGTTTCCAGGTCCAGCGGAAATTCGATTCCTTGAAGCTGTCCGCCCGTTTCGGGTTGACCCTCTTCATGTCACCAAGCGGCCGCTTGCCTACATCGAAATACATACGGTCCGCCTGGATAACGATCTGGCGTTTCCCGATATCACATTCGTACGGCGCGGCACGCGCGCCGGAGAGTTCGACCCATTGATTGCCATGCCGAAAGCCGCTGCAGACGACACCACCGACCTTCAGGCCGTTCTTGTTCAACTCGTCCTGAATTTCTGCCACCAGCTTCGTGTCTGCCTTGACCGCCTCCAGCACGTCGTCGAGACCAAGGCTGCCGCCTCCCTGCGCCATGGCAGCCCCGATGCCAAGAGCAACGACAAAGCCGCCTAAGGCACATTTTCTCATGTTCGACCTGCGCATCATGATCTGAACAGCCTTGTATATTGCGTCTCATGGCGCATGGACGCGAGGTCAGCGCGCAAGGCAGCGCCGCCGATGTCATCGAGCGATGCGCTGAATGCGCGCGCCGCGGTCGCGGCGATCACGTCTTCCATCGCGGCGAGCACCCGCTGACCGTCAGTCTGGCCAAGCGGAATCAGACGAACCCCGGCCGAAATCCAGTTCGCGGCAAGCGCATGCAGGAAAGCCGGCAGCGCCGTATCGACCGCTATCATGTGGCCAGCGCACACGGCGCCGACAGCGACCGGATAAGCAATCGCTCCGTCCCAGGCTTCGTCCAGCATGCCGATGGCGTCGCACGACCAGGCAGCGCTGACTGCCGTGATAAACGCACGGCCCTGTGCGGCCGTCTCCAGATGACGTTCCTTCGATGGCGAAAAGGCGGCTGCCAGTTCGGCAACGCTGCGAAGCGCGCGCGCGTCACCGGTCATGACGGCGCGATGGGTCTGTACGAAAAAGACGGCATCGCAATAGCCCGCACCGTCGCTCATCATCAGCGACAGCCAGTCCGTCAGCGTCGCGGCATTCGTGATGTCACCGGCTTCCACCGCCCACTCGATCCCGCTCGAATAAGAGAAGGCGCCGACCGGGAACGATGGCGAGAGCCAGGCCATCAGTCGGTAGAGCGCGGCGGCATCGTGCGAATGTTGCGGCTCCCCTCCCCCCATGAGCGAAGCGAATGGTGGGGAGGGGTCGGGGGTGGGGGGCATATCGAGTAGCCCCCCACCCCGATCTTCTTCGCAGAGCCTGTCATCGGGCCGCGCTTCGCGCGGACCCGTTGGCTCAGTCGATCGACCCTCCCCACCGCTTCGCGGGGGGAGGGTTGACCGCTTCCGTGCACCCTGCCCCTTCACCAGCGGCAGATTCTTGCGCTTACCGCTCATGGTCATGGCCATGATGATGGTGATGACCGGACGCGTGGTGGTCGTG
>CAZIKZ010000467.1:0-2549 GCA_964539845.1 uncultured Hyphomicrobiales bacterium
ACGGCAAGCGAGAGCAGGAGCGCTACGGTTGCGGCAAAACGTACGACAGGCATGGTCTCCTCCCGTGGAGAGACGATGACCCCGTTGGTTATGGTTGCTTGCGCGGCAGAACGATCAGCGCGCGCAGGCCCGTCGGCGTCCGGTTGGTCAAGGTCAGGGTGCCATTCTGCGCGGTCACAACCGCCTGTGCAATCGCGAGCCCGAGCCCGACACCTCCGGTATCGCGGCTGCGCGACTCTTCCACGCGGTAGAATGGCTCGAACACTTTGCTCAGCTGGTCTTCCGGAATGCCCGGGCCATCGTCCTCGACCGCGATGTCGACAGATTGCGGCGATGCGCTGAGCGACACGCGTGCGCGCGTGCCGTATTTCACGGAATTCTCGATCAGGTTGGTGAGCGCGCGCTTGAGTGCCGCCGGCTGGCAGTCGATCGAGACGGATTCACTCTGCGTCATCGTGACATCGAGCCCGGCATCGGCCATGTCATCCACCACGCTTTGCACGAGGGCCGTGATGTCGGTCGAGCGTCGCGGCTCGTCGGTGGCCTGCTCGCGCGCATATCGCAGCGTCGCGCCAATCATCGCGTCCATACCGGCGATGGTGGCGAGCATCTTGTCCCGCTCTTCGGTATTTTCGACATTCTCGGACCGCAGGCGAAGCAGCGTGAGCGGTGTCCGCAGATCATGCGAGAGCGCAGCCAGCATGCGGGTGCGGTTTTCGATCAGCGCGCGCAGTTTGGTCTGCATCGCATTGAAGGCCGATGCCGCCTGCTTCATCTCGATCGTTCCGGATTCGACCAGCGGCGGCGCGTTGACATCGCGTCCGAGACGATCGGCGGCCTGCACGACGGTTGCGAGCGGCGCGGTCATGCGGCGCACCGCCCAGATCGAGATCGCGATAATAAATGCCGCCATCACCAGCATCGAGATCAGATATTGGTACGAAAAGCCGGAACTGCCGGAGGGCAGGTTGGTGGCAAAGAACAGCCATTTTCCATCGGCCAGCGGCACCGCGACCTCCAGGCCGCGCGCGCGCATGAATGGCGGCCGCCGCTCGCGATCCCGCTCGCGTCCGCGCCATTCGTTGCGTTCGCGGAAGCGATCGTCATCGCGCTCGCGCATCATGCGGCCGCGGCTGGTGTCGGGCGGGCCGCGATAGCCCCGGCCGTCGAAGGGTGGGCCGGATGCGCCATGCGCTTCAGCGACCGAGACCAGCGGTTCGCGCTGCGGCGGCAGTTGCAACTGGTGCATCAGATAATCGCGGATGACGTCGGCGACCGCGCCGGCATCGCTCGTCGTCAACGGCGGCTTGTCGAACAGCGCTACCGTCAGGCTGCGGTCGCTCAATCCGTTGACCAGCCGGTCGCGCCAGTCGGCGGGCATGTCCTCGACCAGCCGCGACACATTGGCGATGCGTTGCGCGGTCGCCAGTCCCCCGACCGTGCGCACCGCGCTTTCGCGATCGAGCGAATAGATGAAGGAGCCGATGGCGTGCGACACGATCAGGCCCGCAAGCAGCAGGAGCAGCGTCTGGCCGAACAGGCTCTGGGGCAGGAATCGTTTCATTCCGCAATTACGGCGGCCGTAAACGTGTAGCCGCCGCCCCAGACCGTCTTGATGATTTTCGGATCGGCGGGATCGTGCTCGATCTTCTTGCGCAACCGGCTCACCTGGGTGTCGATGGCGCGGTCGAAATTGGCGGCGGCGCGGCCGCGCGCGAGATCCAGCAATTGCTCGCGGCTCAGCACACGCTGCGGCCGTTCGACGAAGGCGACGAGCAGATCGTATTCGCCGGTGGACAGCGGCACGGTGACGCCATCCTCGCTGACGAGTTCGCGGGCTGCGGTATCGAGCCGCCAGCGGTCGAAGCGATATTGCGACGCGGGCATCTGCGCAGGCTCGTTCTGGCGGCCGCGGCGCAGCACCGCGCGAATGCGCGCGATCAGTTCGCGGCTTCCGAACGGCTTTGGCATGTAATCGTCGGCGCCCATTTCGAGGCCGAGCACGCGGTCGATCTCGTCGCCCTTGGCGGTGAGCATGATGATCGGAATGTCCGACTTCGTGCGCAGGCTGCGGCAGAGCGAGAGCCCGTCTTCGCCCGGCAGCATCAGGTCGAGCAGAATCAGGTCGATGCGGCCGTCCGCCAGTGCCTTGTGCATGGCGCGCCCGTCTGCGGCGCTGCTGACCCGGAAGCCCTCTTTCACGAGGGCGCGCGTGACCAGTTCGCGGATCTCGCGATGGTCGTCGACAATGAGGATATGCGGCGCGCCGGACATGCCGGCAATATAGGAAAGGCCGCAGATTAATTCGCGGAAATGTTGCAACCGGATGTCACGGTGGCCGCCGTTGACACACTTTGTCACAAAGGCCGCCCGATCTGCAAAACTTCCGTCAAATCGGCCTCCCATCCTGTCCCCGATGCAACGCTTCGGTTGCAACATCGGAGACATAAGAAGATGAAACGCACTTGGGTGATCCCCGGCATTCTGGTGGCCGGCCTGGCCGGCCTCGGCGCGCTGACCTATGCGGCTTCGGCGCAGGACAGTGGAGG
>CAZIKZ010000468.1:0-2533 GCA_964539845.1 uncultured Hyphomicrobiales bacterium
CCGGCCGGCGCGGCCAATCCGTCGCCGCCAATCGGCCCCGCGCTGGGTCAGCGCGGCCTCAACATCATGGAATTCTGCAAGGCCTTCAACGCGCAGACCGCCAAGCTCGAAAAGAACATGCCGATTCCGGTGACCATCACGGTCTACGCGGATCGCTCGTTCACGTTCGAGATGAAGCAGGCCCCCGTGTCCTACTTCATCAAGAAGGCGGTGAAGATCGACAAGGGTTCGAAGACCCCGGGCCGCGACAAGGCCGGCAAGATCACGCAGGCGCAGATCAAGGAAATCGCCGAGCAGAAGATGAAGGATCTGAACTGCGACACCATCGAGGCTGCGGCCAAGATGATTGAAGGCTCCGCCCGTTCGATGGGCATCGACGTGGTGGGAGGCTGATATGGCAGGCAAGCGTTTTAAGAAGGCCATTGAAGGCGTCGACCGCGACAAGTTCTACCCGCTCGACGAAGCGGTGCAGATGATCAAGGATCGCGCCAAGTCGAAGTTCGACGAGACCATCGAGATCGCGATGAATCTCGGCGTCGATCCGCGTCACGCCGACCAGATGGTGCGTGGCGTTGTCACGCTGCCGAGCGGTTCGGGCCGTACCCAGCGCGTCGGCGTGTTCGCGCGCGGCGCAAAGGCCGAAGAAGCCAAGGCCGCGGGTGCTGACGTCGTCGGCGCCGAGGACCTGGTGGAGAAGGTCAATGGCGGTCAGATCGACTTCGATCGCTGCATTGCTACTCCCGACATGATGCCGCTGGTCGGCCGTCTTGGTAAGGTGCTCGGCCCGCGCGGCATGATGCCGAACCCGAAGGTCGGCACCGTGACCATGGACATCACCAATGCGGTGAAGGGTGCCAAGGGCGGTTCCGTCGAGTTCCGTGTCGAGAAGGCCGGCATCGTACAGGCCGGTGTTGGCAAGGCATCGTTCACGCAGGATGCGCTGGTCGCCAACATCAAGGCGTTCGCGGATGCCGTGCAGAAGGCGAAGCCGGCCGGTGCGAAAGGCACGTTCGTGCAGAAGATTTCGCTCTCCTCCACGATGGGCCCGGGCCTCAAGGTCGAGCCGAACTCGGTGTTCGGTCAGAACTGACCCAACGTCAGCATCAACTCCAGTTGACGAAAAGCCCGGCAGCGATGCCGGGCTTTTTTTGTTTGCTATGGCGTGAGTGCTGGTGGCCGCATGTCGACGATCCGGCGCGCTGTGACCGTGTTGCCGAACGCATCGGCGCGCATTGTCCGGCGCAGTGATCGTCTGCGCGCAACCTACGCCGCGCTTCGCTGTCCCCACGATTGTGCGCTCGCGATTCTCGCCCCCTCGCTGAGCGAGCGCAGCTTTGCCCACATGATGCTCTCGTGTACGCGCTTGGCGAACGGGCTCTGCGCGAAGCCGCAATCGGTGCCGGCCATGACGTTGTCGCGCCCGACAAGATTTGCGAGACGAACGAGCCGCTGCGCCACCAGTTCAGGATGCTCGACGATGTTGGTCGCGTGACTGACGCAGCCCGGTATCAGCGTTTTGCCTTCCGGCAGCTTCACGCTCTCCCAGACAACCCATTCGTGCTCATGGCGCGGATTGGCGGCCTCATACTGATAGCCGCCGACCTTCACCTTCAGCATCAGATCGACGATGTCCTTCATGGGGACGTCGAAAGCATGCGGGCCGTTCCAGCTGCCCCAGCACAGATGATAGCGCGACCTGTCTTCAGGGATTCCGCGCAGCGCATGATTGAGCGCGTCGATGCGAAGCTCCGCCCATTTGCGATAGTCCGCGAGCGACATCGGCGGCACCATCTTCTCGTACATGTAGGGCAGGAAAGCATCGTCGATCTGCACGATGAGGCCAGCATCGACGATGGCGCGATATTCCGCGTTGAGCGCATCGGCCAGCGCGAACAGAAAGCTCTCGTCGTCCTTGTAGAATTCGTTCTTGCCGCCGGGCAGGGCGCTCGCCGGCGCGACCACGGGAAGAAACGCGCCGTGCGCGTTCGCCTTCTGGGCTGCTGATTTCAGGTTCGCGATGTCGCGGGCGACCTGCTGCTGTCCGATGTATGAGATCGCGCCGTCGCAGACGAACCGGTTCCCGAGCCGTTTGCCGAGGCCGGTCGCTGCATCGTACTCGGCGTAGAATTGCGGGAAGGCCTTGCGGTCGTTGCCGCCGCCGGCTTGGGTCAGCGGGTCTTTCGCTTCTTCCGGGGTGAGGGGACGGGTAGAGAGCCCGGAAAGCCGCTCGTGGATATAGAAGGCCCAGTTGCGGCCCTTGGAGAATTCGCCGTCGCTGACGATGTCGATTCCGGCCGCGACCTGCTCACGCGTCACCTCGTCGATCGAGTCTTTCAGACAGGCCTCGTAGGCGGCTGCGTCATAGGGTTCGCCGGCCTCGACCTTGCGCAGATGTTCGACGAGCTTGGGGGGCCGGATCAGGCTGCCGACATGGGTGGCGAGAATGCGGCCGGGATGCGCGGGCATGCAGTTCCTCCAGGATCGTTTTTGATCTTGGATCCAGCTATGCCGCAGAGCCCGGCCGCGCGCTATG
>CAZIKZ010000469.1:0-1730 GCA_964539845.1 uncultured Hyphomicrobiales bacterium
GGTAGAGCGGGGTCCCGAAGCCCCCCGGGGGCATGGCCGACGAAGCCACACCCGCGGGCGCCGCACCCCGCTCCATCAACTGGCGTCACCGGTTGGCGCCCCTCGTGAGCGAGGTGGGGACGATATATGCTTTTATTCCTATAGTGTCAAGGATGAATTTGACCTCAAGGGATGAAACTGCAATCGGCGCTCAGAATGTCTTCTGCAAACCGGCCTGCCGCAAAATCGAATTTGCAGTATGACGGCTCACGATTCCAATCGGTACCGGAAAATTTCGGCCCGTGAGCGGACTGTACCAAATCTCGTGACTGCCCTTGCCCTGCCGGACGAGGTTACATCCCGCCTTGCGCAACAATTCCCTGAGTTCCCGGTCGAAATGCGGAGCCACTCAGGCGACCGCTGGCTCGGCTTCGCGCAGTGCCATGATCTGGAGATAGACTGTCGACGGATCGACACCCGGATGGTTGTCCGGCAGCAGGTCGAGCGTCATAGCGGACATCTTGGCCAGCAAATCATCCAGCGTCGGCGCATCGGCAGCGGCAGGAATATCATCGCAATGCCCCGACCACGCCGAGGCTTCATTGTCCCAAGCGGCCGTAATCGTGAAGATCGTTGGCTTCGTCATGCCCTCAATATATCACCGCTACGCAAAATGCGTAGAGGGATCTACCGCGCCACGATCGGCTGCGCTTCCAGCACTGGCTCGCGCACCGGCACGCCGGTGAATGTGGAGCCTTCCTCGAACCAGGATTTTGGCGCTGGATGGCCCCATAAGGTCTGGCGTTGCGCGTCATGCAGGCCCCAGCGCAAAGGCTCGAAATCCGGATCCACGGTCAAATAATCCGAGGTGAACAACTCGACGCGGTGGCCGTCGGGATCGCGGATATAGAGGAAGAAGGCATTCGAGATGCCGTGCCGGCCGGGGCCGCGCTCCATGTTGTCGAGATAGCCTGACGATGCCATCACGTCGCAGATATGCAGGATGTCGAGCGAGCTTGCGGTCCATACACCGATATGGTGCAGGCGCGGTCCGCGCCCGTTGGTGAAGGCGATATCGTGGACGTTGCCCTTGCGATGCATCCACACTGCCCAGAGCTGCGGATTGTCGCCATCAGTCTCGGTGTATTCGGTCAGCCGGAAGCCGAGTTCGGTATAGAAATCGTAGGATGCCTGCACATCCGGCGTGAAGCAATTGAGATGGTCGATGCGCTGGATGCGCGCGCCTTTGTAGGTCGCGTATTTGCGCAGCATGCAATCGGCCTGGTCCATGCGGAAATAAAAGTCGAGCGGCATGCCGAAGAGGTCGCAGGTGCGCAGGGTTCGGCCCTGATACGGAACTTCCGGGAAAGAGGTCGGAAAGCCCTTGTGCGCGAACCAGAAGGCGGCGCGGTCAAGGTCCTCCTCGCTTGCCACTTTGTAGCCGAGCGCCGGGATCGACGGCTCTTTCGCCTTGCGCAGCACGATCGAGTGGTGATTGCGTTCCTCGACAGCGCGCAGATAGATCGCATCCGGGTCGTCGTCGGTGATCAGATAGCCGAGACAATCGACATAGAAAGCGCGCGATGCGTTCAGATCGCGTACGCCGAATTCGACGTGGCTCGCCCGCACGATGTTGAAGGGCGGGGTGAAGTTCGGTTTGCGGACGGGCATGGTTTACTTCCTTTCCCTCTCCCCTTGGGGGAGAGGGTGCCGAGCCGCGAAGCGGCGAGGCGGGTGAGGGGGCACGGATT
>CAZIKZ010000469.1:1740-2520 GCA_964539845.1 uncultured Hyphomicrobiales bacterium
CACGTCTTCTTCTTATTCGGCAAGTCGTGGATGGCCGGGACAAGCCCGGCCATGACGCCAACTGATATTGTCGCGAAACATTCTCAAGCTCCAATCTTCGGGATCTTGTGATTGTCGAGTGCGATCGCGATGTTCTTCGTCTCCATGTAGAAGTCGAAGGAATAGTCGCCGCCGTCGCGGCCGATACCGGACGACTTCACGCCGCCGAACGGCGCCGGCAGGTGGCGGACATTTTCCGAATTCACCCAGATCATGCCGGCGTCCAGCGCGTGCGCCATGCGGTGCGCGCGTCCGACATCCCTGGTCCAGAGATAGCCGGCGAGGCCGTAGCGCACGTCATTGGCGAGCGCGACCGCTTCCTTCTCGTCGGCGAACGGGATCATGGTGAGCACCGGACCAAAAATCTCTTCCTGTGCGATCTTCATGTCGTTGCGCGCGTTCGTGTAGAGCGTCGGCTCCACAAAATTGCCTTTGCCGCCATTGGCACGGCCGCCGCCAACCGCCACGGTGGCACCGGCCTCGCGTGCCGCATCGACGTAGCTCAACACTTTCTCGACATGGCGCGGGTGGATCAGCGGGCCGATCTCAGTCGCGGGGTCGAGCGGGTGACCGACCTTGATCTTCTTCACGCGCTCGGCGGCGCGTCTGGCAAATTCGTCGTAGATCGAGGCATCGACCAGCGCGCGGCTGGATGAGGTGCAGCGTTCGCCGTTCAGCGAGTAGATCATGAACAGGCAGGCATCGAGCGCGCGGTCGATGTCGGCGTCGCCGAACACGATC
>CAZIKZ010000470.1:0-2505 GCA_964539845.1 uncultured Hyphomicrobiales bacterium
TCCCGATGAGCCGTCAGAACAATACAGATGTTTCGCAGAGCTCTGGCAGAACTTCGCAGAACTGCCCGCCGCGCAACGGTGCTCGGTCTGGGAGCAATGGGATTATTTTCACATGAAACACCGGGCGCACCCATGCAGCAAAAGGCACGTCCCATGAGGCGCCAAGCCGTTGTTCTCGCGTGCGGCTTTGCGCATGGTGCGCGGGATGTCCGAACCGTACAGAATCGATTTCGCGGATAACACCGCCGCCTGGCTGGGCGGTTTTCGGGCGGCATGGTTTTCCGTGTTCGCCTATGTGTTGTTCGGCACCTATATCGGCATCGGCGCGCTCGCCTACGATTTCAACTTCAGCCTCGTCTGGGTGACGCTGTCCACGTTGCTGGTATGGGCCGGGCCTGCGCAGGTGATCCTGATCTCGACGCTTGGCGGCGGCGCGCAGCTCATCGAGGTGGCCATCGCGGTAGGTCTGAGCGGCGTGCGTCTTCTGCCGATGGTGGTGTCGCTGATGCCGGTGCTGCGCGGCCCGCAGACACGCACGTGGCAGCTTCTGCTGCCCGCGCATTTCACCGCCGTCAGTATGTGGGTCGAGTCGATGCGGCTCGCGCCGCTGATGCCGGTGGAGCGGCGCATCCCGTTCTGCAACGGGATCGCCTGCGGCTATATGGTGTCGGCGATGGTCGCCACGGTCGCAGGCTATTATCTCGCCGCATGGCTGCCGGTGCTGTTGACGGCGGCGCTGCTGTTTCTCACGCCGATGTCGTTCCTCGTCTCCATCGCGCGCAACTCCCGCTTTCTGGTAGACCGGCTCGCGCTGATCCTTGGTTTGGTACTCGGGCCGATCCTCGCCTTCCAGAATGTCGAACTCGATGTGATGTGGGCCGGGATCGCCGGCGGGACCATCGCGTATTTTGGCCATCGCATACGGGAGAGCCTGCGATGAGCCTCACCACCTCGGCGCTCTGGCCCTATGTCGTCCTGGTCCTTGTGGGCTTTCTGCCGAACGAGGTCTGGCGCTGGCTCGGCTTCGCGCTTGCGCGCGGCATCGACGAAGGCTCGGAAATTTTGGTCTGGGTGCGGGCGGTCTCCACCGCGGTGCTGGCCGCCGTCATCGCCAAGCTGATCTTCTTTGCCCCGGGCGCACTGGCGACCGTGCCGCTTTCCGTTCGTATCATCGCGATCGCCGCTGGCTTTGCCGGCTTTCTCGTCTTCAGACGCTCGATCTTCCTCGGCGTTGCAACCGGCGAAGCGGTGCTGATCCTCGGTGCGCTGGTGTTTCCGAAGCTGTAGCGCTCACACGGACTGCATCGCGGCAGCGAGCTTTTTGGCCTGATCCGCAAGCACTTCCGGCTTTTCCTTATCGCTCGCCGGCGGTTTCATGGCGACGCCTTCCTTGCGCGGGATCACGTGGACGTGCAGGTGGAAAACGACCTGGCCGCCGGCATTCTCATTGAACTGCTGCACGGTGATGCCGTCAGCGCCGAACACCTGCATTCCCGCTTTGGCGACGCGTTGCGCCACCGTGGCGACATGGGCAAGGTCGTCGGGGTCGACGTCGAGCAGATTGCGCGCAGGGCTTTTCGGGATCACGAGCGCATGACCCGGCGCGCGCGGCATGATGTCGAGGAACACGAATGCCCGCTCGTCCTCATAGACCTTGTGGCAGGGCAGTTCGCCGCGGATGATCTTGGCAAAGATATTGTTCGGGTCGTAATCTGGCATTTGTCCTCACTCCGTCGGCATTATTTCTTGAAGCATGATCCTTGCCGAAACCGGTCCCGCTTTTCGGGATCATGTTTCAGTCTTGCGGAAAGGGGTCAAGCCTTCAAGCTCGCGGCCGGCCGCCTCCACATAGTGACGCTCGCGTTTGAGATAATCCGCGATTGCGCGCCGCAGCGCCGGATCGGCGATGTAGTGAGACGAATAGGTCGTCACCGGCACGTAGCCGCGTGCAAGCTTGTGCTCGCCTTGCGCGCCGGCCTCAACCGTGCCGAGCCTGTTGGCGATGGCGAAGTCGATGGCCTGATAATAGCAGAGCTCGAAATGCAGGAACGGATGGTGCTCGACCGCGCCCCAGTGCCGGCCGAACAATGCGTCCGCGCCGATGAAATTGATCGCTCCCGCAATCGAACGGCCGTTCCGTTTCGCCATCACGAGAAGGATCCGGTCCGCCATCGACTGGCCGACGAGAGAGTAAAAGGCCCGTGTGAGATAGGGACGGCCCCATTTGCGCGAGCCCGTATCCATGTAGAACGCGAAGAACTCGTCCCAGACGGCTTCGGTGAGATCGCTGCCGGTCAGCTGGTGGATGGTGATGCCGCTGTCGATGGCGTCGCGTCTTTCGCGCCGGATCGCCTTGCGCTTGCGTGAGGCCAGCGCCGAGAGGAAGTCGTCGAAACTCGCATAGCCCTGGTTACGCCAGTGAAATTGCTGGTCCGTCCGCTTGAGGAAACCTCTGGCGCCGAGCCGCTCCCAGTCGGCCTTCGGCAGGAATGTCACGTGGACAGA
>CAZIKZ010000471.1:0-2496 GCA_964539845.1 uncultured Hyphomicrobiales bacterium
CTCGCACCCTTCATCGACGAATCGTCAATCAGCGGGTTGGAGATCGCGGCTTCGGCGGCGGTCGAGGCGCGCTTCTCGCCCGAAGCTTCGCCGGTCCCCATCATCGCCTTGCCCATCTCGCGCATCACGGCGCGGACGTCGGCGAAGTCGAGATTGATCAGGCCTTCCTTCACCATCAGGTCGGTGACGCAGGCAACGCCGGAATAGAGAACCCGGTCGGCCATCGCGAAGGCGTCGGCGAACGTGGTCTTCTCGTTGGCAACCCGGAACAGGTTCTGATTCGGAATGATCAGCAGCGTGTCGACGTTCTTTGCCAGTTCGGCGATACCGCTCTCGGCGTAGCGCATGCGCCGGTCGCCCTCGAACTGGAACGGCTTGGTCACGACGCCGACGGTGAGAATGCCCATCTCGCGAGCGACCTTGGCAACGACGGGCGCGGCGCCCGTGCCGGTGCCGCCGCCCATGCCGGCGGTGACGAACACCATATGCGCACCGTTCAGGTGATCGCGGATCTCATCCATCACCTCTTCGGCCGCGGCCTTGCCGACCTCGGGCTGCGAGCCCGCGCCAAGTCCTTCGGTGACCTGGACGCCCATCTGAATCTTGCGCGGCGCCTTCGATGAAGACAGGGCCTGCGCATCGGTGTTGGCGACGACGAATTCAACGCCCTGGAGCCCGGCCGAGATCATGTTGTTGACCGCGTTGCCGCCGGCTCCACCGACCCCGAATACGGTGATCCTGGGCCTCAACTCACGGATATCCGGAGCTGTGAGATTCACTGTCATGGCTGCCTCTTCCATACGCGGGCGTGGGTAGAGTCCCCGCAAAGACCGGTCCGCCGCCGGCCGTCCCGGAGATACTGCTTTCGGGTCATCAGAAGCCTTCCTTCAGCCATCGACCGACCCTTGAAAAATAACCGCCTGTTCCTGTCATCATTTGCCGCGTTTTCCGCGGTTCGAAGTGTTCGAGATGCGCCGCCTGGGGATACACGAGCAGCCCCGCAGCGACGGCAAAGGCCGGTCCCTTGGCTGCTTCCGGCAATCCGGACACGCCCAGGGGTCTTCCAATCCGCACCTGACGCCCCAGAATGCGCGACGCGATATCCGGCAAGCCGGCAAGCTGGCTGGCGCCGCCTGTCAGAACCACAGTTCCCTGTGGCTCGGCCGCGAACGGAGACGTCGAAAGCCGGTCGCGAATCATCTCCAGAATTTCTTCGACGCGTGGCCGGATAAACGGGACCAGTGCGGCGCGGGAGACGACCTGCGGCGGCTCACGCGAATCCGAACCAACTGATGGCACCGGAATCATATCGCGCTCGTCGCTCATTCCAGATGCAACAGTGCCATAGAACGTCTTGATTCGCTCGGCATCTGCGACCCTCGCATTGAGTCCGCGCGCAAGATCCATCGTCACGTGATAGCCGCCGACCGCGAAGGCGTCGGCATGAACGAAGCGGCCGCCCGAGAACACGGCGATCGTGGTCGTTCCGGCCCCCATATCGACGATTGCCGCGCCAAGATCGGACTCGTCGTCGGCCAGAGCCGACAAACCGGCCATATAAGGCGACGCAACCATCGCCTCGACCGAAAGCTGGCCACGTTCGATCGCAAGCATCAGGTTTCGCGGCGCTGCGGTATCGGCAGTGACCACATGCATATCGAGCCCGAACCGCCGCGCCAGCATGCCGCGCGGGTCGCGGATTCCGTGAACGCCGTCGATCGCATAGCCGAGCGGCAGCGAGTGCAGGACGATTCGCCCTTCCCGGCCGGAATGCTGACTACCGGCCTGCAGCAGCCGCGCAATATCGCTGTCGCGGATCGAGGGCCCGGCCACATCGACCGAAGCGGTGAAGCGTTCGCTCGCAAGACGTCCCGCCGAAATCGAGACGGCAACCGATTCGAGATGCACGCCGGCGGATTGCTCCGCAAGTTCCACCGCCTGCCGGATGGCGCGGTCGGCGGCGTCGAGATCGGTGACGCTACCGGCCTTCATGCCGCGGGCTTCGGTGTGTCCGAAGCCGATGACTTCGATCGAATGGCTGCGACGCCGGAGCACGTCGTGACCCTGGCTCGGCTGGAGCCGCGCGATCACGCACACAACCTTGCTGGTGCCGACATCGAGCGCGGCGACCAGAGCCGCACGCTTCGGCGAAATCGGCTTCATCTTGGGGGCGACGCCGAATTGCAGCAGACTCATGCATCGCCTCCCTTGCGCTTGCCCTTCTTGTCTTTCAGAGCCTCGGCCCGCGCGGCGGCAGCCTCGTCCGAGAGGCGGACGGTGACGCGATCACGGATGCGCAGATCGATCGCGAGGATGTCGCGGGTCAGGAGCTTCTTGTCGCGGTCGAGCGCAAGCAGCGCCTCGATCGCATCCACCGGCTCGGCTTCCGGCAGGCGGATGTCGATGCCGTTCTTCAGCCGCAGATTCCAGCGCCGGTCCGCAACCAGAACAAAGGCATGAACCTGGTCGCGCAACTCCGGATAGCTATTCATCACG
>CAZIKZ010000472.1:0-2482 GCA_964539845.1 uncultured Hyphomicrobiales bacterium
CAACCTGTTCGCTTCGCCCGTCATGGTTCGCGACATCAAGGAGCGCTTTGAACTGGCGAACCTGATGGTCGTCTCGCCCGACGTCGGAGGCGTTGTGCGTGCGCGCGGTCTTGCCAAGCGCATCAATGCTCCGCTCGCCATCATCGACAAGCGGCGCGAGCGCGCTGGCGAATCCGAGGTGATGAACGTGATCGGTGACGTGGCCGGTCACGTTTGCATTCTGGTCGACGACATCGTGGATTCAGGCGGTACGCTGGTGAATGCCGCCGACGCGCTGCTCGGCCAGGGCGCGACCGAGGTCTATGCCTACATCACGCATGGCGTTCTCTCCGGTGGAGCGGTCGCACGCGTTACGTCTTCGCGGCTCAAGGAGCTTGTCATCACCGACTCGATCCAGCCGACCAAGGCGATGAAGGACGCGCCGAATATCCGCGTGCTGCCGATCGCACAGCTGATCGGCGAAGCCATCGGCCGCACCGCGAGCGAAGAATCGGTGTCGAGTCTGTTCGACTGATCTGATTTTCCGATCAATATCCTCATCGTCATTCCGGGCCGTCGCATCGCTGGCAAGTTTACGCAGCCAGCGTAAACTTGGCTGCGTGCGGCGAACCCGGAATCCAGAACAACAAACACTGAGTCCGCCACTCTGGATTCCGGGTCCGCGCCTTTGGCGTCCCGGAATGATGGACTGGCTTTTCGGCTTTTGCCTGTGCATTGAGTCAAACTGACGCAGCGTGGATTGTGGACATTGGTTCCACGTACGTTGCTCCGATTCAAAAAATCAACGACGAGACTCTTGCAATCAAATCTTGGCTTGGTTGCGCGGAATCGGTGCGGCTATAGTCGGAGTGCCAAGTGATTCGGTGATCGCGAGTCAATCCGACAGTGTCGGATTGCGCTGTCGGCGGAACGTCCCGTTTCGGCGACTACCGGTACGCGTGCGTTGGTGAAGTGCGAAGCCCTCGCAGGCGGCGGATGAAAATGGCATTGATCGACATTGAACACACGACGCACGGCAATCCGCTCGATGTTGTCGAGCGCGTTGCCTCGGTCAATGACTGGGCCTTCGAGCGGGCCGGCGATGACGAGATCAACATTCTGATCAAGGGGCGCTGGGTCGACTACCAGGTGTCCTTCACCTGGATGGGTGAACTCGAGGCGCTTCATCTCGCCTGCGCATTCGACATGAAGGTCGCCGAGCGCCGCCGTGGCGAAGTTCAGCAACTCATCGCGCATATGAACGAGCAGATGTGGATCGGCCATTTCGACCTGTGGCCGAACGACGGGCTTGTGATGTTCCGCCACGCTCTGGTGCTGACCGGCGGGGTCGAAGCGACCGAAGATCAATGCAAGGCCGTGCTCGGTACCGCGATCGATACATGCGAGCGCTACTTTCCCGCTTTCCAGTTTGTGCTGTGGGCCGGCAAGTCCGCCCGCGAGGCGCTGGACGCGGCGATGTTCGAAACCTCCGGCGAGGCCTGATCTCAGTTTTTTTGCACAGTGCTGCAGACTCCCTCCCCCTGCAAGGGGAGGGTTGGGGAGGGGGTCTTTTCTGGGTTGATTGACCCCCACCCGATTTGCTTCGCTGCGCTCGCAAATCGACCTCCCCCTTTCAGGGGGAGGTAAGAAAGCGAGAGCGAAGTTAGCCATGACACAATCCGACAAACACCGTCTCGACGATATCGGCCTCGTTGCGCTGATCGGCGCGGGGAAGATGGGTAGCGCGATGCTGGAGGGCTGGCTCGCGCTGGGACTCGCGCCGCGCAATGTTGTGGTGATCGAGCCGAAGCCCGCCGAGGAGATTGTCGCGCTGTCGACGAAGGGCGTGGCGCTCAACCCGTCTGCCGGTGCGATCTCGAATATCGGCACGGTGGTGCTGGCGGTGAAGCCGCAGGTCGCAGCTGCCATAATGCCGAATGTCGCGCCTCTGGTGGGAGCGGATACGCTGGTGCTTTCCATCATGGCCGGCAAGACCATCGGCTTTCTGCAGGCCGGATTGCCGAAGGCCGCGATTGTACGCGCGATGCCGAATACGCCGTCGGCGATCGGGCGGGGGATCACAGTGGCGGTCCCTAATGCCGCGGTGACTGCTGATCAAAAGCAGCGCGCGCATGCCCTGCTGGCAGCGTCCGGCGCAGTCGAGTGGATTGCCGACGAAACGCACATGGATGCGGTCACGGCTGTGTCGGGGTCCGGGCCGGCCTATGTGTTTCTTCTCGCCGAAACGCTGGCGCGTGCGGGCGTCGCGGCCGGCCTGCCGGAAGACCTCGCGGCGAAGCTGGCGCGCGAGACCGTGGCAGGCTCCGGCGAATTGCTGCATCGCTCGCCGCTCGATCCGGCGACGCTGCGCCAGAACGTCACCTCTCCGGCCGGGACGACCGCAGCCGCGCTCGATGTGCTGATGGGCGCGGACGGCCTCGCCCCGCTGATGCGGCAGGCGGTCGCGGCGGCGGCCAGGCGCTCGAAGGAGCTTGCAGACTAG
>CAZIKZ010000473.1:0-2482 GCA_964539845.1 uncultured Hyphomicrobiales bacterium
TCCACGACAGCCCGCGCGGGTTTTTCGTGGAAGTCGGCGCCAATGATCCGAAAAAGGATTCGCAATCGTATCATCTCGAGGAAGCGGGCTGGACCGGAATTCTGATCGAGCCATTGCCCAAACTCGCAGCCGAATTGCGCCGGCAGCGTACGGCGCAGGTATTCGAAGTCGCCTGCTCCTCGCCCGACCGCGCGGGCCAGATCATGCGTCTTCACGTTGCAGGACCGTTTTCGTCGTTCGATCCCAATCTGGCCGTAACTGGGATGCGTGCCGATCGCGTCATCGACGTGAAAGTCCGGACGCTCGATGACGTGCTCAGCGAGGGACGCGCGGCGCCACCGATCGATCTGATGTCGGTTGATGTTGAAGGCCATGAACTTGAAGTCCTGAGCGGTTTTGATTTCGTCCGTTGGAAGCCGCGGCTTGTTCTGCTCGAGGATCACGTCAGCAGCCTCGACAAGCACCGCTTCATGACGCGGGCGGGGTATAGCCTGATGCGCCGCACCGGCCTGAACGGCTGGTACGTGCCGCGTGCTGACGCCCCGCCGATGGACCTTCTTGGGCGCTGGCAGATCTTCCGGAAATACTATCTTGCGCTTCCGTTCCGGATGTTTCGCGATGCGAGGCGGCGTCTGCGCGATCGCATCCGCTTCCGTCATCAGGATGCGTCGCGATGAGTCCGCGTCTCTCCGCCATCGTGATCACGAAGAATGAGGCACGTAACATCGAGGCTTGCCTCGACAGTCTTGCCTTTTGCGACGAACGTATCGTGGTTGATGGTGGCAGCGATGATGACACCGCAGGCCTGGCGGAGGCCAAGGGCGCGAAGGTTACGATTGCGGAGGAATGGCGAGGGTTCGGACCTCAGAAGAACCTCGCTTTGTCGCTTGCGACCGGCGAATGGGTGCTCTCGGTCGATGCGGACGAACAGGTGAGCGAAGACCTTGCCGTCGAAATCAGACGCGCGATCACCGAAGGGCTGTCGGACGCCTATGAAATGCCGCGTCTCTCCACCTTCTGCGGGCGGCCGATGCATCATTCGGGCTGGTATCCGGATTATGTGCTGCGGTTGTTCCGGCGAAGCCGGGCTCGTTTCTCCGACGACCTTGTGCATGAGCGCGTGATCTTTGACGGCCAGGTCGGGCAATTGAAGCAGCCGCTTACGCACCACCCGGTGCTGCGGCTCGAAGATTCGCTGTCGCGCATGGATCGCTATTCGACGGCGCGCGCCGAGATGATCGTGAATTCCGGACGCCGTGTCTCGTTTTTCACGGGGATAGTCAGGGGCTGGTGGACTTTCATCCAGACCTATTTTATCCGACTCGGCTTCCTCGATGGGCGCGAGGGCTTCCTGCTGGCTGTGGCGAATGCCGAAGGCACGTACTACCGCTATATGAAAGCCTGGATGATGGGGCGGGACCGTGGCTGATCTGATCTCCGTGATCGTCACGACATGGAATCGCGAAGACGCGCTTGACGCTGTTCTTCGTTCGCTTGCGGTTCAGACCGACCGCGATTTCGAGGTGATTGTTGCCGACGATGGGTCGCGCGACGCGACCGCGCAGTTGATCGCGGACTGGGTGCCCCGTTTCGGCCGTCCCCTGAAGCATGTCTGGCAAGAGCACCGCGGGTTTCGTGCCGCGGAAATCCGAAATCGCGCGATTCTCGCGAGCGACGGCGCCTATTGCATATTTCTTGATGGAGACTGCATCGCCCGGCCGGGATTTATCGCGACACATCGTAAGCTGTCCGAGCGCGGCTGGTTCGTCACGGGCAATCGGATCATGTTGTCGGAGGCGCTTACGCAGACGGTTCTCCGCGACAATCTCGACCCGGAGCGCTGGACCTATCGCGAATGGGCGCGGGAGAGGGGACGCGGCGGCATCAACCGCACGGTGCCTCTGATGAGTTTGCCGCTCGGACCGTTGCGCAAACTCCGCTTCCGCGCGTGGCGCGGTGCGCGATCCTGTAATCTCGCAATATGGCGCAGCGATCTCGATCGTGTCGACGGCTTCGATTGTGCGTATCAGGGCTGGGGGAGGGAAGACTCCGACCTGCTCGTGCGCCTTCTGCACGCGGACGTTCGCCGCAAAGACGGCGTGTTTGCCACGGGCGTGCTGCACCTGTGGCATCCCACGGCAGACCGCTCCTGGCTCGGTGAAAACGATCAGAAACTGGAAGACGTCATGTCGGACGGGCGCATCAGGGCGCAACGCGGCCTGTCGGTCATGCGCGAGACGGATCTGCAGGCGGACGGCGCATGACTGCGACGCTCGAAAGCGGCAAGGCAACGAGGCGGATCGATCGCGCGCAATGGCGCAGTGCCGCCGATGTCCTGGCCGCAGTCGCGGTGGCGACAATTCCGTGGTCGACCTCAATCTCCAGCATCGCCATCGCGCTCTGGCTCATTGCTCTGATCCCGACGTTGCAGCCAACGGAACTGCGCGCGGTGATCCGCCACCCGGCTGCATTCGTGCCGGTT
>CAZIKZ010000474.1:0-2480 GCA_964539845.1 uncultured Hyphomicrobiales bacterium
TGTTATTCGGCGTGCAATTTTGACCCCTGAGCCGGGGGATCGGCGTCCAAAATTGACCCCCTCCTGATTGGACTGATGCGCTGCTTGCTTTGATTCGAAGCGGGCGGTGGGGGAATGCTGACGGTGGAGACGATTGGGCGGATTCGGCGTGAGCATTTTCTCAAGGGCAAGACGATCAAGGAGATCGCGCGGGACCTGAGAGTGTCCCGGAACACGGTCCGCAAGGTGCTGCGGTCTGGCGAGACGTCCTTCGAATACGAGCGCGAAGTCCAGCCCCGACCAAAGCTTGGGCGATGGACAGACGAACTCGATGCGCTGCTGGCCAGTAACGCGACCAAGCCCGCCCGCGAACAGCTGACGTTGATCCGCCTGTTCGAGGAACTGCGCGGTCGTGGTTATGATGGCGGCTACGATGCCGTGCGTCGGTACGCCAGGCGATGGGCCAAGGAGCGCGGGCAAGCGACGGCCTCGGCCTACGTGCCGCTGAGCTTCGCGCCGGGAGAGGCCTTCCAATTCGACTGGAGCCACGAAGTCGTCCTGCTGAGCGGCGTGACGGTGATCGTGAAGGTAGCGCATGTCCGGCTCTGTCATAGCCGGATGCTGTTCGTGCGGGCCTATCCGCGCGAGACGCAGGAGATGGTGTTCGACGCGCATGACCGCGCGTTCGCTCTGTTCAAGGGCGCCTGCGGACGCGGCATCTACGATAACATGAAGACCGCGGTAGAGACGGTCTTCGTCGGTAGAGACCGCCTCTACAATCGCCGCTTCCTGCAGATGTGCAGCCACTACCTTGTCGACCCGGTGGCCTGCACGCCGGCGTCGGGCTGGGAGAAGGGTCAGGTCGAGAACCAGGTTGGGCTCGTCCGCCAGCGGTTCTTCACACCCCGATTACGGTTCAAGACCTATGAGGAGATGAACGCCTGGCTGCTCGATAAGTGCATCGCCTACGCCAAGGTGCATCGCCATCCGGAACTGACCGAGCAGACAATCTGGCAAGTGTTCGAGGCGGAACGGCCGAAGCTTGTTCCCTATGCCGGTCGGTTCGATGGCTTCCATGCCGTGCCGGCGTCGGTCTCGAAGACCTGTCTGGTACGCTTCGACAACAACAAATACTCGGTCGCAGCCAGTGCCGTCGGGCGGCCGGTCGAAGTTCATGCTTATGCGGATCGCATCGTAATCCGCCAGGATGGCCGGATCGTCGCTGAACATCGCCGCTCGTTCGGCCGCGGCGACACGGTTTACGACCCCTGGCATTATGTGCCGGTGCTCGCCCGCAAGCCCGGCGCCTTGCGCAACGGTGCGCCCTTCAAAGACTGGGTGCTGCCGGCCGCGATGGAGCGCGTGCGGCGCAAGCTCGCCGGCGTCGCCGACGGCAATCGGCAGATGGTCGACATCCTCACCGCGGTGCTCACCGATGGGCTACCGGCGGTCGAAGCTGCCTGCGCCGAGGCGATCGCTCACGGCGTCCACTCCGCCGACGTCGTCCTCAACATTCTCGCCCGCCAGCGCGATCCCGACCCGCCCGCCATCATCCTCACCCCGGCCGCGCTGACGCTGCGCCACCCGCCGATCGCAGACTGTGCCCGTTACGACAACCTCAGGAGGACCATCTGATGGATCGCACCCAGCTCTTCGACCTCATGGGCGAGCTCAAGCTCTACGGCATGAAGGCCGCCTTCGACGAGATCATGGCCACCGCCGTCAAACGCCAGCACGAGCCGCAGCGCATCGTCGGCGATCTGCTCAACGCCGAGATCAGCGAGAAGCAGGCGCGCTCCATCCGCTACCAACTCACCATCACCAAGCTGCCGCTCGCCAAGGACCTCGAAGACTTTGTGTTCGAGGGCACGCCGATCAATGAGGCACTCGTCAACGAGCTCGCCGGTGGCGGCTTCATCGCTCAGCAGCGCAATGCTGTGCTGGTCGGCGGGACCGGGACCGGCAAGACACATCTTGCCATCGCCGTTGCCCGCAGCTGCATCCGCGCCGGCGCCCGCGGTCGGTTCTACAACGTCGTCGATCTTGTCAACCGGCTCGAGACCGAGACCCGTAATGGACGGCAGGGGCGGCTTGCCGATCATCTGACCCGCATGGACTTCATCGTGCTCGATGAACTCGGCTACCTGCCGTTCGCTCAATCCGGCGGCCAGCTCCTGTTCCACCTCGTCAGCCGGCTCTACGAACGCACCTCGATCATCGTCACCACCAACCTCGCCTTCGGTGAATGGCCGAGCGTGTTCGGTGACGCCAAGATGACCACCGCGCTGCTCGATCGCCTGACCCATCACTGCGACATCGTGGAAACCGGAAACGACAGCTGGCGATTCAAAAGCCGCGATGACGATCAAACAACCCGCGCTCGCGCCGTCTCCGCAACCCCGACCAGCTCCGACGGCGCGAGCGCTACCGCTAAAACCCGCCGCTCAAGGGGGTCAAAATTGGACGCCGATACGGGGTCAAATTTGAACGCCGATTGACAG
>CAZIKZ010000475.1:0-2440 GCA_964539845.1 uncultured Hyphomicrobiales bacterium
GCATCCGGGGGCTTTCAATCATTAAAGAGCGATCGCTCAGGCCTTGAGGCTATCGGGGACCTTGCCACCGTTTTCGGCGAGCTTGACCATCACCTGCTTGTGCAGCCAGATATTCATCTTGGCGGAGTCGTTCATGTCGCCGGTATAGCCGAGCTCCTTGGCGAGCTCCTGGCGGTTCTTCAGGCTCGAATCGAGATCGAGCACCTTCATCAGGTCGACGATCGACTTCTTCCAGTCGAGCTTCTCTGTCTTCTTCGACGCCAAGCCCGTCACGACCTTATCCACGTCAACGTCGGACAGCGCCGCGCCGCCGCTTCCCGCAGGCACCGCCGCCGACCCGGTACTCGCCGCCGTTCCCGACCCGAGGCCGATAGCCGACAAAATTTTTCCGAAAATGCTCATTCTATTCCTCCTGCTTGCACGTCGCCTTCCGAACACGAGTTCTCATCGAGCAAGCGCTCTAGGGACCGAGGGCACTCTAATGCAATTCTTTATGAAGTGACGGTGGCGGGGCTCTGAATTTGTCGTGTAACGCGACCCAGAGTTCGCAACATACGGCCCTTCAATGCCCCGGTAACATTGTAAGGGAGGCGCGAAATGGATTTCTGAGGTAACGAAAAATACAGTGAATTGAATAAGTTACCGGCGCCACATCGGACTGCGGCGCTGATTGCTCACTTGCTATCCATTCATCCGCGCCTTAATAAGGTCACTGCTTGCGATTTGTACATTTTCGGCCGTGCCGCGTTCAGGCACCGGCACGCTCACCTCGAAGACAGCGTCGGCATGAGGGTCCGGACGCAGAGCTGGGGAGCGTAGAGCTTCATCCGACCCACTGCCACGCGCAGGCGGCGGAAGGCTCGATCAGCCGGTGTTAGCAAGTTGTGTCTCTTGGGATTCAGCGATTGAGTCGCAAGGACGGCGGGAACCGGCGCCAGTGTTCAAGTAGGCGCCATGCAAAGGCGCAAGCGACAACGACTAATCGCGGCCGCGCGCAAAACAGCGGTCGCCCGCCACGGGTTTTGAAAGTGATGGCGCAGGTGGAAGCCAAGGTCAGTTCTCCGATACGCGGACACGTCCGCGACCGCGAGATCGGCCCGCGCACGAGCGCAAAACCCAGTCATTCACGCACACCATTCCCCGGACGCTCCAGCCGCGTTTTGACGCGCGAGTTCCGCCTGACGGACGCAGCGCCGCCCGGGACAAAGAGAACATTCGATGTCCAACAAAATGTTGATCGACGCGACCCATCCGGAAGAGACCCGGGTGGTCGTACTGCGCGGCAATCGTGTCGAAGAATTCGACTTTGAAAGCGCAAACCGCAAACAGCTTCGCGGTAACATCTATCTGGCCAAGGTCACACGCGTAGAGCCGTCGCTTCAGGCCGCTTTCGTCGACTATGGCGGGAACCGGCACGGCTTCCTCGCCTTTTCGGAAATTCACCCGGACTATTACCAGATCCCGGTCGCCGACCGGCAGGCTCTGCTCGAAGACGAGCGGCGTGCGCACCGCGACGAAGACGAGAATGGCGGCGGTGGCGAGCGCTCCGAGCAGCGCCGTGGACGCGCGCGCCGTAACCGCGGCCGAGGCGCTGGCCGCAACCGCGGCCGCGACGTGGTCAAGAGCGACGTCATCGCGACCCAGGCGGAGGGCGACACGCCCCAGCCGGCGACGGATGAGGCGTTCGGACACCCACAGGACCAACAAGCCTACGGCCAACAAGCCCACGACCAGCCCTACGATCAATCCGGAGACCAGAACCACGGGGACCAGAACCCGGAGATCGCGGTCGCGGCAGCGGAAACCGTGGTTGCGGAATCTGCGAGCGAAGTCGCAGCGCCGTCTCCGGCTGAGCCTGAATTCGCACCCGTCACGGCGCCGGAACCGGCTCCGTATGAGCCCGCTGCCGAAGCCCCGGCCGTGAGCGAACACGTCGCAGAATCGGCTGACGCCGAGCCTGCTGCCTGCCCCGATATCGTCGAAACCATCGCCGAATCGGAGCCCCAGGATCTGGCCGCGCCTCACGAAGCCGGCGAGCGGACTGACGGCGCCGACGATGGCGAGGAGGACGACGAGGACGAAGGCGAAGAGGAAGAAGAAGAGATCGTCGAGTCGGTCGGCGGCGACGCCATCGAGGAAGTGATGGAGCGCGCCCCGCGCCATCGCCGCCACTACAAGATTCAAGAGGTGATCAAGCGCCGGCAGGTGATGCTGGTACAGGTCGTGAAGGAAGAGCGCGGCACCAAGGGCGCAGCGCTCACCTCCTATCTTTCGCTTGCCGGCCGCTATTCCGTGCTGATGCCGAACACCGCGCGCGGTGGCGGCATTTCCCGCAAGGTCACCAATGCGGAAGACCGCAAGCACATGAAGGAAATCGCGGAGGAACTCGAAGTGCCGGAAGGCATGGGCGTGATCCTGCGCCGGCTGTGCGCAGGATCAC
>CAZIKZ010000476.1:0-2428 GCA_964539845.1 uncultured Hyphomicrobiales bacterium
GATGCCGACATCCTCGGCGGTGTGGTGGTCGTCGATATGCAGGTCGCCGTTGGCGACATGAAGGGCATCAACCGCTATGCCGACGTGCATCTGCCAATGGACGAGGCGCTGACGCGGGTCGCGATCGATGTGTCAGGGCGGCCATTCCTTGTTTTCAAGGTGACGTTCGGGCGCGACAAGATCGGCACCTTCGATACAGAGCTGGTCAACGAATGGTTCCAGGCTTTCGCGATGAATGCCGGCGTGACGCTGCATGTCGAGACATTGTATGGCTCGAACGATCACCATATCTCCGAATCCTGCTTCAAAGGACTGGCGCGGGCGCTGCGTACGGCGTTTGCGATCGATCCGAAGGCTGCGAACGAGATTCCGTCCACCAAGGGTTCGCTGGGCGGGTGACGCGCGCTGCTTGTTCGAGTGGAGCGCAATTCTTGCTCCGTTCATTCCCGCGCAAGCGGGAATCCAGTTCTTGGCTCTGGGTCCCCGCTTTCGCGGGGACGAACGGCTGAGAGACAAGGGATAAAACGGATGGCCGTTTACACCGTGCATCAGCCGCCGCTTGGCAAAAGCGAGAATGCGCCGGACCCTGCGCGCTTCACCTTCGTGCGCGATGGATTCTATGTCTGGGGCTTCCTGCTGTCGGTGCTCTGGATGCTGCGGCACCGGCTCTGGCTGGTGGCGGTCCTGTTCGTCGCGGCTACGATTCTGCTCGATATCGGCCTGCGCTATGCCGGCGTCACCAGCGGACTGCGCGCTCTGGTTCTTGTTGCGATCGCCTTCCTGGTCGGACTGGAAGGCGCCACGTTGCGCCGCTGGACACTGAAGCGCCGGGGCTGGACCAATGTCGGCGTTGTGGTCGCGGACGATCCGGATGACGCTGAGCGGCGTTTCTTCGTCAACTGGCAAGCCGGCAAGCGGCCGAATGCCGCGCCTCCGCCCGCGCAAACCGACAGTGTCGTGCGGATGGGCCGCACCGAATATCCGCGCAGTGAACCGGCCGATGTGATCGGTTCGTTTCCGCAGCCCGAGCGGCGGATATGACCACCGCGATCGTCGACTACGGCTCCGGCAATCTGCATTCCGCTGCGAAGGCGTTCGAGCGCGCGGCGCGCGAGCATGCGCTGAATGGCGCTATCGTGGTGACCAGCGATCCCGATGCTGTCGCGCGCGCCGACCGGATCGTGCTGCCGGGCGTCGGCGCTTTTGCCGATTGCCGCCGCGGCCTGGATGCGGTGCCCGGCATGGTCGATGCGCTGAATGAGCAGGTCGGAAAACGCGGCAAGCCGTTCTTCGGCATCTGCGTCGGCATGCAGCTGATGGCCGAACGCGGGCACGAGAAGGAAGTCGCCGAGGGGCTCGGCTGGATTGCGGGCGAGGTGGATCGCATTCATCCGTCAGATCGAGCGCTCAAGATTCCGCATATGGGCTGGAACACGCTGCGCACCCGCAAGCCGCATCCGCTGCTCGACGGCATCGCGACCGGCGACGATGGTTTGCATGCCTATTTCGTGCACTCCTACCAGCTGACGCCGGCGGACCGCACTGATCTGGTCGCGGAGGCTGAATATGGCGGGCCGGTCACGGCGATCGTCGGACGCGACAACATGGTGGGCACGCAATTCCACCCGGAAAAGAGCCAAAAACTCGGGCTTGCACTGATCGCCAATTTCCTGAAATGGAAGCCGTAATGCGGCGTCCGTCTGCTTTCGGCGGTTGTCCTGGCATGACGACTGAGAGTGTTTTGTGATCCTTTTCCCCGCCATCGATCTGAAAGACGGCCTCGCCGTTCGCCTCGAACAGGGCGACATGGCGCGTGCCACAGTGTTCAACCGCGATCCCGCCGATCAGGCTTATGCCTTCGAACTCGCCGGCTTCGAATATCTGCACATCGTCGATCTCGATGGCGCCTTTGCCGGCAAGCCGGTGAACGGCCGCGCGGTCGACCGCATTCTGGAAGCGACCAATATCCGCGTGCAACTCGGCGGCGGCATCCGCGACATGGCGACGGTGGCAGGCTGGCTCGACAAGGGCGTCGACCGCGTCATCATCGGAACCGCGGCGGTGCGCGATCCCACGCTGGTGCGCGAGGCTGCGGCAGCTTATCCCGGCCGCGTCGCTGTTGGGCTGGATGCGCGCGACAGCAAGGTTGCCGTGCAGGGCTGGGCCGAAGCCTCCGAGCTGACCGTGCTCGAGATCGCGAAGCGTTTCGAGGATGCCGGTGTCACCGCCATCATCTACACCGACATTTCGCGCGACGGCATGCTGAAGGGCATCAACTGGGAGGCGACGATTGCGCTTGCGGATGCGATCTCGATACCGGTGATTGCTTCGGGTGGCCTGGCCTCTATCGACGACGTGAAGGCGCTGCTCGACCCAAGTGCGGCCAGGCTGGAAGGCGCAATCGCCGGACGCGCGCTTTATGACGGCC
>CAZIKZ010000477.1:0-2419 GCA_964539845.1 uncultured Hyphomicrobiales bacterium
CTCGACATCAACGTGCGTTCGCTGTTGCAGGTGAAGGTGCGCGAAGTCGACGACGCCGACGACATCTTCACCAAGCTGATGGGCGAACTGGTCGAGCCGCGCCGCGACTTCATCCAGGAAAACGCACTGCAGGCGAGCGTCGACGCCTAAAGCAGCGCGCTGCCACAATCCCGAAGCGCGAAAGCCATCCGCTCGATACTGACCTGAGCGTGCTCGGCAGCGAACGAGTGCTTTCAGGTATCGTTATCCGGCCGGCTACCTCTTTATTGCCTGCGTGACATTCTTCCGCGCCGACCGCAGGCGCGGTAGCATCCGCCCAAGCTGCCCTTCTGAACCGGGACGTGCCGAGGTCCTGTCCTCGCAACTGGCAGCCATCGTGCCATCGGCAGGCACCGTTTCTTGTGAGACCGCCGCCTTTCTCGGGGTCTCGATCACGATCACGGATTTTACAGGTCGCTTTCGCATTCCCGCCAACCACTCTGAGCGTCAGAGGAGGATCGAATGCCGCCGTTCATTTTGTCGCTCAACTGGACCGATCAGGGCATCCGTAACGTCAAGGACTCTCCGAAGCGCGCACAAGCGGCGCGCGATCTCGCCAAGACAGTCGGAGTCGAAATCAAGGAAGTCTATCTCACATCCGGGACCAGCGACCTGCTGCTTATTCTGGATGCCCCGAACGGCGACAACGTTACGAAATTCGCGCTCTCGCTCGGCTCACAGGGCAATGTCCGGACCACCACATCGCGGGCGTGGCCTCAGTCCGAATTTCAGAAACTCATAGCCGAACTTCCATAATCGTTCGGAGACCGGCGAGACCGGGCGCCGGCACGCGCCCGGTCTCAGCTCCGCAAGCCCGGCGCTTCCTGGCCGGTCCGGGCGACGTATTCCGTATAGCCGCCGCCATAGGTGTGGACGCCATCCGGCGTCAATTCCAGCACGCGGTTGGAGAGCGCCGCCAGAAAATGGCGGTCATGGGAGACGAACAGCATCGTCCCCTCGTAACGCGCGAGCGCACCGATCAGCATCTCCTTGGTCGTCATGTCGAGATGGTTCGTGGGCTCGTCCAGCACCAGAAAGTTCGGCGGGTCGAACAGCATCTTTGCCATGACGAGGCGCGCCTTCTCGCCCCCGGACAAGACGCGGCAGCGCTTCTCCACGTCATCGCCGGAGAAGCCGAAACATCCCGCCAGCGTGCGAAGCTGTCCCTGACCCGCCTGCGGGAATGTGTAATCGAGTTCCTCAAACACGGTCCGCTCGCCGTCGAGCAGGTCCATGGCGTGCTGCGCGAAATAGCCAAGCTTCACGCTGCTGCCGACGGTGACCGTACCTTCATCCGGCTCGGTCGAACCGGTGACAAGCTTCAGCAATGTCGACTTGCCGGCGCCGTTGATACCGAGCACGCACCAGCGCTCCATGCGCCCGACATGAAAGTCGAGGCCTTCATAGATCCGCTTGCTACCATAGCCCTTGTGAACGTTTTTCAGGCTCGCCACGTCGTCGCCCGACCGCGGCGGCGGCATGAAGTCGAATGACACCGACTGGCGGCGGCGTGGCGGCTCGACCCGTTCGATCTTCTCAAGCTTCTTGACACGGCTTTGCACCTGCGCCGCATGGGAGGCGCGCGCCTTGAAGCGCTCGATGAACTGAATTTCTTTCGCCAGCATCGCCTGCTGGCGCTCGAACTGCGCCTGCTGCTGCTTTTCGTTTTGCGCGCGCTGCTGCGCATAGAATTCGTAATCGCCCGAATAGCTGGTCAGTGTACCGCTATCGATCTCGATGACCTTGTTGACCACGCGGTTCATGAACTCGCGATCGTGCGAGGTCATCAGCAGCGCGCCCTCGTAGCCCTTCAGGAAACTCTCGAGCCATATGATGCTTTCGAGATCGAGATGGTTCGACGGCTCGTCGAGCAGCATGCCGTCCGGCCGCATCAGGAGGATACGCGCGAGCGCGACCCGCATCTTCCAGCCGCCGGAGAGGCTGCCGACGTCACCGTCCATCATTTCCTGGCTGAAGCCCAGGCCCGCCAGCACCTCGCGCGCCCGCGCATCGAGCGCGTAGCCGTCAAGTTCCTCGAAGCGCGCCTGGACCTCGCCATAGCGATCGAGGATCTCGTCCATCTCGTCCGCGCGGTCCGGATCGGTCATCGCGGCCTCGAGCTCTTTCATCTCGGCCGCAACCGCGCTCACCGGCCCCGCACCCTCCATGACTTCGGCGACCGCGCTGTGGCCGCTCATCTCGCCGACATCCTGACTGAAATAGCCGATGGTCAGACCGCGATCGACCGAGACCTGGCCCTCGTCCGGCAGTTCCGAACCCGCGATCATGCGGAACAGCGTGGTCTTGCCGGCGCCGTTCGGGCCGACAAGGCCGATCTTCTCGCCCTTGTGCAAAGCGGCCGACGCCTCGATGAACAGGA
>CAZIKZ010000478.1:0-2399 GCA_964539845.1 uncultured Hyphomicrobiales bacterium
AGCATTTCCATCGCACGCACGATTTCCAGCCGATGGCTCTGCGGATGACCGGACGGCGGCGGCGGCAGGCGAAGCTCCGAACCGCCCAATCGCGCATGCGCGATCTGACCGTAATACGTGCTCGAGAAGCGCGCGGCGCGCTCATAATGGGTACGCGCCTCGCCGTTCTGACCAAGCGCTTCGCACGTCCGCGCATACCAGTAGTGAACACGCGACTTCGAAGCGGGATGGTCGGCAACCTGGATTGCCCCTGCAAAAATCGGCTTTGCGGCTGCGGGATCATTCAGAAAGCGGAACGCGATCCAGCCCGCAGTGAACAGGTGCTCGACCCGCGATCCTTCCTTTTCGGGCATGGCGGCTTCGCGCGCGATCCGGAACGCGGTACGGGCCTCGCCGGCATCAAGCAGCTTGCGTGCGAGCAAGCGGCGTTCGTCCCACCATTCGTCGGGATCGTGTACGGCATGAGACGCGCTCGATGCCGCGAGCATAGCTTTGGCCGCTTCATCGACCTGGTCCATCCGTCGCAGATAGCGGGCGCGAGCGAGCAGATAGGCGGTGTCGCCGCGCACGTCGCCGGGCACGGCATCCAGCAAGGCCTTGGCTTTCGAGGACTTGCCGTTCACCGCCGCATGCGCTTTGACGATGGCAACTTGCGCCGGCCCAAGCCGCTGCGCGGCACGCAGGGCGGCGTCGGTATCCTCGGCATAAAGCCGCCGATCCATACGGGCCTTGTGGTCGCCGCCCGACAAAAGCGCTCCGAATACGTCCAGAACCTGTCGCTCCATATCGGCGGAGAGCGCATCGGTTCGCCAGGATTCACGCACGAGCTGCTGTGCCTGCGCTCGGTCACCCTGCGCCAGCGATGCGCGGGCATAAGCGAGCCGGCCTTTCGCGGTCAGCGGCTTGGTGGTGGCGAAATAGCGCCGTATCACCGCGTCGTTCACCCCATTCTGAAACAGTGCAGCCTCGGCCTTGCGGCGAAACTGATTGATGTTCGGCCAGTGCGGATTCTCGGTGGCAAAGCCTGCATAGCGCTGGAAGTCGAAATCGTCGTTCTCGGCGCGCAGCACGAGCCATTCGATCAGCTTGGCGGCGACCGGATCGGTCACGGTGCCGGCAACCGCTGTCGCTTCACTGTTGCGGCCGCGTCTCGTCAGTTCGACCGCTTTCTTCACAGCGGCCAGACTGTCGGCCGAGATCGGGGTCGCAGGCACCAGCGTCGCTGGCACTTGAGTTGCCGGAGGCGTCAACGCCGCTTCGCGTTGCGGAGCCGGCACGCTAGCGGTCTGCGGCGCGGCCAGGGCCGATGGCAGAATCGGAGCGGTTCCGATCGGGGTCGGGAATGCACCGACGGACGTTGCGCTCTCGGCGGGGCGGCGCTTTGGCAGCGGGACCGGGGCCTTCGCGGCCGATTTCCTGGCTGAACTGTCAGCCCCTTTCTTGGCGGGAGACTTCGAGGCGGTGTCTTTTTTGGTGTTTTTGTCACCCTTCTTTTGGTTGGCCTTCTGGGTCGTGGACTTGACGTCCGAGGCCGACTTGACGTCCGAAGCCGATTTGGCGCCGGCTTTCTTGTCGGCGCCCTTTTTGGTCTGCGGTTTGGACGCGGTGCTCGTGTCTTCGGATTTTGGCTTCGGAGCCGCCTGGACGACAGCTGCGGCGGCTAACAATGCGGCAACGCCGGCCATAGCGGCCGTGAAGGAGCCTTTGCGTGTCAAATCGAAGCCCTCGCCTTCCGAATCGGATGGTTCAGCATTGCTATTGCATTGAATATGCTGAGGAACCGTTTACCTTCCCGGTCTGCGTCCCTGCCATCGGAAAGCGGCGAGACCGCGGCGCAGCGGGCGCATCAGACTTGGCGATGCCGGTCTTCAAGAACATTCGCTTTCAAGCCGGTTGGCGACCCGCTATTGATCGGCAGATCGTCGCCGTTGGGCTTGCGCGACGGCCGAATTCGTCCATTTCGCCCGAAAGATAGCGGTCCGGGGTCGAGACATGTCAGCTAACGGAAAATTTCGAGGGTCCTTCACGGCGCTGGTGACGCCGTTTCGCGATGGACAGCTCGACGAGAAAGCTTTCCGTGATCTCGTGGAATGGCAGATTGTCGAGGGTACCGACGGGCTCGTTCCTTGCGGTACGACCGGCGAAAGCCCGACCCTGTCGCATCCGGAGCATCACAAGGTCGTGGAGTGGTGCATCGATCAAGCCAAAGGTCGTGTGCCAGTGATTGCGGGTGCCGGCTCCAATGCGACCACTGAAGCGGTCGCCCTCGCCAGACATGCCGAGAAGGCGGGCGCCGACGCGGTGCTGGTGGTCACGCCCTATTACAACAAGCCCACTCAGGAGGGCATGGTTCACCACTTCAAGGCGGTGAACGACGCGATCGGAATTCCGATCATCAT
>CAZIKZ010000479.1:0-2369 GCA_964539845.1 uncultured Hyphomicrobiales bacterium
CCGAGCGATGCCGAGCTTGATCGCGCCATGGCGGTGGTGGAACGGCTGTGGAAGCGGCTGGTCGAGACCGTCCAGCGCTGGCAGCGGGACATGACACCGATCTGATGGAGACTGAGGCCTGACCATACGCTCATCCAAGACAGATCAGAGCAAACAAGACAGATCAGAGCAAAGCCCTGCGCCTCTCGTCCATTTCCACCGTCGCGCCTGCGGTCATTGTAACCGCCGAGCTCAGCATCGACACACCGGGCGAGGGCTTCCTCGATATCACCGCGCAATTGCGTGATTTCATCGCAAAAGCCGACGCGCAGGAAGGGACGGCCTTGCTGTTCCTGCGGCACACCTCCGCTTCGCTGACCATTCAGGAGAATGCCGACCCGGACGTGCTGCGGGATCTGGTCTCGGCGCTGCGGAGTCTCGCCCCGCGGGATTTCGGCTGGATCCACGATGCCGAGGGGCCGGACGACATGCCGGCCCATGTCCGCACCATGCTGACCGGCGTTTCGCTGCAAATTCCAGTGCTGGGCGGCCGGCTGCAACTCGGAACCTGGCAGGGCGTCTACCTGATCGAGCACCGGGCGAGGCCGCACCGGCGGCAGATCATCCTTCAGTTTACCGGCAGTCAGAGTTCGTCTTGATCCCGACAGGAGGGCCGCGCGGATGGCCCGGACGATCCCGATAATGATGAATCGAGCGGGCGCGCAGCGGGCAGCACAGCCGGCTCTCGACTCACGCAAAAATGTTGTAAAGTGGTCACAGGATTTCGCGCCGAACGGCGCGGGTGAGTTGGCGCGAGAGGGATTAACGCTCGAGTGACCGATACAACGCTCTACAGGCTGGTCATCGCCGACGACCATCCGCTGTTTCGCGGAGCCCTTCGCGAGGCCGTGAGCGGCATGTTCCAGCGCGTCGACTTTTCCGAGGCCGGGTCCTTCGACGAGGTGTCCAAGCTCCTGGACACGGGCGCCGATGTCGACCTGATCCTGCTTGATCTATCGATGCCGGGCGTCCGCGGCTTTTCCGGGTTGATGTATCTGCGGGCGCAATATCCAGGCGTCCCGGTGGTCGTGGTATCGGGCAACGACGACCCGGCGGTGATCCGCCGCTGCATGGATTTCGGCGCCTCGGGCTTTATTCCGAAGACGCTTGATACCGACGGCATGCGCGCTGCGATTTCGACGGTCCTGAAAGGCGGGATCTGGACCCCGCCGGACGTCAATCTCGACGCCGGCACCGACGCGGAAACCGCCGCCCTGCTGTCACGGCTCGCGACGCTTACGCCACAGCAGGTGCGCGTCCTGATGATGCTGTCGGAAGGACTGCTCAACAAGCAGATCGCCTACGAATTGTCGGTGTCGGAAGCCACTGTGAAGGCGCATGTCTCTGCGATTCTGCAGAAGCTCGGGGTCGAAAGCCGCACCCAGGCCGTGATCGCAGCCTCGAAAATCGAGGTCGGCCAGTGGCCGCAGACCGCGCCGATGCCCAACTGACCCACGCAGCGCGGGCTCACTCGCGCGGCAGATCCGGACACGGCCGCCGCGCAATTTCCCAGGCTTCGTTGCGCGAAACACCGACCATACCGAGCAGGTTCACGACGGCCTCATCGATCTTGTCGGCGGGAAGCTTTCCGTCACACACCGCGAGGCTGAACCCGACGATCGCATGCGTCGCCTGCCGCCACGCCAGTTCGGAATCCTCGACGCGATAACGATTCGCCGCGACCGCATTGCGAATATCCCGGATCGCGTAAGGCCCCATCACGCGATACATGGCGCCGGCGATCACCTCGGAACGCCGCAGCAGCCAGCGCCAGCGATGATCCGTGGTCGCCGCCTTCATGACGTTTCGGATGCCGAATGCGTAGACCTGGGCCGGATCGTCGAAGGTGTTGGTGACGGCCTCGATTCGCTGCGCGAGCCGGTCCATCACCTGCTCCATCACACAGGTCGCGAGATCGTCTTTCGACGCGAAATAATTGTAGACCGTCCCGGCGCCGACATCGGCGCGCTCCGCGATCTCGGACATGGTCGCGGCATCAATGCCCTTTTCGGCCATGACCTGATATCCGGCCTCGATCAGGGCCTGCCGGTTTCGGCGCTTGCGCCGGTCGCTTCGGCTCTCCACACCCGCGGGCGTGCTCATCGGACATCCCTCACAGCTGAACCGGATCGCCCGGACCCGCGGTTCGCGCCGTATCCGGCTTGTGGAACGCAACGCGTCAAAGCCGAATGACCGGGCTCACATACCATGCGTCAGAAATGAACGATATTCATTTAAGGCTCGGAAGCCCATTCCAGGACCAAAAGTGATTGACATTCACTTACGGGTGAAATTCACTTTCCTCAACAACAAGACGAGGGAGGTGATGC
>CAZIKZ010000480.1:0-2349 GCA_964539845.1 uncultured Hyphomicrobiales bacterium
GGTGCGTTACCATCGCGGTTTCACCGGCGCAGCGGCCAGAGCCGAAGTCAAACGGTTGATGGAACGGGTGGGCATTCCCGACATCGACAGCCGGATCGATGCTTTCCCGCACACCTTTTCGGGCGGAATGCGCCAGCGCGTCATGATCGCAATGGCCTTGGCCTCCATTCCGGCCCTGCTGATCGCCGACGAGCCGACCACTGCGCTCGACGTGACCGTGCAGGCCCAGATCCTGAAGCTGTTGAAGGATCTGCAGGCGCGGCTTGGCATGGCCATGCTGTTCATCACCCACGATCTCGGCATCGTGCGCAAGATCGCCGATCGCGTCTGCGTCATGAACAACGGCAAGATCGTGGAGCAGGGCGATGTCAGCCGCGTCTTTGCAAAGCCGGAGCATCCCTATACGTGCGCGCTCCTGTCGGCCGAGCCCTCACCCGACCCTGCCCCGCTGCAGCCGAACGAACCGGTGATGGTGAAAACCGACGATCTGAAGGTCTGGTTTCCGATCAAGCGCGGCGTGCTGCGGTCGACTGTCGGCCACATCAAGGCGGTCGACGGCGTTTCGATCGAGGTGCGCAAGGGCGAGACGCTCGGCATCGTCGGAGAATCCGGCTCCGGCAAGACGACGCTCGGGCTTGCGATCCTTCGCCTTATTTCTTCCGAAGGTCCGATCGTGTTCATGGGCAAGGAAGTCCAGGACCTGTCGTTCAAGGAGATGCGGCCCTTCCGGCATGCCATGCAGGTCGTGTTCCAGGACCCCTATGGGTCGCTGAGCCCGCGCATGTCGGTTGCCGATATCATCGAGGAAGGGCTGCAGGTGCATCACCCGGACATGTCGCCGCAAGAGCGACAGGCCCTTGTGATTCGTGCATTGACCGAAGTCGGCCTCGACCCGGAAACGCGGTTCCGCTACCCGCACGAATTCTCCGGCGGCCAGCGCCAGCGCATCGCGGTCGCGCGCGCCATCGTGCTGCAGCCGAAATTCGTGGTGCTCGACGAGCCGACCTCCGCTCTCGACATGCTGATCCAGTGCCAGATCTGCGATCTGTTGCGCAATCTGCAGAAGCGGCTCGGCCTGACCTATCTGTTCATCTCGCATGACCTCAAGGTTGTGGCTGCGCTCGCAAGCCGGCTTATCGTCATGCGCAACGGCAAGATCGTGGAAGAAGGTCCCGCGAAGGAACTATTCAGCAATCCGAAGACCGACTATACCCGCGCGCTGTTCGCGGCGGCCTTCGATCTCGAGACCGCGCCGGCCGACGTGATCGCGCAATAGTTGCGACAAACCGCTCGCGCCATCATAACGCAAACTTGATTCCGCATTGGCCGCCATATGCGCAAGACGCATATGCTTCCTCACAATCGGATTCTCATGACTCGTAGCCCCCTCGCCCTTTTAGTCGTTCTTGCACTGTCCTCGCCGGCCTACGCGCAGGGCCTGCCGGCACAGCTGCCGATTCTCAACGAAGACGGCAGCCGCGTGGCCAATCACACCATCCCTGCGGACAGCGCGGCCGCGGCCGAGAAACTGCCCGGCGCCGTCGTAGCCGCCAATCCGAAGGGTGACGTCACGCTCGTCGAGTTTTACGACCTGAACTGCCCCTATTGCCGGCGCGCATCGGCCGATGTCGACGCGCTGCTGAAATCCGACAAGAAGCTGCGGCTTGTGCTGGTCCCGTTCCCCGTCCTCGGAATTGCGTCGATTCTGGCCGGACGCGTGGAAATCGCGGCGTCGAAGATGCTGCCGCCGCAGGACTTCTATCGCTTTCACCGCGCGCTCTATGCCGGACGCGGCGTGATCGACGGCCAGCGCGCGCTCAGCGCAGCCTCGGGTTTCAAGCTGGATCAGCAGAAACTCCTCGATGCAGCCAACGAGGACGCCATCACCGATGTCATGAAGGCGCATCTGCGTTTCGCCGATACGCTCGGGCTGAAGGCTACGCCGTCCTATCTGGTTGGCGATGTTGCCATCCAGGGGCATCCCGGACAAAAAAGCCTGAAAAGCGTGATCGACTCGATCCGCAAATGCGGCAAGGCGATCTGCTGACGCGCTCCCGGTCTTTATGTGACGTGTTTGTTTCGAGCGAACCCGCTTCGCTCGAAGATGCGTTATCCGCCCGATTGCGTTCGTACGAGCACGCGACGGACCGACGACACCTCACTGCCGGCCTCCTTGATCCGCGCGATGGCCTGCTCGATCGGCTCGATCGCAACCGCCATGTGATGTGCGTTGGCATGAATGATGGTCTTGCGATCACGAACCAGCGCGACGTGCCCCTTCCAGAAGATCAGGTCGCCGCGCTGCGGCATCGATAATGCGCCGAGCGCGCTGACCGGCTCACCGAGCCC
>CAZIKZ010000481.1:0-2341 GCA_964539845.1 uncultured Hyphomicrobiales bacterium
CTAGCCGTGGCGCTGTTGCGGAAGCGATCGTGATGGTGCGCGCGGTTTCCGTTGTCGCGGCCGGGCACACTGGCGTCGATATCAGCGACACTGTGCTGCTCGTCCATGACGCTCGCCGTGCGCCGTGCGGCATCATCGCGGGCTTGCGTGGTACGGCGATCGCGTTCGCGCTTCCGGCCGGCACGCGGCTCAATCACGATGATTGTTTGCTGCTGGACGATGGCAGCGCGGTCGGCATCGTTGCATGTCCGGAACCGCTGTTCGAGGTCCGCGCAAAGGATCTCGCCATCCTCGCCCGTGCAGCCTGGCTTCTCGGCGACCATCATATTCCCGTCGAAATTCACGCGCGCTATCTGCGCGTTTTGCGGACGGAACCGGTGTCGGCCCTGTTGCGTACACTCGATGTCACCGCGCGCGAGATCGAAGCCCCGTTCGAGCCGGAAGGCGGAGCTTATGAACACGCAAGTGATGCCAATGCTTGACGGCGCCACGGCTTCTGCGATGTGCTGAGGGTCGGATGAGACGATATGCACGCCGTTCCTTTCTCACCTTCGCCGGTGCCGCTCTGGCCGCGCCTTCTCTCGCGCGCATCTCTGCCGCGCAGACGCCGCCGGTCGTTCTGAAGCTCCATCATTTCCTGGCGCCGACATCGAATGCGCAGGTGCGGTTTCTGACGCCCTGGGCGCGGCGGGTGGAGAAAGACTCCGGCGGCCGCATCCGCATCGACCTGTATCCCAACATGCAGCTCGGGGGCACGGCCTCTCAGCTTTACGATCAGGTGCGCGACGGTGTGGCGGATCTCGCCTGGACGCTGCCTGGGCTCACGCCGGGGCGTTTTCCGAAGATCGAGGTGTTCGAACTGCCCTTCGTCGCAAACAAGTCCGCGGTCTCGAATGCTCAGGCCGTCCAGGCGCTGTACGAGGCGCAGCTGCGCGATGAGTTCAGGGAGGTGCATCCGATCTGCGTCTGGGCGCACGATCAGGGTGTGATCCACACATTGAAACCGGTCGGCGCGTTACCCGACATGAAGGGGCTCAGGCTTCGCGCACCGACACGGCTTTCGGCCGAGGCGCTGAAGGCGCTCGGCGCGAACGGGATCATGATGCCGGTCACGCAGGTGTCGGACGCGCTGTCGGTGCGCGCGATCGACGGCTGTCTGGCCCCGTGGGAAGTGATGCCGGCGATCAGGGCCGCCGAATACACCAAGTTTCACGCGGAAGTCGCGGCCTCGCCAGCGCTCTACACCGCGACTTTCATCCTTGCGATGAACCGGCGCCGATACGACACGCTTCCTGCCGACCTGAAGGCGGTCATCGACCGCCATTCCGGACAGCCGGCGGCTCAGGCCGCAGGCAGAATGTGGGACGATCAGGCTTTGGTGGTGGCTGAAGCGGCCAAGGAGCGCGGCAACACCATCAGGCAAATCGACAAGGCCGAGGCTGAACGCTGGCAGAAGGCGACGCAGCCTGTCACCGACGCGTGGCTCAAAACATCGAAGAAGATCGGCGGCGAGAAGCTCCTCGCCGACGCGAAGGCGCTTCTCGCGAAATACGGCGGGGCTTAGCCGGCTGTGATCGGATGCCCGGGCATCAGGTCATAGGGATGCCCCCAACCCGGCAGCGCTTTCATGCGCTCGAGCCACATAGCGATGTTGGGGTGTGTGGCTGCAATATCGAAGCCGAACTCTTCAGCCGGATAGTAGAGATAGCCGACCAGCGAAACGTCCGCGATGGTCGGGCGATCTCCGAGGACGAATGGCGAGCGCGCAAGCCGCTTGTCCAGGATGGAGAGCGAATTGTCGATCCGGCCTTTCAGGAACGCTAACGCGGCCGGGTCGCCCGCAGGCTTCGCAAAATTGCGCAGGAAGCGGTACGGCCCGAGATAGCCGTTGAGCTTCTGATTGTCGAAGATGATCCAGCGCAACGCCTCAAGCCGCTCGTCCTCGGTCTGCGGCTTGAACTTCCCGGTCAGGTCCGACAGGTAGGTCAGGATCACGCCCGATTGCGTAAGTCGCTTGCCGTTGTGATCGAGCACAGGCACTTCGCCCATCTCGTTCACATCCGCCCGCCATTCCGCCGTGCGGGGCAGACCCGTGCCGAAGAAGTCCACGAATTGCGGCTTCCAGTCCGCGCCGATCAGATTGAGCATCAGCGCAACCCGATAGGCATTGCCCGATTGGGCAAAGCAGTGAAGCGAATATTCGGCCATGGCTGCTTGCCTCACGTCATCGCATCGTCGGGATGACGAACTCGGCGCCTTCCTTGATGCCGGACGGCCAGCGCTGGGTCACGGTCTTCGTCTTCGTGTAGAAGCGGATCGAGTCCGGGCCGTGCTGGTTGAG
>CAZIKZ010000482.1:0-2316 GCA_964539845.1 uncultured Hyphomicrobiales bacterium
GGCTGACGAAGACCGCATAGCCGATCGGCGTAAGGAACATTCCGCCGCGGATTGCAGCCGGCACGTCCGCGCCGTTGCGCATCACCTTCGCGGCTGCCGCGACGTCACCCGTCACCGACAGCATGTAGATGCCGAGCGCAGCGAAGCCGGTGATGGCTAGCCCGAGCACCATGTAGTTATAGACGTGAAGCATATAGGACCGCAGACCCTGGTCGATAACCGCAGGTGTCGCGCGTCCAGCGGACCTATCGTAGGTGGCCGCGTTCCGATCAAAGTCCGACATCATCGAACTCCCTAATGTGTCGCCCAAAACTCATCGCCCGATTGCGCGCGACTCGACGCTCATATGGCGAAGCATGACGCCATGATACAGGGGATTGCGGTAAAAATACTCTGTCGCCAACGTCGCAGCTTCGACCGTTGGACGCGGCTGAATGTCGCAAATTCTACAGGTTTCGCAAGACCGAGGCGGGCTTCTGCCCAAGTGCCGAGAAGGTTCCGGCGAGCCCGAAAACCACCGTCACAGCCAGCGCGGCGGCGGCGGCGCCGAGTGCCGGGAGTGGCAGCCAGACGAACGAAATGTTCATGATTTTGGTGACCACGAGCCAGGCCGCGACCGATCCGGCCAGTACGCCGAACAATCCGGTGGCAAGCCCGAGCAGGGTATATTCCAGCGCATAGGCCGAAATAAGCTGTCTGCGCGTGGCGCCAAGCGTTCTCAGGATGATGGCGTCGTAAACGCGATTGTGATGGCTCGCCGCGAGCGCGCCCGCCAGCACCAAAACTGCCGCGATCAGGGTTATGAGGCTGGCGCCACGAATACCCAGGACGAGATTTCCGATTACGGAACCGACCGCCTGGATCGCGTCCTTGACCCGTACGGTGGTCACCGCCGGAAACGCCGTCGCCATCTCGCGCAGGATCGCAGCGTCCTGCTGCGCGGTGGTGTCGCTCGCAAAGCTCAGGGTTGCGATGTGGGTGTGAGGAGCGCCGCGGAACGTGTTCGGCGAATAGACGAGCACGAAATTGATGCCGAGGCTTTGCCAGTCGACCACACGCAGATTGGCGATGCGCGCGGTGATGTTGCGCCCAAGCACGTTGACGGTGAGCGAGTCTCCGATCTTCAGGCCAAGCCCGTCGGCGATGCGCTTCTCCATCGAGAGCAATGGCGCGCCCTGGTAATCGGCCGGCCACCACTCGCCCTCAAGCAGCCGCGACCCTGCCGGTATTTCGTTCGAATAGGTGATGCCGCGGTCGCTTTGCAGCGCCCATGCAGCCTGAGGCGTCGGCTTCAGCTCTTCCGCCTTGATGCCATTTGCGGCGATGATGCGTCCGCGCAGCATCGGCTGGCGCTCAAGCGCAGCACCCGGTGCAGCCTTGCGGATGAAGTCGTCGAAGCGGGGAGCTTCGCTGTTCTGGATGTCGACGAAGAAGAAGGCCGGCGAACGCTCCGGCAACGCCTCCTGGAATTGGCGACGCAGATTGCCGTCGATCAGCACCACGATCACCAGAACCGCGAGGCCGAGGCCCAGCGACAGTACGACCGATGGCGTCAGCGCCCCTGGGCGGTGGATGTTCGCGACCGCGAGCCGCAGCACGGTGATTTTCGACCGCGGCAGCTTTGCCGCGATGCGCATGATCAGTCCCGCGATCATGTAGAGCAGCAGGAAGGTCGCGGCGGATGCGACAACGAATACGGTTGCGATCCGCTTGTCGTAGGAGAGCAGGATGGACAGCCCGGCGAGTGCAATCGTCACCGCGGCCGCGGCGAGGAGATAGGGTCTGCGCGGAAGGCTCCATCGGCCGCTGACCGCTTCACGGAACAGCGCCGAGACCGGGATGTCGTGGGCGCGGCCAAGCGGCCACAGCGCGAAGGCGAGCGCGGTCAGCAGGCCGAACATTGCCGCGAGCGCAAGTTGCGTCCATTGCAGCGCAGGCTCGACGGGGAGCGGCAGGATCGACCCGAACGACCACGCGATCACAAAGGGTAAGGCGGCGCCGACGATGAGGCCACCGGCGGTCCCGATGGCGGCAATCGTCATGACTTGCACCAGATAGATCGCGAAGATGCGCGCCCCGGTGGCGCCAAGCGACTTCATGGTGGCGATGGTGTCGCGACGCCGGTCGAGATGGCTGCGCACCGCGTTGGCAACGCCGACACCGCCGACCAGGAGCGCCGTCAGACCGACCAGCGTGAGGAATTGCGTAAAGCGCTCGATATTGCGTTCGAGTTGCGGCGAGGCGTTGTCGCGCGAGCGGATCTCCCAGCCGGCGTCCGGGAACTGCTTTTCGGCTTCGGCGATCAGCGTCTTCACC
>CAZIKZ010000483.1:0-2311 GCA_964539845.1 uncultured Hyphomicrobiales bacterium
GTGCGCTCGTTGCGGCGCGCGAAGAAGCGGTCGGCAGTGCGGCCGGTGATCAGATCACGCAGCTTGTCCGAGAAATCCTGATCGGCAACCGTGACCGCGGGAGCGGGTTCGGAGGCTGTGGCAGGCTGCGCCGTAGCGGGGGCCGGGTCGGGCTGTGTGGCGACCGGAGCCGGCTCCGAGGCAGGAGCGGGCGTTGCCGCAGCCGGAGAGGGGGGCGTTGCCGCAGGCGGGGCCGGCTCCGCACTGGCGGGTGATACCGACTGAGTCGATGCGGGTTCTGTGACGGAGGCTGTGGCACTCACCGAGACCGGCTTCGCCATGTCGGCGGCTGTCGGCGGGGGCGGCAGCGTTGTGTCGGGGACCGGTACCCGGCCTTCGACTCGGGCCGTCTCCGCCGGGCTCACCGACTGCGAAAATGCTGGCGTCGACAATCCGATGACCAGAGCAAGCGCTGAACTCGTCAGAATGCGGTCGAAGCGGTGGCCGCCCATTTCAATCTCCTCAGCCAAATCCCGGATGAATCGGGATATATCGTCAGTAACGGGCATCTTAACGGCAAGGTCCGCAAAAGACGCGAATTTTTGGCGCGGTGCAATCGCACTGCGTCAATACCGCCATGCTGAAACGCGTTATTGCCGCGAATGTTACTCCACCGCCACGGGATCGCCGGCCGTCTGGCGATTTTCCTCAGAAAGTTGAAGCGCTTCCAGCTTCCGGTAGAGCGTCGAGCGCCCGATCTGAAGCCTGCGGGCGACCTCTGACATCTGCCCGCGGTAATGGGCGATGGCAAAGCGGATAATCTCCGCCTCCAATTCCTCAAGCGGGCGTGTGTGCGCGCCGTTGAGCAATGGCAGCCTGTCCGGGGCAAAGGCCGGACCGGTCTCGATCAGGAGCGGCTCGCTTTCGATCCGGGTCTCACTGTCCTCGGGAACGAGGGAAGCGGGAGTCGCCGTATCCAAAGCTGATTCGCGTACGATCTGCGGGAATTCCTGCGGCCCGATTTCGTCGCCTTCGGCCAGCACCACCGCCCGGAAGACTGCGTTCTCAAGCTGGCGGACATTACCCGGCCACCGCGCATTTTTCAGGAAAGCCATGGCCTCGGCCGAAACCGCTTTCACCGCCTTTCCTTCCTCCGCGCAGAATCGGACCAGGAAATGCCGGACGAGGTCCGGGATGTCCTCGGGTCGTGCGCGCAGCGGCGGTACCGAGATCGGGAATACATGCAGGCGGTAAAACAGGTCCTCGCGGAAGCGGCCCGATTTGACATCCGAAATCAGGTTCCGATTCGTGGCGGAGATGACCCGCACATTGATCTGGACGCTCTTGCGGGCGCCGACCGGCTCGATCTCGCCTTCCTGAAGGGCGCGCAGCAGCTTGACCTGCGCCGACAGCGGCAACTCGCCGACTTCGTCGAGGAACAGAGTGCCGCCATCCGCTTCTGCGAATTTGCCGATATGCCGCTCGGACGCACCGGTGAACGCACCGCGCTCATGGCCGAACAGGATCGATTCCACGAGGTTGTCGGGGATCGCGCCGCAATTGACCGCAACGAAGGGCTTTGCGCGCCGCTCGCCGCTGCCGTGAATGGCGCGTGCGATCATTTCCTTGCCGACACCGGATTCGCCATCGACAAGCACAGGGATATTCGACGCCGCGGCCTTTTCCGCCTGACGCAATACGCTGCCCATGGCCGCGCTGCGGGTGATGATGTCGCGGAACGTCAGCGTACCCGAGCGGCTGCGCTTCATGCGCTGCAATTCGCCGGCGAGTGCGCTTTGTGTCAGCGCATTCTTCAGCGACACCTGAAGACGTTCGGGGCTCGCAGGCTTGACCACGAAGTCGGACGCGCCGGCGCGCATCGCCGAAATGACATTGTCGATACCGCCATGCGCGGTCTGTACGATGACCGGGATCGCGATGTCGTCGCTGCGCATGCGCGCGAGGAGGCCGAGGCCGTCGAGGTCCGGCATCACCAGATCGAGGATGACGCAATCGATCCGGCCGCTTTCGTCGCTTGCGAGGATACGCGCGGCCTGTTCGCCGCCTTCGGCCACGACCGCCTCGTAGCCGAATTTACGGACCATGTTCTCGACCAGCCGGCGCTGCACCGGATCGTCGTCCACGACGAGAATACGCTCGGCCATACTTATACTGTCCCTTCGGCTGTGCCGTTTCGGGGCAGTGTCGGTAGTTTGGTTTAACAGCGTGTTAAGCGGCCTTACGGCGTGAGCGTCACGCGCGGTTTGCGCAGCCAGAGCTGATACCACCACACGAACAGATCGGGATGTTCGCGCTCGAAGGCATGCCACGC
>CAZIKZ010000484.1:0-2308 GCA_964539845.1 uncultured Hyphomicrobiales bacterium
GCCGTCGGCGATGTCGATCACCGCGCGCCATTTCGCGAAGCGAGCGCCCTGATCGTAATATTTCGGCAGACGGTCCGTGAGCTTGTCGAGGCCGATCGTGATGAGTTCACCGGGGCAATTGGGGAGCGGCTTGGTGCCTTCGTCGACCTTGATGCCCGGAATGGCACCCGCCTTCTTGATCAGATCGACCAGCGGCGTGCCGTCCTTCGCCTTTTGCCAGATGGTCTCGTCGTAGAGGATGACGCCGGAGATGTGCTTCGACATCGCCTCGGACGTGCGGAACATCAGCTCGCGATAATCGCGGCGATTGTCTTCGGTATTCTCGGTCCCGATCGCGTCGAAACGCTTCTTGATGGTGCCGGTGGATTCGTCGGCGGCCAGGATGCCCTTGCCGGGCGCGACCATGGCTCGGGCGACCTTGTTGAGTTCTGCGAGGTTCATCTGCTGCTCCGTCCGAAGGGACGCCGGGGAACCGGCCAACATGAAATTCTAATACCTTGCCCAGAGGCGAGGCGGGAAGGGGGCGGTCACTTTGCCCTTAGCACTTCCACGCCCGGCAGCGCCTTGCCCTCGCAAAATTCGAGGAAGGCGCCGCCTGCTGTGGAAATGTAGCTGAAATTGTCCGCGACTTGAGCGTGATTCAGTGCGGCAACGGTATCGCCGCCGCCCGCGATCGAGACAAGCTTACCCGCCTCGGTCCGGTCCGCAGCGTGACGGGCTGCCGCAACTGTGCCGCGGTCGAAGGGCTGCAGTTCGAACGCGCCGAGTGGGCCGTTCCAGAGCAGCGTCCGCGCATCGTCGATCGCGCGGTTCACGCGCTCGATCGAGAGCGGGCCGAGATCGAGGATCATGCCGTCGTCCGGGATCGCATCGAGACCATAGGTCTGCGAGGGAGCATTCGCCTCAAACTTGAACGCCACGACGGCATCGACCGGCAGGATGATCGTGCACTTGGCGGCGTCCGCCTTGTCCATGATACGCCGCGCGGTGTCGGCGAGATCGCGCTCTGCGAGCGACTTGCCTATTCCGATGCCCTGCGCGTGCAGGAAGGTGTTGGCCATGCCGCCACCGATCACGAGCGCGTCGACCCGGCCGACGAGATTTTCCAGAAGGTCGATCTTGGTCGAGACCTTGGCGCCGCCGACGATTGCGATCACCGGCTTTGCGGGTGCGACGAGCGCCTTTGACAGCGCATCGAGTTCGACCTGCATGGTGCGGCCGGCATAGGCGGGCAGCTTGTGGCCGAGACCTTCGGTCGAGGCATGCGCGCGGTGCGCCGCCGAGAAGGCGTCGTTGACGTAGATGTCACCGAGGTCGGCGAGCTTCTGGACGAAGGCGTGATCGTTCTTTTCCTCTTCTTTGTGGAAGCGGGTGTTTTCAAGAACGAGGATGTCGCCGGGATTCATGGCGTCAATCGCGGTCTTTGCGGTCGCGCCGATGCAGTCGTCGGCAAATTCCACCGGCCGTTTCAGCACGTGCGACAAAGCAGTCGCGACCGGGCGCAGCGAGTCCTTCTCATCGCGCCCCTTCGGCCGGCCGAAATGCGCAAGGATGATCACCTTGCCGCCCTTGTCCGCGATTTCGGTGATGGTCGGGGCGACGCGCTCGATACGGGTTGCATCGGTGACCCTGCCGTTCTCCATCGGAACATTCAGGTCGACGCGCAGGAGCACGCGCTTGTTCTTGAGGTCGGCTTGATCGAGGGTGCGGAAGGTGGACATGCGGCGTTCTCAACACGCCCGCATCCTTCGAGACGCCTTCGCTGCGCTCGGCTCCTCAGGATGAGGGCTGAATATCAATCCTCGTCCTGAGGAGCGCGGCAAAGCCGCGCGTCTCGAAGGACGAAGGCCCGGAAATCAGATCAGCTTGCCCATCGCAACGGCGGTGTCCGCCATGCGGTTGGAGAAGCCCCATTCGTTGTCGTACCACGACATGACGCGCACCAGCGTGCCGTCCATCACCTTGGTCTGATCCATGTGGAAGATCGACGAATGCGGGTCGTGGTTGAAGTCGATCGAGACATTCGGTGCGTCGGTATAGCCGAGAATGCCCTTGAGCTGCTGATCGGCGGCGCGCTTGATCGCGGCGTTGATCTCTTCCTTGCTGGTCGACTTCCTGGCGACAAACTTGAAATCGACCACCGACACATTCGGTGTCGGCACGCGAATGGCGACGCCGTCGAGTTTGCCGTTCAGTTCCGGCAGCACGAGGCCGACAGCCTTGGCCGCGCCGGTCGAGGTCGGGATCATCGACAGTGCCGCGGCTCGGCCGCGATAGAGATCCTTGTGCATGGTGTCGAGCGTCGGCT
>CAZIKZ010000485.1:0-2307 GCA_964539845.1 uncultured Hyphomicrobiales bacterium
CTTGTCCTCTATGACGGGCCGGTTCGCGGGATCGCCAAGGATTATCCCCGCAACGTCAACACCATGGTCACCTGCGCACTCGCGACGATCGGGCTCGACCGCTGTCGCGCGCGGCTGGTGGCCGACCCGCGGCTCGATCATGCCGTCGCAGAAGTCGAAGCCATCGGAAACGATGGGTCTTATCTGCAGACCATCAAGCGTCAGCCCGCGATCGGCGTGTCCGGAACCGAGATGTTCCAGTCCACGCTCCGCTCGGTCCAGAAAGCGACCGTAAACCTGCAGGCTCTGGATTTCGTCTAATACAAAGTCCGACACATGCTCACGATCACCGGCCGGCCTGGAGAACCACAATGCGCAAGATACCCCTCATGCTCGCACTCCTTGCCGGCGCAGCCGCGCTGGCCACGACCAGCGCCTTCGCACAAACGAAGAAGGTGGCCATCGCCAATTTCGGTCCCCACGGCTCGCTCGAACAGGTGATCGCGGGCTTCAAGCAGGCGCTGGCGGACAAGGGTTTTTCCGACGGAAAGAATGTCACCTACGACTACAGCCACTGCAATTTTGACCCGTCGCTGGTGCCGCAGGTCCTGAGCAAGCTCGAAGCCGGCAAGCCGGACGTGATGCTGACGGTCACGACCCCGATGACCCAGGCCGCGGTGAAGATCGTGCGCGATCAATCGATCCCGATCGTATTTGCGCCTGTGACCGATCCGGTCGCTGCTGGCCTCGTCCCCGACTGGCAGCACGGCTCGGCCCGCTTCGTCGGCGCTTCGAATATGCAGTCGCTCGAGGCTGTATTTGACTTTGCACGAAAGCTGCTCGGCGACGTCAAGTCATTCGGGATGCTGTATAATCCGGGCGACGCCAATGACGTCGTCAACAAGAACATGGCGGAGAGTGCGGCCAAGGCCGCAGGGATCGAATTCAAGGCTGTTGCGGTGGATGCGGTCGGCGACATCGGACAGCGCGCCGCGGCGCTCGCGGGAGTCGACTTCATCTATGCAATCCCGTCGAGTCTTCTCATGCCCGCCCTCCCCGCCATCGCCTCCACCGCAGACCGCATGAAGATCCCGGTCATCAGCTCCTCACCGCAGGGTGTACAGGACCATGTGGTGCTTGCGTCCATGTCGGTGTCCTGGACCAAGATCGGCTATCAGGCTGGCCTGCGCGCGGCCGACATCCTGAGTGGCAAGAAGCCGCCGGAGCTTTCGAACTACAAGCCGGCGGCCGAAGATCACACCGCGGCCATCAGCGGACGGCGGTTGAAGCAGATCGGCAAGTCGCTGCCTGCCGCACTCGCCGACTGCAAATGCGTCGTTGAATGACAGAGCCGCAGCCCCTCGCGCCGCCGATGCTCGCGCTCGATGGGCTGCGCAAGACGTTCCATCAGGGAACGTCTGACCGGCGCGCGGCTCTGGACGGCGTCTCGCTTTCGCTCAAACCCGGCGACTTCGCCGTGGTGATCGGCGGGAATGGCGCCGGCAAATCGACGCTCCTCAACGCGGTTGCCGGCGAGATTATCCCGGATGAAGGTTCGGTGACAGTCGATGGAGTCGACGTAACCCGCAAGCCGACACATACCCGTGCGGCGTGGATCGCGCGGGTTTTTCAGGATCCATTGGCGGGCACTGCGGGCACACTGACCGTCGCGGAAAATCTCTCCATCGCCGAACGGCGAGGCAAACGAAGCGGATTGCGCTGGGGGTTGAACGCCGAAAGCCGAAAACACTATCAGGATCGCGTCGCAGCACTGGGCCTCGGTCTGGAAGACCGGCTCGATCAGAAGGTAGGCTCTCTCTCCGGAGGTCAGCGGCAGTCTCTCGCCCTTGCGATGGCAGTCCTCACCTCGCCTAAGCTGTTGCTGCTGGACGAGCACTGCGCCGCACTCGACCCGAAGACGGCCGAGCTTGTTATGCAGGAGACGGTGAAAGCCGTGAGTGGCGAAAAGCTGACCGCCCTCATGGTCACGCACAACATGCAGCATGCGATTGAATTCGGGAATCGGCTGATCATGATGATGGCCGGCCGTATCGTCTATCAGGCCGAGGGGACCGAGAAGACGTCGCTGACCATCGACCATCTGATCAAGCGGTTCCACATCACCAGCGACCGCATGGTGTTGGGCTGACGCGATGACAATCCTGCAGGCCTATTACAATCTGATCCCGATTACGCTGCTACAGGGTGTCATATACGCGTTCGTTGCGCTGGGCATCATGATCCCCTTCCGCCTGCTGTCGTTCCCGGACCTTACGGCGGAAGGATCGTTCCCGCTGGGCGCAAGCGTAACCGCAGCGGTGCTCGCCG
>CAZIKZ010000486.1:0-2294 GCA_964539845.1 uncultured Hyphomicrobiales bacterium
CATCACGGCTCGCTCGATGTCGCACAGCGGCGCAAGGTCGAGGACGCGATGGCGCGTGCAAGGCTGCGTGCGGTCGTCTGCACCTCTTCGCTCGATCTGGGGATCGACTGGGGTGACATCGATCTCGTGATCAATGTCGGCGCGCCGAAGGGGTCGTCCCGTCTGCTGCAACGCATCGGCCGTGCGAACCATCGGCTGGACGAACCCTCGCGCGGCATCCTCGTTCCCGCCAATCGCTTCGAGGTGCTGGAGTGCCGCGCCGCGATCGAGGCGGTCGCGGACAATGCGCAGGATACCCCGCCGCTCCGCACCGGCGCGCTCGACGTGCTCGCCCAGCACGTGCTCGGCACCGCCTGCGGCGAGCCGTTCGAGGCGGATGTGCTTTACGACGAGGTTATCAGCGCTGCGCCTTATAGCGGACTGGCGCGCGCCGATTTCGATGCGACCATCGATTTCGTCGCAACCGGCGGTTACGCGCTGAAAGCCTACGAACGCTTTGCCAAGATCCGACAGGACAAGTCGGGCCGCTGGCGCGTAACGCATCCGCGGTTTGCGCAGGCCTATCGCATGAATGTCGGAACCATCGTGGAAGCCGTGATGCTGAAAGTGCGGCTGGTGCGTTCGCGCGGTGGCGCGAGCGGTCGCACCGGGCCGATTGCGCGTGGCGGCCGCATGCTGGGCCAGGTCGAGGAATATTTCGCGGAGACATTGGCGCTCGGGGACACCTTCGTATTCGCGGGCGAGGTGTTGCGTTACGAGGCGATGGTCGAAGACGAGCTTTACGTGTCGCGCGCGACCGCTGACGATCCCAAGGTGCCATCCTATGAAGGGGGCAAGTTTCCGCTCTCGACCTATCTGGCATCGCGGGTGCGCAACATTCTTGCCGACCCCGCCGAATGGAAAGCGCTGCCGGACCCGGTGCGCGAATGGCTGGAAATCCAGGAATGGCGATCGGTTCTGCCGGGTCCTCGGGAGTTGCTGGTCGAGACCTTTCCACGCGCCGACAAGCAATACCTCGTCTGTTACCCGTTCGAGGGGCGCCTCGCACACCAGACGCTCGGCATGCTGCTGACCCGGCGGCTGGAGCGTGCGCGGATGCGGCCGCTTGGTTTCGTCGCCAACGAATATGCGCTGGCGGTCTGGGGCCTCGGCGATATTGCACAACGGATTCGGCTCGGGGAATTGTCGCTCGGGGAACTCTTCGACGAGGACATGCTGGGAGACGACCTGGAAGCGTGGCTCGCCGAGTCGATGATGATGAAGCGCACCTTCCGGACCAATGCGGTGATCGCAGGCCTGATCCAGCGCCGGTCCACCGACCGGGAGAAAACCCGCCGGCAGGTGACGATCTCGACCGACCTGATTTACGATGTGCTGCGCAAGCACCAGCCCGATCACCTGCTGTTGCGGGCGGCGCGTGCCGATGCTGCAACAGGTCTGCTCGATATCAAGCGGCTGGGTGAAATGCTCGCTCGGATTCGCGGTCGAATCGTCCATAAGCCGCTGGAGCATGTGTCGCCGCTCGCGGTTCCGGTCATGCTCGAAATCGGCCGCGAGACGGTGCACGGCGAGGCTGCGGATGCGCTTCTGGCGGAGACCGCGGACGAACTGGTCAAAGAAGCAATGACGGGGATGCCAGGTGGTCGCAACGGCGGCAATTAACGGGCCGGATTATCAGACCGACGAGATCGAACTGGCAGGCGTGCGCCTGGTGGTCGATCCGGGGGGCATTCTGTGGTGGCCGGCCGAACGGCTGCTCGCGGTCGCGGACCTGCATTTCGAAAAGGCGTCGAGCTATGCCCGGTATGGTGCGCTCATCCCGCCATTCGACACCGCGGCGACGTTGGCGCGCCTGTGCGAGGCAATCATGCGCTACCGCCCGCGCGCGGTGTTCGCGCTCGGCGACAGCTTCCATGACGGCGACGGTCCGCATCGGCTCGGCGATACCGACCGCGATATGATTGCAGCACTCCAGCAGGGACGCGACTGGGTCTGGATCGCGGGCAACCACGATCCCGACCCTGCCGCAGGGATCGGCGGTGTGTTCACGCCGGAGCTTTCGATGGGTGCAGTGACCTTCCGGCATGAGCCGCGGGGGCAAACGGGCGAAATTGCCGGTCATCTCCATCCGATGGCGCGCATCAGCGCCCGCGGGCGCTCGATCAGCCGGAAATGTTTTGCGATCGATGCCGGTCGCATGGTGATGCCGGCCTTTGGCGCGTTTACCGGCGGGCTCAACATACGGGCGGCAGCATTCATGAATGTATTCGGTGCGCTGTCGTTTCGCGCGCATA
>CAZIKZ010000487.1:0-2293 GCA_964539845.1 uncultured Hyphomicrobiales bacterium
GCGTCTGCACCCGCCGCAACTGATCGAGATCGCCGCCGGCGAGAAAGTCACGCTTGTCGGAAGTGAGCACGATCCCTTTCACGGAGTCATCCGCGAGCAGGCGATCGATCAGCGCTGCGAACGCGACATTGTCCTGTGCACCGAGCGTATTAACCGGCCCGGGGCTGTCGAACACAAGGAGCGCGATGCCATCGCCAAGACTATCTTGCCGGATCATGATGCTGTTCTCTCAGACCCGCTCGATCAGCGTGGCGACGCCCATTCCGAGGCCGACGCAGAGCGTAGCGACACCGCGCTTTGCACCGGTGCGCTCCAGTTCGTCGAGCAGCGTGCCGATCAGGATGTTGCCGGTCGCGCCGATCGGATGACCCATCGCGATCGCACCGCCATTGACGTTGACACGGTCGTGCGAGACGCCGGTCTCCTCCATGAAATGGAGCACCACCGATGCGAAGGCCTCGTTCACCTCGAACAGATCGACATCGTCGAGCGTCAGGCCGGCGCGCGCGACCGCTTTGCGCGCGGCTTCGCCCGGCGCGGTCAGCATCAGACAGGGCTCACAGCCAACGGTCGCGAAACTGACGAAACGCGCTCGCGGCTTCAGATTGAGCTCCTTGCCGAGCGCGGCCGAGCCGATCAGCATCGCTGCCGCACCGTCCACCACACCCGACGAATTGCCGGCGGTATGGACGTGGTTCAGCCTGTTCACCTGCGGATAACGGTGACGCACGATGTCGCCGAATCCGCCCTTCACCGCCATCGTCTCGAACGCCGGCTTGAGCTTCGCGAGTGTCGCCATGTCAGTCGTCGGCCGCATATGCTCGTCACGCGACAGACACGGCGTTCCATTGAAGTCAGTCACCGTGATGACGGAGCGTGCGAAACGCCCTTCGTCCCATGCGCGTGCCGCGCGCTTCTGCGATTCCACCGCGAATGCATCGACGTCTTCGCGGCTGTGTCCGTCGAGGGTTGCAACGAGATCGGCGGCGACCCCGAGCGGAGTGAAATTCGTGATCGTGTTGAACTCGGCGTCGCTACCCCACGGACCGCCGGTCCCGCCCATCGAAATGAGCGACATCATCTCGACGCCACCCGCGATCATGCAATCGGCCTGCCCCGCCATGACCCGAGCAGCCGCAGCATTGGCCGCATCGAGCCCCGACGAACAGAAGCGGCTCACCACTGAACCGGAGATGCGCTCGTCGAAGCCCGCGCGCAGCAGCGAGGAACGCGCAATATCGGCGCCCTGGTCGTCGACCGCGTCACCGCAACCGAACACGATATCGTCGATGGTGGCGCGGGTGCAGCCCGTGCGCTCGTCCAATGCCCTGAGCACACTGGCACCGAGATCGATCGGCGCAAGCGTGTGAAGGCTTCCCGTTGCGCGGCCGGCACCGCGCGGCGTACGCAAGGAGTCGTAGATCAATGCATCGGCCATGAGGCGTTCCTGCCCTCGTCCGGCGCCCGCCACTCATGGCTTCGCATCCGGGCTCTTCATTCCGTTGTTCGGAACGACATTTCACTTATTGATATCGGAGCGGCGGTGTCAGTTCAAGCGGCGGAGCTTCGGCAATATGCGTTATGTGTAGCGCGTCGTTCCGGGATACCTGAAAAACGCGCGAACCCAGAATGTCGCAGCAGCAGGGTGAGACATGAAACAGCCCACCCCTTTCACAATCGACATACCCGGCAACGGAGCGGTCTCCGCGCTGATGACCCGGCCCGTGGAGCCGCTCGCGTACTATGTGTTCGCGCATGGCGCCGGCGCCGGCATGAGACACCCATTTATGGAAGCCGTCGCGACCGGCCTTGCCGCACGCAACATTGCTACGCTCCGCTATCAGTTTCCGTATATGGAGCGCGGCAGCAAGCGGCCGGATTCTCCAGCTGTCGCGCATGCCACCGTGCGCGCAGCCGTCGACGTTGCGGCAGCGCAACTGCCCGCTGTGAAGCTGATCGCGGGCGGCAAATCCTTCGGCGGACGCATGACCTCGCAGGCGCAGGCGAAGGAACCGCTGCCCGGCGTGCATGGGCTGTGCTTCTTCGGCTTTCCGCTCCATCCGGCCGGCAAGCCCGCGAGCGAACGCGGCGCCCATCTCGCGGACATCAACGTCCCGATGCTGTTCCTGCAAGGGACGCGGGATGCGCTTGCGGATGTCACTCTGATCGAGCCGATGGTCGCTTCGCTCGGCAAGCATGCAACCCTGCATCTCGTCGCGAACGCGGATCACTCCTTCCACGTGCCGGCGCGCTCGGGACGCAAGGACAGCGACGTGATGGATGAGACCCTGAA
>CAZIKZ010000488.1:0-2290 GCA_964539845.1 uncultured Hyphomicrobiales bacterium
CTGGCCATCCTGTTTTCGACGCCGTTCATGGTTGCGATCCTCGCAGGACCGATGCTTGGCGAATGGATCGGCTGGCGCCGCTGGGTGGCGATCCTGGTCGGCTTTGCCGGTGTGCTGCTGGTTACACGGCCGGGCGTCGGCGATGTGCACTGGGCCGCGCTTTATTCGGTCGCGAGCGCGGTGTTCTATGCGCTCTATATCGTCGCCACCCGCGTGCTGTCGCGAAGTGATTCGAGCGACACCACGCTGTTCTATTCCAATCTCGTCGGCGCGATTGCGATGCTGCCGGTGCTGCCCTTCGTGTGGAAGACGCCGGACGATCCGTTCATCATTTTCCTGATGGTGGCGTTCGGAGCGTTCGGCAGTTTCGGACATTACCTCCTCATCGCTGCGCATCGGCTGGCGCCGGCCTCTGCGCTGGCGCCGTTCATGTATACCCAGCTCGTGTGGGCGACCGGTTTGGGATATCTCGTATTCGGCGACGTGCCCAACCACTGGACGCTGGCCGGTGCTGCGGTGGTGGTTGCGTCCGGACTCTACCTTTTGCATCGTGAAAGAGTGCGCGGGACGGCTTGAGGCGGATTGCCTCCCTGCGTTTTTCGCGTTTTTCCCGACGCCGCCCTCCTGCTAAGGTCCACCGCAAAACCAACAAGAGGAAGCCGCAAGGACGACAATGCTGGACAAAGCCAAACAGACGAAGCCCGGCCTGAACGACGATATCGGCGAGGATATGCGGCTTGAGATGTACCGGCTGCAGGTGCTGCTGCGGGAAGCCGAGCAGCGCGCCTTCGACCTGTTCCTGCAGAACCTGGTGAAGGGCACGAGCCACCTCTCGCTGGGTCAGGAGGCGGTCGCGGCTGGTTTCGCCGCCGCCATGAAGCCGGGTGACCTGTCTTTCTGCACCTATCGCGGGCATGCCCACACGCTTGCGCGTGGTGTTCCGGTCGAGAAGGTACTTGGCGAATTGATGGGCCGGGACAACGGCCTGATGCGCGGCAAGGGCGGGTCCATGCACCTGACGTCCGTTCAGCATGGGGTGATGGGGTCATATGCCATCATTGGCGCGCATCTCCCGATTGCCTGCGGCGCAGCCTGGCGCGCGCAATATAAGGGGGACGGCGACGTCTCGGTCTGCTTCTTCGGCGATGGCACCACCAATATCGGCGCGTTCCATGAGGCGCTGAACTTCGCCGCGATCTGGAAGCTGCCGGTGATCTTTGTATGCGAGAACAACCACTACATGGAATACACGCCGATCGCGGATGTGACGGCCGTGCCGCATCCGGCCGCGGACCGCGCCTCGGCTTACGGGCTCGAGCGCATCATCGTGGACGGCAACGACGCCGACGCGGTTTATCGCTCCGCGGTCACAGCTTACGCCAAGGCCCGAAAGGGTGACGGTCCGTCGCTGATCGAGTGCATCACGTATCGTCACAGCGGGCATTCGCGCGCCGACCCGGCGAAGTATCGCCCCGAAGGCGAACTGGAGAAATGGAAGGAGCGGGATCCGGTCAAGATCTATCGTGAGCGGCTCCTCGAATTCGGCATCGACCCCGAAGTCATGAAGGGCATCGACGCCGGCATCATGCGCGAGATCAATGAGGCGACAGAGACGTGCAAAGCCTCGCCGCCGCCGCCGCACGATATCATCCACACTGACGTTTATGCCGACGGGGGCTTCGCATGGCGGAATTGACCTATCGCGATGCCGTTGCACGCGGCATTGCACAGGAAATGTCGCGCGACCCCGATGTGGTGTTCCTCGGCGAGGATGTTGCGAAGGCGGGCGGCGTGTTCAAGGCAACCGTCGGGCTGTATGAGCAGTTCGGTCCGTTGCGGGTGCGTGACACGCCGATCTCCGAACAGGCAATTCTCGGCGCGGCCATGGGCGCCGCAATGACGGGGCTGAAGCCGATCGCGGAAATCATGTTCTCGGATTTCATCGCGGTCTGCTTTGACTATATCGCGAACGAATTTCCGAAGAGCCGCTACATGACCAACGGGCAGGTGAAGTGTCCGCTGGTCGTTCGAACCGGCAACGGGGCGGGGTCGCGCTTCGGCGCGCAGCATTCTCAAAGCGTCGAGAACTGGTGCATGATGATCCCCGGTCTGAAGGTGGTCGCCCCGTCCACGCCGCGCGATGTCATCGGTCTGCTCGCGGCGGCCGTGCGAGATCCGGATCCGGTGATCTTCTTCGAGCACAAGTCGCTCTACGCCACCAAGGGCGAGGTGCCGGACGGCGAGATCGTCGATACGCTCGGCAGCGCGAAGATCGTACGGCCGGGCAAGG
>CAZIKZ010000489.1:0-2289 GCA_964539845.1 uncultured Hyphomicrobiales bacterium
AGCCGACCGAGGTGTGCAGCGAGGAGAACATCCAGGACAAAGCCGACGGCCAGTAGACATGGCGCATCAATTGCCGCTCGTTCATCCCCAGCATCCGAGCATTGGCAAGCACTGTGGGACTGACTTCGCGCACACCCTGATAGACGTTGAAGAACACGATGAAGAACACCAGCGTCACGCCGAGCGCGACCTTTGACCAGATGCCAAGGCCGAACCACAGCGTGAAGATCGGCGCCAGCACGATGCGCGGCAGCGCATTGAACATTTTCACATAGGGATCGAAGATTGCGGCGATCAGCGGCTGACGCGCGAACCAGAACCCGACCAGAATGCCGCCGACCGAGCCGATCACAAACGCAAGCGATGCCTCCGTCAGCGTGATCCAGAGGTGCCGCCAGATCGTGCCCTCGTAAAACCATTTGAAGATGCGCTCGCCCACATCCAGCGGCGTGGAGAAGAAGAAAGGTGGGACCAGCGGCTTGCCGTCCGACATCGGCACAGTGGTGAGCAGATGCCACATCAGCAATGTAACGACGAGCACGAGAACCTGAAAACCGACAAGCGCAAGGCGGTTCATCACTCGCCCTCCGTCTGCGCGTAGCCCTTCATCACCTCGTCCTTCAGCACGTTCCAGATTTCGCGATGAAGCTCATGGAAGCTCTTCTCCAGCTTCACCTCGGATATGTCGCGCGGGCGGGCCAGCGGAACGCGCCAGTCGCCGATGATGCGCGCAGCCGGTCCCGCGGACATGATCACCACGCGGTCGGACAGCGCGATCGCCTCCTCAAGATCGTGGGTGACGAACATCACCGCCTTGCGATCCGCACTCCACAGATCGAGCAGAAGATTGCCCATGATCTGGCGCGTCTGCGCATCGAGTGGCCCGAAGGGCTCGTCCATCAGCAGAATTTTGGGGTCGCGGATCAGCACCTGGGCAAGTCCCACGCGCTTTCTCTGCCCACCCGACAGCATATGCGGGTAGCGGCCGGCAAAGCTGCCGAGTCCGACGCGCTTCAGCCAAGCCTGCGCGCGCTCACGCGCTTGCGGTGACGATACGCCCGCAGTCTCGAGCCCGATCGCGACATTCTGCAGCGCGGTTTTCCAGGGAAACAGCGAGTCAGCCTGGAACAGGTATCCGGCCTGCAGATTCAAGTCTTTCAACGGCACGCCGAAAATATCGGCCGTGCCGGCCGAAGGCGCCAGCAAGCCGGCGGCGACATTCAGTAGCGTTGATTTGCCGCAGCCGGTGGGCCCAACGATCGCGACGAATTCCCCGTCCGCGACCGAGAGCGTCGCATCGCTGACAGCGGTGTAGGTGACGCCCTTGCCGAGCCGGAACGTGATAGTCACGTCGTGCAGTGCGACCGCAGGGGCCGCGTGCTTCGCCCCCGCCGGCAAAGCCTCAGCTGCCGATGCCCCCATCAACGACGCTCCACTCCCGTCCATCTTTTGCGAAGACATTACCCTCCGGACGGACGCACGCAAGCGTCAGCGTGAGCAGCGAATGTCAAATCCGCTCCACCAGTTCCTCGTCCTTCTGGTTGACGAAGATCAGCACCGCGAGCAGCGCCATATAAAAGCGAAAGGCCGATTCCTGCCCATTCCAGGTCTTGGATTGCCACATCGCAAAATACTCGCCCGCGACCACCGTGAAGCCGAAGAACCACACCAGGAAGCCGAGGGTGGCGCCCGCCACCATCCAGGCCTTGGCGCGATGGAAGCGCGCGGCGGGAGCCCGCAGCGCGAGCAGCATGGCGACGGTCGCGACCGCCAGCAGGACGAAGACAACGCCTTCCGCCGCAATGATCGCGGCATAGCCCAGCGTCCACAGGCGCGGATCGGTGATGGCCCGCCCCATCAGCCTGTTACCCGGGAATGTGGTATCCATGCTGAGAACGTGCTTCACGAACTCGTAGTTTGTTCCGTAATCGACGATATTGTCGTAGGTGACGATGAATGCGAACGCGGCCAGCGCCGCTGTCATCGCGACCTTTGCAAGCCGGACGGTCAGCATGATGTCCCCCCTGTCCTCCCGCCGATCCCGCGCTTATGCGCCTTCGCCAGATTTGCCTCAATGATGGAACGCAGACTTTTCATCCGCATCGAGTTGACCGCAAGCGCGCGGGCGCGCGCCGACGCGGCCGGGCTCGACGTGAACGCGGCCACCCAGTCGCTCGATGCCAGTGTGCATGTCGGGGACCGGATCTCCTTCGGCGGAGATCCGGCGGATGACTTCGTCGTGCTGCGCCGCCGCTATCTGATCGGCAGCGGACCGGCGATCCTCGTTCT
>CAZIKZ010000490.1:0-2278 GCA_964539845.1 uncultured Hyphomicrobiales bacterium
GGGCCGAGGCTTTCGGCTCGGACATTTTGCGGCTCTGCGTCGAGGTCGGCGGCGTCCTCACCGGCGAGCATGGTGTCGGCATCGAGAAGCGTGATCTGATGCCTGTGATGTTCTCGGAGATCGACCTTAATCAGCAGCAGCGGTTGAAATGCGCGTTCGACGCGCAGGGCCTGCTGAATCCGGGCAAGGTCTTCCCGCAATTGCACCGCTGCGCCGAACTCGGACGGATGCATGTGAGGGCGGGCCAGGTGCCTTTTCCGGATATCCCGCGCTTCTGACGGCAGACGTTGGCGGTTCAGGCAGCAAGCCGACGGACGGTAAGCGGCCGTATCTGCTTCAGCTTTTACCACCGGTTGCGATGCAGTAGCGCCATCCGCGTTTCGTCCAATTTGTGCGTCGCGACGAGGGCGTTAACGCATGTTCGGTCGTGTTGTTCCGCTATGCGATCGTCTCTTGCCATTGCCATTCGGCCTCTTGCCTTCGCCATAAAGTGCGCAGAGCATAGGCGTCCGGCGTCTGACACGGCCGGATTGACACCGGCCCTTCGCGTCAGACGCCCAAACCGGGCGTGATGCCGAAGTATGCAACGCGGTTTTCTGAACGCATCGCGCCCCTCTGACACAGGGAGGCGCAGATGACGGAAGCGAATGCGAACGGCACTAGAGCCAACGGCAATAGGCCGATGGGTCCCCGGTGCATTGCATTGGTGGGCCCCTTTCAGAGTGGAAAGACGACACTCCTTGAAGCCATCCTCGCGCGCACCGGTGCGATTCAGCGCCAGGGCAGCGTCGAGGCCGGCACGTCGGTCGGGGACAATTCGAAAGAAGCCCGCCATCACGCGATGAGCGTCGAATTGTCGGTCGCGACCACGACCTTCATGGACGAGAGCTATACCTTCATCGATTGTCCCGGCTCGATCGAATTCATCCACGATATGCGCGCAGCCTTGCCGGCGGTCGATACCGCTGTCGTGGTGTGCGAGGCGGATGAAAAGAAAGTGCCGCAATTACAGCTTGTGCTGCGCGAACTGGAAGATCAGAAAATTCCGCATTTTCTCTTCCTCAACAAGATCGACAAGGCCGACAAGCGTTTGCGCGAGACACTGCAGATCCTGCAGCCGGCATCCCGGGTGCCGTTGTTGCTGCGGCAAATTCCGATCTGGCGAAACGACATCATCACCGGCTTCGTCGATCTCGCGCTGGAACGCGCGCATGTCTACAAGGAGCACACGGCCTCCGAAGTGATCGAGCTTTCGGGCGAGGATCTTGAGCGCGAAAAGACCGCGCGCTTCACCATGCTGGAGACGCTCGCCGATCATGATGACGAACTGATGGAGCAATTGCTGGAGGATATCCCGCCTCCGCGCGACAAGGTGTTCGACGACCTAGCCAAGGATTTGCGCGACGGACAGGTCTGTCCGGTGCTGATCGGTGTCGCGACCCGCACCAACGGTGTGTTGCGGCTCCTCAAGGCGCTGCGTCACGAGGCGCCGGATGTCGAGACCACGGCGAAGCGTCTCGGCGTCAAGGCCAATGGCAACGACGTCATCGCCTACGTATTGAAGTCGATCAACACCGCGCATGGCGGCAAAATGTCGGTGGCTCGCGTGCTCGCGGGACAGGGCGGCGACGGCACCACGCTGAATACTCAGGACCGCGATGCCGGCCGCGTTTCCGGCGTGTTCAAGATGATGGGCCAGGCCTTCGAGAAACGAGGCCCGGCGCTGGCCGGCGAAACGGTCGCCTTCGGCAAGCTCGACAATGCCAGGACCGGCGACACGCTTGCCACCGGCAAAAGCAATCCGAAGCGGCTCGCTGAAATCGCACCGTACCCGCCGGTGCTTGCCATCTCCATCGCCGCAAAGGAACGCAAGGACGACGTCAGGCTTGGTCAGGCGTTGAACAAGCTCGTCGAAGAAGATCCGTCGATCTCCATCGTGCACAACCCCGACACCCACGAGGTGATCCTCTGGGGTCAGGGCGAGATGCATCTGCGCGTGATTACCGAGCGGCTGACTGACCGCTTCGGCATTTCGATCGAGAAGCGGCAGCCAAGCGTCGGCTACCGCGAAACAATCAAGAAGACGATCCAGCAGCGCGGCCGCCACAAGAAGCAATCCGGCGGACATGGCCAGTTTGGCGATGTGGTGCTGGACGTGAAGCCGCTGCCGCGCGGCGCCGGCTTCCAGTTCGCCGAGACCATCACTGGCGGCGTGGTGCCGCGAAATTATATCCCGTCGGTGGAGGAGGGTGTGATCGACGGCCTGAAACATGGGCCG
>CAZIKZ010000491.1:0-2248 GCA_964539845.1 uncultured Hyphomicrobiales bacterium
GCTTTACGCACACCGAAAAACGTACCCTGACTATACACGTTCAAGTCCCCGCCCCCGGAAACCCACATTGTAGGTACCGAATCCGAACATAATGTTAGTGGATGCAACTTCCACGGTCATGCAGCCCGTCCGGGCGCAAACATTCGGATCGTTAGTGTTGCATTTACGGTAAATATCTGACCGATAGCGGGCAGATCGAACGGCTCCTGCAGGGAGAGCACCATGAGTCAGACCGCAGAAAAGATCAGCATTCAACGCCCCGGGTCCATCAAGGACGCGCATTTCAACTGGGAAGACCCGCTCGACCTCGAGGGAGAGCTGACCGAAGAAGAGCGCATGGTGCGCGATACCGCGCGCGGCTATTCACAAGATAAATTGATGCCGCGGGTGATCGAGGCTTACCGCGACGAGAAGGTCGACCGCGACCTGCTGCCGGAAATGGGCGCGCTCGGCCTGCTCGGCCCGACCATCCCGGAAGAATATGGCGGCGCCGGCCTCGGCTACGTTGCCTATGGTTTGATCACGCGCGAGATCGAGCGGGTCGATTCCGGTTACCGGTCGACCCTGTCCGTGCAGTCCTCGCTCGTGATGTATCCGATCTATGCCTACGGCACCGAGGCGCAGAAGAAGAAATACCTGCCGAAGCTTGCCTCGGGCGAGATGGTCGGCTGCTTCGGCCTGACCGAGCCGGACCATGGCTCCGATCCCGGATCGATGGTCACGCGCGCCGAGAAGGTGCCGAACGGCTACCGGCTCACCGGCGCGAAAATGTGGATCTCTAATTCCCCGATCGCCGATATCGCGATCGTCTGGGCGAAGCTCGACGGCAAGATCCGCGGCTTCGTGGTCGAGCGCGAGACCGAAGGCTTCATCACCCCGAAGATCGAGGGCAAGCTCAGCCTGCGCGCGTCGGTGACCGGCGAGATCGTGCTCGATAATGCTTTCGTGCCGGAAGACGCTCTCCTGCCGAATGCCTCCGGTCTGGCGGGTCCGTTCGGCTGCCTCAACAATGCCCGCTACGGCATTGCGTGGGGCGCGATGGGCGCGGCCGAAGCCTGCTGGCATGCGGCGCGTCAATACACGCTCGACCGCAAGCAATTCGGCCGGCCGCTCGCCGCCAATCAGCTGATCCAGAAGAAGCTCGCCGACATGCAGACCGAAATCACACTCGGGTTGCACGGCGCGCTGCGTCTCGGCCGCCTGATCGAGGAAGGCCGTGCGGCCCCGCCCTCGATCTCGCTGATGAAGCGCAACAATTGCGGCAAGGCGCTCGATATCGCCCGCGTCGCGCGTGACATGCATGGCGGCAATGGCATTGCCGACGAATTCCACGTCATGCGCCACGTTGCCAATCTGGAGACGGTGAACACCTACGAGGGCACGCACGACATCCACGCGCTGATCCTGGGCCGCGCGCAAACCGGGATTCAGGCGTTCTTCTAAGTTACCAGCCGTCATTCCGGGGCGTCGCGCAGCGACGAACCCGGAATCCAGTCAAGAGCTGGAGTGTTGCTGGATTCCGGGTCCGCCTTCGGCGCGTCCCGGAATGACCGTGAACCGATAAGTTCTGCATGGACATTGCCACTGCTGCCTTGCTTGGTGCCGCCGGTCTTGCCGGCGGCACAATTGCGTCGCTCGCAGGCGGCGCGGCGCTGATCACCTTTCCGAGCCTGATCGCCGTCGGCCTGACGCCGATTTCGGCGATCGCCACCAACATCGCCGCGCTGACGCCGGGCAGTCTGACCGCGGCCTTGTCGGACCGCACGCAATTGCCGCCGCTCGACCGCGGCTTTGTCGGACTGGTCTTTGCATCGGTAGTGGGCGCGGGCATTGGTGCCGTGCTGCTGATGCTGACACCGAACCGCACCTTCGAAATCCTGGTGCCGTTACTGATCGGCTTCGCCACCGTTCTGTTCGCGTTCGGCGAACAGATCAGTGCTGCGGTGCGCGCTCGTTCGCTCGCCAGGCATGGCCGCGAGCCCGAGATCAAGCTGACCTCGATCCCGATGCTGCTGCCGGTCTCGGTCTATGGCGGCTATTTCGGCGCCGGTCTCGGCGTGCTGCTTGTGGCGGTGCTGCAGCTTGCGACCTCGGGGGAATACCGGCCGGCCAACGCTACCAAAAACCTGATCGCGGCTCTGAACGGCGCTGTGGCGATGCTGGTGTTCGCGGTCCAGGGCAGCATCGACTGGCCTGCCGCACTCACCATGATGTGCGGCGCGCTGATCGGGTCCATCATCGGGGCGCG
>CAZIKZ010000492.1:0-2220 GCA_964539845.1 uncultured Hyphomicrobiales bacterium
GAGCGTCGGCGTGTTCATCGTCACCGACAAGCATGAGCACCCGCCGCAGGAATTATTCCGGGAGGACTGGACCTTCGGCGAGGCCGTGCTGTGTGAGACCTATATCGCAGGTAAAGAGCTGACTTGCGCGGTGGTGAAAGGCGAGGCCACCGGCGTGATCGAGATTGTGCCCAAGGTCAAATTCTACGATTACGAGGCGAAGTATGCGCCGGGCGGTTCCGAGCATGTGCTGCCGGCGCAGATTTCGGACGAGATCACGCGCGCGGTGCAGCGTCTGACGGTTGCCGCGCACAATGCGCTCGGCTGCCGCGGCGTCACGCGCGCCGATTTCCGTTACGACGACAGCTTGCCCGGGATCGATGGGCTCGCCTGCCTCGAGGTCAATACCATCCCGGGAATGACGGAGACGTCGCTCGTGCCGGAACTTGCCGCGCATGCGGGCGTCTCGTTCGAGCAGCTCGTGAGCTGGATGATCGAGGATGCATCGCTGAACCGATGACGCATGCGATATTATCTCCGCTCGTCCCCGCGAAAGCGAGGACCCAGAAGTAAGAACACTGGATTCCCGCTTTCGCGGGAATGAACGGAGTTTGGGGAAACAGGGAGCCGTCCATGTCGATTGAGGAATTGCGGGCCGAGGTCGCGGCGCTGCGTCAGCAGGTCGAGGAGTTGTCGGTCACGAAGGACTATATCGAAATCTGCGAACTGACGTCCTACTACACGCACATCTATCACATGCTGAAGAACGAGGAATGCCCGGCCTTGTTCGCGCAGAAGGTGCCGGACGTCTCGATCGAGGTATTCGATTCCGGTGTGTTCGAGGGCATCGACCAGGTCAGAACCTTCTTCAATGCGATGACCGCCAATACGCGTCGCCCCGGCTGGATGCAGCAGCATCTTGCGGTCAATCCCGTGATCGACATCAGCAAGGACCGCCAGCACGCCCGTGGCCTCTGGCATACGCCCGGCATCGTGTCGCGCTTCCGCAAGGACAAGCTCACGGCCTACTGGAACTGGGCCAAATATGACCTGGATTATATCCGCGAGGACGGTGCCTGGAAATTTCACCGGATTCGGGCGCGGCTCACGTTCCAGAGCCCGTATCATAAGGGCTGGGTGAAGGAGCCGGTGGCATCCAGTTCGGGCGCGTTCCTCGATATCGCGCCGACCCGCCCGACGACCTATCACATGCCGTACAACCCCTACCGCATCAACGTCTTCCAGCCCGAGCCGCCGAAGAAGCCGTTCTGAGTGGGGGCGCTGGACCGGATGCCGCGGTGTCGCCGCGGCGGCATATCCGTCGGGTGCAATCCGGGTTTCCACACCATCTGTTAAACTTTTACCAAAACTTTACCAAACGCGCCGAAGACTGACCCGATGAGGCGTATCGCGCACTAGGCTGCCTTTCGGGGCGCCGTGGCGCGATGCGCACGGATTGTTCGCTGCGACGCGCGGCGACTGGGGGACGGAGGTCTTGGTGTCTTTTGGGCGACGCCATCGCAGGCATTGTCAGATTGCTCGCCGCTGCATGTTTTGCAGCGCCGGGCATGCGTGACGGGCTGGCCGATGGCTGATCGACAACGCACCACTCAATCGGAAACACGGTCCGGCGATCTTCGTCGGTCCGGCGGTCCGTTGCAGCGCCTCTCGAAGCGCCTTGATCGGGTATTTCCGCGCGGGGCCGGGACGCTTTCAGTGTTCGCCCTCGTGCTGGCAAGCGTCACTTATGGCGTCGTCAAGGGTGGCCACGCCGAAGCCGTCGGCGCGCAACTCGCAGAGATCCGCGATGCCGGGGCGAATGCCGTGGGGTTCGAGATCGCATCGATTGCGCTCACTGGCGAAAAGCAGCTGACGCGCGAAGAAATTCTCAACATTGCCGGCATTTCGGGCCGTGCCTCCCTGCTGTTCCTGGATGCCGACGCGGCGCGAACACGGCTGAAGGCCAATCCCTGGATCGCGGACGCGACGATTCTGAAGCTGTTCCCGGATCGTCTGCACATCGCGGTCACCGAACGGCGCGCCTTTGCGCTGTGGCAGAAAGACGGACGGGTCGGCGTTATCTCGCGCGATGGCGTGACCGTGGAGCCCTTCGTTGCGCCGCATGTCGCGCATCTGCCGCTGGTCGTTGGAAATGGCGCAAACGTCAAAGCCGCCGAGTTTCTGAACGTGATGAATAGCTATCCGGAGTTGCGCGACCAGGTTCATGCCTTTGTTCTGGTT
>CAZIKZ010000493.1:0-2211 GCA_964539845.1 uncultured Hyphomicrobiales bacterium
ACGAGCGCGCCGAGCCACTCACGCCCGCACAACGCGAACACCGCCGCATCCTCGCCGTCTATGGCGGCGCGTATCCCAATCCGCGCCTCGAGGATCAGCTCAACACCACCGTAGAGAAGCTGGTCGCCGCATCGGAGCGGCCGGACCTCACCTACAAGGTGACGATCCTGAATTCGCCCGCGGTCAATGCCTTCGCGCTGCCGACCGGACAACTCTATGTCACGCGCGGCCTGCTCGCGCTCGCCAACGACACGTCCGAAGTCGCCTCGGTGCTCTCGCACGAAATGGCGCATGTGATCGCGCGCCACGCCGCGATCCGCGAGGACCAGATCCGTCAGGCCGCATTGGTCAACCGCGTGGCGAGTGACGTGCTTGGCGATCCGCAGATGAGCGCGCTCGCACTCGCCAAATCGAAGATCGCGCTCGCCACCTTCTCGCGCGGCCAGGAATTCGAGGCCGATGGCATCGGCGTCGGCATTTCCTCGCGTGCCGGCTTCGATGCTTACGGCGCCACCCGCTTCCTCACCTCGATGGGCCGCAATGCGGAATTGCGCGCAGGCTCGAAGGCCGATCCGCGCACCCAGGAATTCGTGTCCTCGCATCCGGCGACACCGGAACGCATCGCCAACGCCACGCTCAACGCCCGCCAATATGCAACTCGCGCCGACAAGCGCGCCCGCGCCGAGTATCTGCGTTATCTCGACGGACTGGTTTATGGCGAGGACCCGAGCGAGGGTTTCGTACGCGGCCGCCGCTTCCTGCATCCGAAACTCGGCTTCACGTTCACTGCGCCCGAGGGCTTCGTGCTGGAGAATACGCCGCAGGCCGTGTTCGGCGTGAAGGACGGCGGTGAACTCGCATTGCGGCTCGACGTCGTCCACATTCCCGCCGACCAGAAGCTTGCCGATTACCTGAGGGCCGGCTGGATCGAGAATATCGACGAGAACTCGATCGAGGAGGTCACGATCAACGGCTTCCCCGGCGCCACCGCGACCGCCAAGGGCGAAGCATGGGGCTTCCGGCTGTACGCGATCCGGTTCGGCAGCGAGGTCTATCGCTTCATCTTCGCGGCGAAGAACAAGTCGGCCGAACTCGACCGGGGTTTTCGCGAAAGCGTTGCAAGCTTCCGCCGCATGTCGACCGCGGAAATCCGCTCCGCCCGTCCGCTCCGCGTCAAGATCGTGACGATAACCGCCCGCGATACCATGGATCGCTTCGCCGCACGCATGGCCGTGGCTGACAAGCCGATGGAGCGTTTCCGCGTGCTCAACGGACTCGACGTCAACGACAAGCTCAATCCCGGCGACATGGTGAAGCTGATCGTGGAGTGAGCGGCTCTCCCGCGCGCGATGACGCGAAGGCAGCGCCTGCAAGCCGACCAGCGCCTACCCTACTTGCGCCCCATCCACAGTTCGCTCACGTCATCGATGCGCTTGCTGGATGTTCCGGCCGGATTGCTGAGCATCACATCCGCGGCTTTCAGCGCATCGTCGAACCGGACGATTGAATCTCTCTCGATGTCAGCGAGAGAGCGCTGTTCGTCCTCGAAACCTTCCGCGGAAAATTCGGTGAAGGGACGGCCATCTTCCAGGTCCTGTTCCTGGCTCGTGACAAAGCCGAATACGCGCACGCCGCCGTCGGGTGCCGGGGCCACGACAACTTTCCAGAATGACAACGGCACGTAGACATTGCCTGCCTCCTCGTCCTCAAGCTTCCAGTCCTTTGTCGAAAAGAAAGGTCCGCTGAAGATCGACAGGCGGCACACATCCTGACCGCGCGCTTCGGCAGCGATGTGATTTTCGAGGCGCCCCCAGACTCCGTGATAGCCAAACATGTCCCTGTTGAACTCTTCGTGCTGGGGCGTGCAATTGGTCAGATGAAAGGTATCGGAGTTTGCGAAAATCAATTCCGGCTCGGACGCGCCCCACGCATTGTCGTCACGCCGCACAAGGTGCCCATAATCCAGCATCTTCCATCGATCGTAGAAGCCTTTCGGAATCTGGTATTTCTCATCCATGCGATTGTCGATGATCCACTTGTCCTTGCCGAATTTTTCACGGCCGGCCAGTTTGCGCACGTCCTTGCTGTAGTCGGTATTCCAGGCCGCGAAGACCGGCATACGCCGCGCCTTGTGCATCACCACCGAGAAATGGTGATAGTGCAGGACGCTGCTTCGGCCGCGCTTTTTCGGCGCGATCTTGTCTTTGCTGC
>CAZIKZ010000494.1:0-2208 GCA_964539845.1 uncultured Hyphomicrobiales bacterium
GCGACGCCATGACCGAGGATGAGATCAAGGCGCAGATCAAGGCGCTGAAAAAGGCTGCGAAGAAAACGCCACTGGTGCTGTCATCACAATCGGGGCAGGGCGTGAAAGAGGTCCTGCGCGCGCTGCTCGATGTGATCGACAAAGACCGCGCCGAGCAGCAGCCGGCACCGGAAAATACGGCCGGCTGGCAGCCGTGATTGCAGGACTGCCTGTCCTGTGAGACAGAACGGCGACGTCTCCTGACGCGCGGTGCGCGTCCGGGGTACGAGGTCTGAACGAGCGTCATGTCTGCAAAAATGCACACCCCCGCCCTCGCCGATTTCCGCCGCATCGTCATCAAGGTCGGCTCGTCCCTTCTCGTGGACTCCGCCGCTGGCCGGCTGCGCGAGGAATGGCTGCGTGCGCTGTGCGAGGACATCGCATGGCTGCAGGGCGGCAAGCGCGACATCCTCGTGGTTTCGTCGGGCGCGATCGCGCTCGGCCGCTCGGTGCTGAAGCTGCCGCGTGGCGCGCTGGCGCTCGAAGACTCGCAGGCCGCCGCCGCGGTCGGACAGATCGCACTCGCGCGCATCTGGGCGGAAATGCTGGGCAAGCACGACATCACCGCCGGGCAGATTCTGGTGACACTTGGCGACACCGAAGAACGCCGGCGTTATCTCAACGCGCGTTCCACCATTGACCGGCTGCTTGAGTGGAAGAGCGTGCCGGTGATCAACGAGAACGATACTGTCGCCACCACGGAAATCCGCTATGGCGACAACGACCGCCTCGGCGCACGCGTCGCCACCATGATGAGCGCAGACCTGCTGGTGCTGCTCTCCGACATCGACGGGCTGTATGACGCGCCGCCTGGCTCCGGTACCAACGCCAACCTCGTGCCGCTGGTTGAGCGCATCACGCCCGAAATCGAAGCGATGGCGGGTGCATCCGGATCCGAATTATCGCGCGGCGGCATGGTCACCAAGATCGAGGCCGGCAAGATCGCGACCAATGCCGGCACTCACATGGTGATCGCATCGGGTAAAACGCTGCATCCGTTGCGCACGATCGCCGATGGCGGGCGTTGCACCTGGTTTCTCACGCCAGCCAATCCGGTTACGGCGCGCAAGAAGTGGATCGCTGGTGCGCTCGAACCGAAGGGCACATTGCATATCGATGCCGGCGCGGTCGCAGCGCTGCGTCGTGGCGCCAGCCTCCTGCCCGCGGGCGTGAAGCGCCTGGACGGCACATTCCAAAGAGGGGACGCGGTGACGGTGCGCGACCTCGACGGCGCGGAGATCGGCCGCGGGCTCGTTGCCTATGATGCAGAAGATGCAGCGCAGATCGTCGGGCGTTCGTCGGCGGACATCATGGTGATACTCGGATTTTCCGGCCGGACCGAGATGGTCCACCGCGACGACCTCGTGCTGTCCGGACGCTGACACCTGCGAGAATCGACCGCAAAATTTGCGACGTTTGCTGGGTCTCTGCGATGGCGGAAAGCACTTGATAACCAGTCGCCGGAATCGAGAACCCTGGAGTTCCAATACCCCCGCGTTTCTCCGAATGAATTAACGCAGCGGGTAACCAGTTAGTGGAACATCGTCGCGTGTTCATCAAGGGAGGTCAAAATGACCTGTTTCAAGAAGTTTGTAAGCGACGAATCCGGCGCCACTGCCATTGAATATGGCCTGATCGCTGCAGGCATCTCGGTCGCCATCATCGCGGCTGTGCAGGGTCTCGGCACCAAGCTGACCTCGACCTTCACCAGCGTTGAAGGCGCGCTGAAGTAAGTCGTATTCGTATTCAGGTACGTGCAAAAAGGCCCGGAACGTCCGGGCCTTTTTCATTTGCTACGGTCATACCAATCGATGTTGCCAAACTGCCGCGAGTGTTGCGCAGTCGCATGTTGATTAAATATGGCGAGACCGAAAGTTACCGCGCCGATACGACAAACCATGCGTAGTCTTCACGACAGTGAGTGGCGTATGGGCCGCTGGGATGCCGGCCGTGATCCGGTCGGAATGTATCAGTTGCGTATGCGTTTCGACGGACGGTTCGTCGGACCGTGACTTGGGCAGGAACTCCCCCTGATACCGTACCTGCCCGCGGTTCGTTGAATTGGCTGGGGGCGATTCTTCGTCCGATACGCCGTCACTACGTCGATGATAACGAGACATTCCGGTGCCTCCCGGGATGTCTCGTTATTTTTTTGAGCTGTTGCGGTGA
>CAZIKZ010000495.1:0-2205 GCA_964539845.1 uncultured Hyphomicrobiales bacterium
CGCGCGACTTCACCAGCGAGGACTTGTTCTCCTCGCGGATGATGTCCATGCACAGTTCGACGCATTCGTCGCAGATGAAGACCGTCGGTCCGGCGATCAGCTTACGGACTTCATGCTGGCTCTTTCCACAGAACGAGCAGTAAAGCGTGTTCTTGGAGTCGCTGCCGCCGACCTTCGTCATTCCAGTCTCCGTATGCATCCGCGTGAGCGACCGGCGCTCACAGTCCTAACACCTGATGGGCGGCCAAAGCGTGGCAACCTGGGCACACCGCGCCCGAAACCCCTCCCCCTTCCAACCCCTATACACACTAGCGAAGCATGCTAGCGGCACGACAATCAAGAATCCATTAACGATAACCGGCCCTTGCCCTGAATCATGCGCCATAACAGCGCGATTCGGGACCCTCCCAGGCAGGGTATCCCAAGGCCTGTTGAAACCGCACTCCCACCACCGTGGCCATGCTAGGATTGCGATCTCAACCCTTTCGCTAATGTAGGCAGCAAACCGCCCAATTCCCAACGAGGGTGAAGGCGCGGCGCGCCATCAGCCCTTGAGCGCCGCAGGATCTTCAACGCGCCGGTCGATCACTTTGTCGACGAGCCCGAAATCCCTGGCGCCTTCCGCAGTCATGAAGTAGTCGCGCTCGAGCGCATCCTCAATCTTCTTCAGCGGCTGACCGGTATGCTTCATGTAGATTTCGTTCAGGCGCTTCTTGAGATTGATGATCTCCTGAGCGTGCAACATGATGTCTGTCGCCTGCCCCTGGAAACCGCCTGAGGGCTGGTGAACCATGATGCGAGCGTTGGGGAGTGCGAAGCGCATATCCTTCTCACCGGCGGCGAGCAGCAGCGACCCCATCGATGCGGCCTGCCCGATGCAGAGCGTGGACACCGCCGGACGAATGAACTGCATCGTGTCGTAAATCGCCATGCCCGATGTCACCACGCCACCCGGCGAGTTGATGTAGATCGAGATTTCCTTCTTCGGATTTTCGGCTTCCAGAAACAGAAGCTGAGCGACCACAACCGTCGCCATGCCGTCTTCGACAGGGCCGGTAATGAAGATGATGCGCTCTTTCAGAAGACGCGAATAAATGTCGTAGGCGCGCTCGCCGCGGTTGGTCTGCTCGACCACCACAGGCACGAGATAATTCATATAGGTATCGATCGGGTCTCTCATCGGATTCTCCTGCGCCCGCGAATCGCGGCGCATGCTTAGCACGACGCGCGGCAGCCTGAGGCCGCGGGGGTTTCGCTTAGGTAAACCGCGCGGCCGATTCCGCCAGTAGTGCGTCAGGCTGCCTTTTCGTCTTCGTCGTTCCGATACAGTTCCTCGCGCGAGACCTTCTGGTCGGTCACCTTGGCGAGCGCGAGGATGAAGTCGGTCACCTTGTTCTCGATCAGCGGCGCGCGGATGCTCGCGATCGCTTCCGGATTGGTCCGGAACATCTCGATCAGCTCTTTCTCGCGACCGGGATATTGCCTGACGTGCTCCATGATCGCGCGGCGGACTTCGTCCTCGGTGGCGTTGATTTCGTTCTTGCGCGCGATCTCGTCGAGCAGAAGGCCGAGGCGGACGCGGCGATCGGCGATCCTGCGATATTCCTCGCGCTCCTTTTCCTCGGTCGTGTTTTCGTCCTCAAACGTGCGGCTGGTCTGCTGCATTTCAGAGGTGACGGTCTTCCAGAGATTCTCGTATTCCTGTTCGACCAGCGCCGGCGGCAATGGGAATTTATGCCGCTCGTCGAGCGCATCGAACAGAGCCCGCTTGACGCGCTGCTTCGACACCGAATCATGCTCGCGCTGAATGCGGTCGCGCACCGCGTCCTTCAGCTTGTCGAGGGACTCCATGCCCAATGACTTCGCGAACTCATCGTCGATCGCGACCTCTTTCGGCGCCTCTATCGATTTCGCGGTGACGTCGAATTCGGCGGCCTTTCCGGCCAACGTGGGGGCCGGATAATTTTCAGGGAAGCTGACGTTGACCTTGCGGTTCTCGCCGGGGGCAATTCCAACCAGCTGGTCTTCAAAGCCCGGGATGAACGTGCCGCTTCCGATCAGCACGGCGACATCCTCGGCCGACCCGCCTTCGAACGGCACGCCGTCGATGGTGCCGACGAACGAGATCGTAACGCGATCGCCGCTTTCCGCACTTGCACCAGCATCCTTCGCGGCGAACGGCCGGTTCTGCTCGGCGATCCGCTT
>CAZIKZ010000496.1:0-823 GCA_964539845.1 uncultured Hyphomicrobiales bacterium
GTCGATTTCGCGTTTTTGTGCGCGGCCTTCCGCCATGCGGCTGAGCACGCGCCACATCCAGCCGGTGCCCTCACGGCACGGCGTGCACTGCCCGCAGCTCTCGTGCTTGTAGAAATACGAGATGCGTGCGATTGCGCGGATCAGATCGGTGGACTTGTCCATCACGATCACCGCAGCGGTGCCAAGGCCCGACTTGAGCTTGGAGAGCGAGTCGAAATCCATCGGGCAGTCGATGATCTGCGCTGCCGGCACCATGCGCACCGACGACCCGCCCGGGATCACGGCCTTCAGATTGTCCCAGCCACCGCGGATGCCGCCGGCATGCTTCTCGATCAGTTCCCGGAACGGGATGCTCATCGCCTCTTCGACATTGCACGGCCTGTTCACGTGCCCTGAAATGCAGAACAGCTTGGTGCCGACATTGTTGGGCGCACCGAAGGATGCAAACCACGCCGCGCCGCGCCGCATGATGTCAGGCGCGACCGCAATCGACTCGACGTTGTTCACCGTGGTCGGACAGCCGTAAAGACCGACATTGGCCGGGAATGGCGGCTTCAGCCGCGGCATGCCCTTCTTGCCTTCAAGGCTTTCCAGGAGCGCGGTTTCCTCGCCGCAGATGTACGCCCCCGCGCCGTGATGGACGTAGACGTCAAAGTCGTAGCCGTTGACGTTGTTCTTGCCGATCAGCTTGGCCTCGTAGGCCTGATTGATCGCGGTCTGAAGGCGCTCGCGCTCACGGATAAACTCGCCGCGGACATAGATATAGGCCGCGATCGCACCCATCGCGAAGCCCGCGATCAGGCAGCCTTCGATCAGGAGGTGC
>CAZIKZ010000496.1:833-2203 GCA_964539845.1 uncultured Hyphomicrobiales bacterium
GAGATGCGGATCGTGCCGCATGATCTCGCGGTCCTTGCAGGTGCCCGGTTCGGACTCATCGGCATTGACCACGAGATAGTTCGGGCGGCCGTCCTTGGACTCCTTCGGCATGAACGACCATTTCATGCCGGTCGGAAATCCCGCGCCGCCTCGCCCGCGCAGGCCCGAGGCCTTCATCTCGTTGATGATGCCGTCGCGCCCCCGTTCGAGGATCGCCTTGGTGCCGTCCCAAGCGCCGCGCTGGCGCGCGCCCTTCAGGCCCCAGTCGTGCTGGCCATAAAGATTTTTGAAGATACGATCCTTGTCGGCGAGCATTACTTGCGCCTCTTGTCAGAGGAATCAGCGATCGGCGGCACCGGCACAGCAGCCTCGCGCACATTCGCGGCCGCGCCCGGCTTCTTCGCCTTGCTGTCGGTCAGCGCCGGGCCTTTGTTCGTCGGCGTGGAGACGGAGTAAATCGAGGGATCAGTCAGCGACGTCAGCCCGCCTTGCGGCGCGGAAAACTGGCGATCGACCTGGGGGCCCGGTTCGACATGCTTGCCGGCCGCGAGATCGTCGAGAATGCGCGCAAAGCTTTCCGCTGTCAGGTCCTCGTAGAAATCGAAATTGATTTGCGCCATCGGTGCGTTCACGCAGGCGCCGAGACACTCGACCTCGACCCAGGACAGCGCTCCGTCTGGCGTCACGTCGAACTGATGCCCGATCCGCTTTTCGCAGACATGAATCAAATCTTCCGCGCCACGCAGGCGGCACGGTGTGGTGCCGCAGAGCTGCACATGGAAGCGGCCGACCGGCGCGAGGTTGAACATGGTGTAGAAGGTCGCGATCTCCATGACACGGATATGCGCCATGTTGAGGAAATCGCCGACGTAACGGATCGCGGCTTCCGGCACCCAGCCGCCAGCCTGCTCCTGCGCCTTCCACAGCAGCGGTATCACTGCGGAGGCCTGACGGCCGTCCGGGTATTTCTCGAGCTGTCCCCGCGCCCACACGAGATTCTCGGGCGTGAACACGAAGTCCTTCGGCTGCAGCTCTTTCGGGGCGAGACGACGAACGGCCATGACTATTCACCGTCATTCCAGGACGACGCGAAGCGTCGGACCCGGAATCCAGAGACCCATTCCGCGACACTGGATTCCGGGTTCGCGCCTGCGGCGCCCCCCGGAATGACCAACGGAGAGATTGACTTCACCGGTCCACCTCCCCGAACACGATATCGAGCGAGCCGAGCACCGCAGACACGTCAGCCAGCATGTGGCCCTTGCAGAGGAAATCCATCGCCTGCAGATGCGCGAATCCGGGCGCGCGAATCTTGCACTTGTAGGGCTTGTTGGTGCCGTCGGCGACCAGATAGACGCCGAACTCGCCCT
>CAZIKZ010000497.1:0-2201 GCA_964539845.1 uncultured Hyphomicrobiales bacterium
GTCGACATCGACGACAGCGAATGCATCGCCGCGACTGTGCGAGCCTCACCGAACTGCGCGCGTATGCCCTGGAACACCTCCTCGATATCCGAGAAGAAATTCTCCCAGATGTGCCCCTCCTGCGTATGCAGCGGATTCTCGCCGTGATTGCGCATGTCGAACGCAACCAGATCGTAGGTCTCAGCGAGCGGCAGCCAGAACGGCGCATAGGCGTTGATCGCAAGCCCGTTGCCATGGCCGAGCACAATGCGGGTCGCACCCGGCTTGCCGTAACGGCGCAGCCGGATCACCGCGCCGTCCTTCATGGTGAGATCGGCGCGCGCGGACGGCGGCGGAACGGTAAAGGTCTGATGGAGATTCATGCGATGACGCTTGTCGTCGCTCCGGGCCGGATGGTCAAGCATGGGTCCGTTCAGATCTTTACCCTCCCCACAAGGGGGAGGGTAAGCCCAGTGTTGGGGCGCAGTGCGTCAGGCCGCCGGTGCCTTCGCGCGCTCCGCCTTTTCCTTGCCCCACGCCGCAAGCTCGCTATGGGCGCTCGCCTTGAACTCCGCGGCTTCGTTGTCGGTGAGGGTTTCGGTCGTCAGCTCGAGCCGGATGCCGTTCGGGTCAAAGAAATAGATCGAATGAACGAAGCCGTGGTCGGTCACGCCAACGACATCGATGCCGGCCGCCTCCAGCCGCTTCTTGGCGTCGTGCACCTCCTCGATCGTGTCCATACGCAGCGCGAGATGGTTCACCCAGGCCGGCGTGTTGGGCGACGGCACCGCGGCCTCGTTGTCGCCGAGGTCGAAGAAGGCGATGTAGGACCCATCCTTCATCTCAAAGAACACATGTACATAGGGGCAATATTCGCCAGTTGAGGGCACATGGTCGGCCTTGATCACATGGGCGAGCGGCAGCCCGAGAAGGTCTTCGTAGAAATGCCGGGTCTCCTCGGCGTCCCGGCAGCGCCAGGCAAAATGATGGAGGCCGCGAATGGGGGCGACGGAGCCGGAAACTGCAGACATTGAGGTTCTCCCTTACTAGCCGCTAGCCGCGGGGCTGGCCGGAACCTGAATGGCCCCGTTCCTGCATTGCCCTGCGCATGCGGCGTATTCACCGGAATTGTAGATCGACCGGGGGGCGAAAGGCCAGATGCACTGCCATTTCGCATGGCAGTGTCTGCCCATTCGCTTGGCATCATGATGCCCACCGATTTCGCTAGGAAATCCGGCCCTGTGACACCCTGCCGATGAGCACGACCTCAGGCATGGACCTGCTGCTGAAGATCGTCATCGTGGACGAGAGCCCGGTGCGTTCGGCGATCCTCGAAGAAGGCCTGCGCGAGGCTGGTTTCACCGATGTCATCCGTATCGCCGAGATGACCAATCTGCTGGCGCGCATCTACAAGATCGACCCCGACGTCATCCTGATCGACCTGGAAAATCCGAGCCGCGACGTGCTGGAGCAGATGTTCCAGGTCAGCCGCATCGTGAAGCGGCCGATCGCCATGTTCGTCGACCAGAGCGACACCGCCTCGATCCAGGCTTCTGTCGATGCCGGCGTGGCGTCCTACATCGTCGACGGGCTGAAGAAAGAGCGCATCAAATACATTCTTGATACCTGCATCTCGCGCTTCAACGCATTTGCCAGGCTGCAGGAAGAACTCGACCGCACCAGGAACGCACTGGAGGAGCGCAAGGTCATAGACCGCGCCAAGGGCATTCTGATGTCGGCGAAGAAACTGACCGAAGACGAAGCCTATGCGCTGTTACGCAGTACGGCGATGAAGGAAAACAAGAAGATCGCCGAGATCGCGCAATCGGTCATCACCGCCGCGGAGATGTTCAAATGAGCAGCGGTTCGCGTATCCGCATCGGATTTATCCCGCTCGTCGACGCGACCGCCCTGATCGTTGCGGTCGACAAGGGCTTCACGGCTGAGGAAGGCCTCGATGTCGAACTCGTCCGCGAAGTGTCGTGGTCCAACGTGCGCGACAAGCTCAATATCGGCCTGTTCGATGCAGCTCATCTGCTGGCGCCAGTCGCGATCGCCTCCAGTCTCGGCCTCGGTCACGTCAAGGTGCCTATCATCACGGCCTTCGGGCTTGGCCTCAACGGCAATGCCATCACCGTGTCCCCTGCTCTCTATTCAGCGCTGAAAGATGCCGCCGCCGGCGACATCACCGATCCGATGGTTTCGGCGCGAGCGCTGGCCCG
>CAZIKZ010000498.1:0-2180 GCA_964539845.1 uncultured Hyphomicrobiales bacterium
CGTGACTCCTGGGGCCGCAATCTCGAACTTTGCCACGGGCACCTACGCGATCGAGGACCAGAGCTTCTGGACCGCCACGATGCGCGTGCAGCGCAGCTTCTGGCCGTGATCTGACGATCATTGCCTGATCTGAACGGAACCCCCGGCCGAAAGGCCGGGGGTTCTGCTTTTTGGGGCACCTTCCGGACATGCATGACGCGGTCCGACGCATCACTCTCACTTCAATGTGACCGCCCGCATTTGCCTGCGCGAAACCTTGTAAGCTCAGGCCCGTAGTTCATACGCGCATTGCGAGAACGCGACGGCATTTGCCACGGGTACGCATTGGACGCATTTTGTGAGGGAAGGACGCCCATGAACCGACGCCAAAGCCTGCAACTGATTGCCGGCGCCGTTGCCACCAGCAGCCTGCTTGGCCGTTCGGCCGCACTGGCGCAGACCGCGCCCGCCCAACCGGCCGGTCCCTTCAAACTCCCTCCGCTTGGCTACGCCTATGAGGCGCTCGAGCCCAATATCGACGCGCAGACGATGACGATTCATCACCAGCGTCACCACGGCGCTTTCATCGCCAATCTGAATGGTCTCGTCGGGAAATACCCGGAGCTTGCCAACGTGGCCCAAAATCCGGTGACGCTGCTGAGCGATTTGTCGAAGATCCCGCTCGATGTCCGGACACCCGTCCGGAACAATCTGGGGGGACATTGGAATCATACATTTTTCTGGGAACTGATGACGCCAGGCGGCGCGAAGGAGCCATCCGGGGATCTCAAGGCCGCGATCGACCGCGACTTCAAGTCGCCCAACGAGATGATGGACAAGCTTAATGCGGCGGGCCTTGGCCGGTTCGGCTCGGGCTGGGCGTGGCTGGTCGTGACCAAAGACAAGAAGCTCGACGTGGTCAACACGCCTTACCAGGACACGCCACATATGGAACTCGCCGCGAAACCCATCGTCGGCGTCGATGTCTGGGAGCACGCCTATTATCTGAAGTATCAGAATCGGCGCGGCGACTATCTCAAGGCGTGGTGGAACACCGTGAACTGGGACAAGGCCGCCGAGAACTTCAAGAAGGCGATGGCCTGATCTCTTAAGCCGCTGCCGCCGTACCCTGATGATGTGACGCGACCCGCGGATGCGCAATGCGCCGCGGGTCAGCCTTTGCCGCGTAATAGACGCCCGCGCTCGCGATCCCAGCTTCGTTTCTTCAGGGTGTCGCGCTTGTCGTGCAGCTTCTTACCGCGGGCCAGAGCAATTTCGACTTTCGCGCGGCCCTGTGCGTTGAAGTACATCTTGAGCGGGACCACCGTGAAGCCCTGCCGCTCGACCGCGCCGATCAGCTTGTTGATCTGGCGCTTGTGCAGCAGCAATTTGCGCGGCCGCTTCGGCGAATGGTTGTCGCGGCCCGCCTGCAGATATTCCGGAATATTGGTATTGATCAGCCAGATCTCGCCGGCGCGCGAATCCGCATAGGATTCCGCGATGGTCGCCTTGCCGGCGCGCAGCGATTTGACCTCGCTGCCGGTGAGCACGACACCTGCCTCGAACGTCTCGCCGACTTCATAGTTGAAGCGCGCTTTGCGGTTTTCGGCGACCACCTTGAGCGGACGCTCTTTCGCCTCTGCCATTCGGGATCTTACGCGGCTAGTTCAACAGCCCGGCATGCACCATGGCGCTTTGAATTGCAGCCTTGGTGCCGGCGGTCACTGGCAGGAGAGGCAAACGCACCTCTTCGTTGCCGCGGCCAAGCAGCGAGAGGCCACACTTCGCGCCGGCGAGACCCGGCTCTATGAAAATCGCATGATGCAGCGGGACAAGCCGATCCTGCACCTTCAGGCCTTGCGCATAATCGCCTGCAAGTGTGGTGTCGTGGAGTTGCTTGCAAAGTGCTGGCGCCACATTCGAAACCACCGAGATGCAGCCATGGCCGCCCGCAGCATTGAAGGCGAGCGCCGTCATGTCTTCACCCGAGAGCTGGATAAAGTCGTCCCCCATCGCTTGGCGCTGCAGCGACACCCGCGCGAGGTTGCCGGTCGCATCTTTCACGCCGGCAATGTTCTTGAGTTCGAACAGCCGCTTCATGGTGTCGACCGACATATCCACCACCGAACGCGGCGGGATGTTGTAGATGATGATCGGAATTCCGATCGCGTCGTTCACCGCCTTGAAGTGGTGAACCATGC
>CAZIKZ010000499.1:0-821 GCA_964539845.1 uncultured Hyphomicrobiales bacterium
AGCACTTCGGCGAGCGGGGTCAGCCGAGCGATATGCTGATGAGAGGCTATATCCGCATTCATGGTTGCGTTTCTGACGAACCGCCCATACTGGGTCAAGCTACTGAAATATTGTACGTTTGCAGACCTCTGAGATTCGGATTGCATAGCCTGAGCCTATGGGGATGAGCGAAAAAACCATCAATTTGCGCGGCCTGAAATGCCCGCTCCCAGCACTGCGGACCCGCAAGGTGCTAAGCGGCCTGGCCGCCGGCGACGTGATACTGGTCGAATGCACCGATCCCCTGGCCGCGATCGACATCCCGAACCTGATCAACCAGACCGGGGACGTGTTGGAAAGCACGGCCCGGGTTGACGACGTGCTGACGTTCCGAATTCGCAAGGCTGTTCGCCCCGCCACCGGGACAAGTTGAATTTGCCCGCCGCTTCGGGGATTGTCGCGCCCGCTAACCGCCCTCGCTCGGAGAACACCCTTGCCGGTCTCGACGAATATCCCCCGCGCATCCACGGCGCTCGCACGCTTTACGGTGCTTGACCTGACGCGGGTGCGGGCGGGGCCGACATGCGCGCGGCAATTGGCGGATTGGGGCGCCAATGTGATCAAGATTGAGGCGCCGGAGCGGCTGGAAGGCGGCGACCCGATCGGCGGAGCGCGGCACGGCGCGGATTTTCAGAATTTACACCGCAATAAGCGCTCAATCACGCTCGATCTGAAGAGCGAGGCCGGGCGGGCGACGATGTTAAGGCTCGTAGAACGCGCAGACGTCGTGATCGAGAACTATCGTCCGGACGTGAAAAGACGCCTGAGGATCGATTATCCCG
>CAZIKZ010000499.1:831-2175 GCA_964539845.1 uncultured Hyphomicrobiales bacterium
GCCAGCATCTCGGCCTACGGCCAGGACGGGCCGTACGAGAAATGGCCGGGCTTCGACCAGATCGCCCAGGGCATGGGCGGCATCATGTCCGTCACCGGGCTGCCGGGACAGGGACCGGTGCGCGCGGGCGCCGCGGTCGCCGACATGGCGGCCGGGCTGTTCGCGGCGCTTGGCGTCCTCACCGCGCTGCTCGAACGCGAGCAATCGGGCGAAGGCCAATATATCGAGACCTCACTGCTCGCCGCGCAAATTTTCCTGCTCGATTTCCAGGCTGCCCGCTGGCTGATCGACAAGGACGTGCCGGGCCAGGCCGGCAACAATCATCCGACCAGCGTGCCCACCGGGGTCTACAAGACCAAGGATGGGCACATTAACATCGCCACCACCGGGTCGCCAACCTGGGTTCGCTTCTGCAAGGCGATCGGCGGCGAACACCTGATCCAGCATCCGGATTACGCGACCAATGCGTTGCGGCTGCAAAATCGCGACGCACTCAACGCGGATATCGAGAAGACACTCGCATCCGACACCGGCGAATCCTGGATCGAGCGCCTGAACGCGGCGGGTGTCGCCGCAGGCCCGATCTACAAGATGGACGAAGTGTTCGCGGACAAGCAGGTGCAACATATCGGTGTCGCAACCGACATGGTCACGCCGGATCGTGGCACGCTGCAAGTGATCCGCCAGCCATTCTCGATGTCTCGGACGCCGAGCACGGTGGCGATGCCCACGCCGGAGCGCGGCGAGCATACCGATGAGGTGCTGGCCGAGTTCGGTTTCAGCAAGGATGAAATCGAGGCCTTGAGAAAAGCCGGCGCCACCTAGCGCGACATTCACCCGGCCTCATGGTGAGGAGCAGCGCGCAGCGATGCGTCTCGAACCATGGGGGCCGCCCTCGTCCTTCGAGACGCGGGCTTCGCCCGCTCCTCAGGATGAGGGCGGAAACAAAAACAGAGGAATTCGAAATGACCGACAAGATGCTCTCGCGCAAGGACGGCGGGGTCGGCTACGTGATCTTCAACAATCCCGAGCGGCATAACGCCGTGTCGCTGGAGATGTGGGCCGCCACGCGCGACATTCTCGAGCAGTTCCGCAACGACCCGGAGGTGCGCGTTGTCGTGCTGACCGGTGCCGGCGGCAAGGCCTTCGTCTCGGGTGCGGACATTTCGAAATTTGGAGCCGAGCGCTCCAGCGAAGAAGCCGTCGCGAAATACAACGCCACCACCGAGCAGGCCTTTTCCGGCGTGCATGACTTCCCGAAGCCGACCATCGCGATGATCCGCGGTTACTGCATCGGCGGCGGCATGGCGCTGGCGACCTGCTGCGATATGCGTATCAGCACGC
>CAZIKZ010000500.1:0-2175 GCA_964539845.1 uncultured Hyphomicrobiales bacterium
GACATCTCGACCGAGTTTCACACCGAGCATGGTCCGTTCACGACCGTACCGCTGCCGGGCGACCATTCCAGTATCGTGTGCGTCGTGAGCGAAGCGGATGCGCAACACATGCAGTCGCTATCGGGCGATGGCCTCGACCGCGAACTGGAGCGGCGCTCGCATTCGATTCTCGGCAAGATCAGAGCGAATGCCGGACACGGCGCGTTTGCGCTGGTGATGGAAAGTGCGCGACGGTTCGCGGCCGAGCGCATTGCGCTTGTCGGTGAAGCGGCCCATCGCTTTCCGCCGATCGGTGCGCAGGGGCTTAATCTCGGCTTGCGCGATGCCGCGGCGATTGCCGAGATTGCGGCCTATTATCGTGACGATCCGGGGCAACCGGATGCGATCGACCGTTATGATCGCGAACGCCGCGCGGACATCATGAGCCGCACCATTGCGGTCGACCTGCTGAACCGGTCACTGCTGTCGGGGTTCCTTCCTATGCAGAGTCTGCGTGGGATCGGCCTGCATCTCCTGAATACCGTCGGTCCATTGCGGCGCGCGATGATGCGCGAGGGCGTCATGCCGCGAGCGGCTCAACCGCGACTCATGCGCGGTGAAGCCCTGTCATAGAAGCGTTTTCGAGCGAAGTGGATACCGGTTCGCGTGAAGAAAACGCGCCAAACCAAAAAGAGCTAGAGTCCTGGCTTTGATCCCATCAAAGCCAGGACTCTAGCGGCGGCGGAGACGCTTTTTCGCTGCCGGCAGGCTCGCGGAATTGCCGATCGATCGGAACTGGCAAGGCGGTGAGCGTCGCACCCTGATCGCCCCGCACGCGATGCGCAAACAGGCCACGCGCAATGAAATGCGGATCGCTCAGAGCCTCATCCAGCGACCGCATGATGGTCACGCAGCAATCCGCTTTCGCAAAGACCGGCTCCCAGTCCACTGCGCTGCGGCGTGCGATCATCTCAGCAACCGCGGACATGGTCGCCGCCGGATCGCGCCTGTCGTCGGCGAGACTTTCGTCGAGCCCGATCACCAACGCAAAGCGCTGCCAGAAATGGTCCTCCAGCGCGGCGCAGGCAACGATTCCGCCATCCTTCGCCGGATAGAGCCGATAGCGCGGCGATGCGCCGGTCAGTTCGCCCTGCCCCGATGTCGCAAGCGATCCACTCGCCCAAGTGCCCGACAGCGCACGCCACGCGAAGGTGAAGATCGCATCGGTCATGGCGATGTCGAGATAGCAGCCCTCGCCCGTGAGATCGCGCTGACGCAAGGCCAGCAGGATGTTGATCACCGCCGGAAAGGTGCCGCCCGCGATATCGGCGACCAGCGCCGGCGGCACAACCGGCCGGTCGAGCGGCCCCGGCTGAAGAGCGAGCAACCCGGTGTTGGCGATGTAGTTCAGGTCGTGCCCGCCTTCGTTCGCGCGCGGACCGTTCTGGCCATAGCCGGTGATCGCGCAATAGATCAGCTTCGGATTGATGGCGCGCACGGCCTCATAGTCGAATCCGAGCTTCACCATGATACCCGGGCGAAACTGTTCAACCAGAATATCAGCGCCCTCAATCAATGACCGAAGCTCTGCTGCCCCTTCGGAGGACTTCAAGTCGAGTGTCAGGGTCATCTTGCCGCGGTTGAGCAGGCTGAAGGCCGCGCCGGTGCCCTGCCATTGCGGGTGAAAGCCGCGCATATCGTCGCCGCCCGGGCGCTCGACCTTGATGACCTCGGCACCCGCCTCCGCGAGCATCAATGTAGCCAACGGCCCCGGCAGCAGATTGGTCAGGTCGACAACGCGGATCCCCGACAGCGGCTGCGGCATGGGCCTGCTCCATGAGGGCCAAGGATACCTTGCACGCCGGCTGCGTGGCGAGGTCAGAACGGCGTCACCGGCAGCCTACCGGATTGCACGAGCCACATGACGCTGGTCAGCGTCAGCACCGACACCATCGTACCGATCAGGATCGAGCCGGATGCCTCCTCGACCCAGACGTCATATTGGCGCGCCAGAACGAAGACGTTGAGCGCCGGCGGTAACGCCGCCATCAGCACCGCAGCGTAAGTCCAGGACGCGCTGAACGGCCCGAACCAGGCCAGCATAAAGAACACGATGATCGGGTGCAGGATGAGCTTGACCGGCACGATGGCCGGCACGTCCCAGGCGAGCCGAGGCAGCGGCCGGAGCGCAACCGT
>CAZIKZ010000501.1:0-2172 GCA_964539845.1 uncultured Hyphomicrobiales bacterium
GCGTTGTCGAAGTATGATTGAACTTCTTTGCACGAATCAGCGACCAACGGGCATCACAGTGCCGGAGGCACGGCTATGTCCTATTCCTACGGCGTTTCGGGCGAGCAATCCTCGTCCGGACGAGCGAAGCGTTGGCTTCTCGCCTATCCGCTGGCGCAGCTGGTGTGTCTCGCAGCGGCGGCCGCAGCCACCGCATTGGCCGGCGTCATCCCGTGGATCGATCCATCGCATGAGACATTCGCGTCGACCGTCGTCGTCGCAATAGCCTTCGGCCTGACCTTCGGATATCTGCGCGGCTGCGTGCTGCGCGAGAAATTCGCGCGCTTTTCCATGCTCACATGGTGCGCAGCCATCACCCTCATAACCTTGTACTTCACGCCACCGGTGCCGGAGTCGCTGGCCAATGCCTTCGAGGCAGCAAAAAATCTGCCCGCGGCAGCGCGTGCAGCGATACCGGTTATCCTGTCAGGCTTCGTGTATGGCATCGTGATCGGCGCCGCCGAAGCATTGAGCCTGCGGCGCGCGGCCTTTGGCCTGCTCGGCTGGACGATCATGTCCGGATTTGCCTGGGGCATCGGCCACATCGCTGCATCGGCAGTCGCGGGCTACGCGGAGCCGCTACAGCTCACACCGTTCGAAGCCGCGACCGTGACGATTGCGTGCACAACGCTGCAGGCGGCGATCGCGGGCCTGGTGATGCTGCCGGCGCTCCGGTTGCTGACCCCGCGGCTCAGCTATTACGGGCCGCGCGTCTATCGGACGGCGCTGCGCACGCGCGGTCAGGTTATTCCGGAAGCGTGATGACGCGCTAATCGGGCGACCAGCCCTTCGGCGCGAGTTCAAACCCCTTGAACTCGAAGCCGGGTGCGACCGTGCAGCCGACCAGCGTCCAATCGCCGAGCGACTCGGCTGCCTGCCACGCGCGCGCCGGCACCACGCCTTGGGGCCGTTCGCCGCCAGCGAGATCAGAACCGAGCATCACGGTCGTGCGTGTTCCGTTGTCATGGATTTCGAGCTGCAGCGCAGCGCCGGAATGCCAGTGCCAGGTCTCGACGGCATCCACCCGGTGCCAATGCGAACGCTCGCCACGTGCCAGCAGGAAATAGATCGCGGTCGAAGCCGCGCGCCCGGCGTGGTCGGTGTGCGTATCCCGGAAGGTCTCGCGATAATGCCCGCCCTCGGGATGCGGCTTCAGCTCGAGCAGGCGGATGATGTCGGCGGCGGTGTGGGACATGCGTGACGGTCTCAATCAATACGAACGCGGCAGGCCGAGCACGTGTTCGGAGATGTAGGACAGGATCAGGTTGGTCGAGATCGGCGCCACCTGATAGAGACGCGTTTCGCGGAACTTGCGCTCGACATCGTATTCTTCCGCGAAGCCGAAACCGCCATGGGTCTGCACGCACATATCGGCCGCCGCCCACGATGCATCTGCGGCGAGAAGCTTCGCCATATTTGCTTCCTCGCCGATATCGGCGCCGCTCTCGTAGCGAACGGCGGCCTCGCGCACCATCAGTTCGGCCGCGCGCATCTGCGCATAGGCGCGCGCGATCGGAAATTGCACACCCTGGTTCTGACCGATCGGCCGCCCGAACACGCTGCGCTCCTTCGCATAAGCCGAAGCCTTGCCGATGAACCATTTCGCATCGCCGATGCATTCGGCCGCGATCAGGATGCGTTCGGCATTCATGCCGGACAGGATGTAGCGGAAGCCCTTGCCCTCTTCGCCGATCAGCGACGACGCCGGTACACGCATGTTATCGAAAAACACTTCCGTGGTGGCGTGGTTCATCATCGTCCGGATTGGGCGGATTTCGAGGCCTTTGCCCTTGACTGCACGCATGTCGATCAGCAGCACGGACAGACCGTCGGTGCGCTTCTGCACCTTGTCGCGTGGCGTAGTGCGCGCCAGCAATAGCATCAGGTCGGAAAATTCCGCGCGCGAGGTCCAGATTTTCTGCCCGTTGATCACGTAATCGTCGCCGTCGCGGATCGCGGTGGTGCGGAGCGACAGCGTATCCGTGCCGGACGTCGGCTCGGTGACACCGAACGCCTGCAGGCGCAATGCGCCGCGCGCGATTTCCGGCAGACAGGCGCGCTTCTGGGCATCGCTGCCATGCCGCAGTACAGTCCCCATCGTATACATCTGCGCGTGGCAGGCGGCGCCGTTGC
>CAZIKZ010000502.1:0-2161 GCA_964539845.1 uncultured Hyphomicrobiales bacterium
CCCTTGGCCACCGTCACATTAACCTGCTTCACCGCGGTCACGACGCCGCGGCGGGTCATGAATTCGACGGTGAGATCGCGGACGTCCAACAACGTGGTCGCCGTCATCGTGCGTCCCCCATCCTCCGGTCATCCCCGCTTTCGCGGCGACGAACGGACAACAACACTTGGCCCATGTCACGTCCTCCGCTGCGGATCGACGATGTCGCGCAGACCGTCGCCCAGCAGGTTGAAGCTGAACACCGCCAGCATCAGCGCGGCGCCGGGGAAGAACGCGATCCACCATTCGCCCGACACGATGAAGCCCGCACCTTCCGCGACCATGATGCCCCATTCGGGCGTCGGCGGACGCACGCCAAGCCCGATAAAGGACAAACCGGCCGCATTCAGGATGGCGTAGCCCATGGTCAGCGACATCTGCACCACCATGATCGGCATGATGTTCGGCAGGATCTGCGTCAGCAGAATGCGAAACTCACCATTGCCGGACAGCCGTGCGGCTTGCACGAAACCGGCCTCGCGCCGCACATTGGCTTCTGCGCGCGCAACGCGGGCATAGAGTGGGAAATTGATGATCGCAGTCGCGATCACGATGTTGGTGACGGTGTTGCCGAGCGCGGCCACGATGCCCATCGCAAGCACGAAGAGCGGGAACGCCATGATGGTGTCGGCGATGCGCCCGACAATCCGGTCGGTCCAGCCGCCGAAGAAGCCGGCCGCGGTGCCGGACAATCCGCCGAGCGCGAAGACCAGTGCGACCGAGGCTACCGCGATGAACATGTCGAGGCGCGCCGCCACCATCACCCGACTCAGGATATCGCGGCCGAGCTGGTCGGTACCGAACCAGTGTTTCGCAGACGGCGCCTGCAGCGCCGACATCGTGTTGCTCGCCAGCGGGTCGTAAGGGGCGATCCACGGCCCGAAGATCGCGCAGATCAAAATTAGGATGAACAATGCGAAGGCCAGACCCGTGACCGGATTTTCCGAAATCACGTATCGGGCATGCGAAAGCACCGAGGTTTGCTTCGCTGGCGCGGGTGCCATCGCTGCGGTCGCGGAGCCGGCTACGGCAGCGGCTGTCACGAGCGGCCCGTCGGTCGCGGCAATATGGGCGGTCTCGAGATCGGGACGCTGGTTCATCCTTCAAGCCTCACGCGCGGATCGATCACGCCGTACAGAAGATCGATCATCAGATTGAGCAGGACGTACATGATCGCCATAACCAGAACGAAGCCCTGCACCGGCGCGAAATCGGACGCGATCAGGGCCTCAATGGCGTAGGAGCCGATGCCGGGCCAGGCGAACACCTTCTCCACCAGCACGTTGGCGCCGAGCAGGAACGAGAACACCATGCCAAGCGTGGTGATCACAGGCAGCATGGCGTTGCGGAAGGCATAGGTGACGATCACGGTGCGCGGCGTCAGCCCATTGGCGCGCGCGGTGCGCACGAAGTCCGATGACAGAACGGAGAGCATCGAGGCGCGCGTCATGCGTGTGATCGGCGCGAGCGAGAAGATCGCAAGCGTCGCCGCCGGCAGGATCAGCTGAGCGAACGAGGCGCGGAAGGTCTCGAACTCGCCTGCGATCAGGCTGTCGATGAGATAAAAGCCTGTCACATGCGGTGGCGCGGAATAGAACACGTCCAGCCGTCCGAGCGGTGCCGGCGACCATCCCAGGATGTAATAGAAGAAATAAACCAGCAGCAGGCCGGTGAAGAACACCGGCAGCGACACACCCGCGGTCGCGACCATGCGGCAGGCATGGTCGACCAATGACCCCTGTTTCACTGCCGCCGCGATCCCAAGCGGAACCGCAATCAGCATCGAGATGATGAGGCCGACCAGCGTCAGTTCCGCAGAGGCCGGCAGCCGCGCAGCGATGTCGCTTCGCACCGACTGGCCGGAGGTCAGCGACTTGCCGAAATCACCCCTGCTCAGTTCCGTGACATAGCGGACGAATTGTTCGGGCAGTGACTTGTCGAGCCCGAGCGACTTGCGGACCTCCTCGATCGCCTGCGGGGTCGCGGCGGGACCTGCGAAATAGGCGGCCGGATCGCCGGGCAGCACGCGGGTCAGCAGAAACGTGACGATGATCACGCCAATGATGGACGGGATCGTGGTGGCGAAACGCTTGCCGATTTGCCGGATCATTCTGTTCGCCCT
>CAZIKZ010000503.1:0-2158 GCA_964539845.1 uncultured Hyphomicrobiales bacterium
AGCAGATCAAGATTGCGGAAGCGCATTCGAATGGCGCGGCTCTCACGGAGATCCGCCTTGACGCCAATGGCGAGGTCATCACGGCCGCCAACCAATACGATCCGGTGACTGGCGCCTATATCGGTGCGCTCGGCGCCGGCGCCGCGCGTGCGATCCCCGATCCGAAGACCCCCTTTGGCCTCCGCACCGTCGACGGCAGCTACAACAACATCATGGAAGGCCGTGAGCTCTGGGGCGCCGCCGACCAACCGATGCCGCGCTTCTTTGCTCCGAACTATATCGATGGCGGACCGGAGGCCCCGTTCTCGTTTGGGCCTGGACCGCTTCAGTCCGTCACCAACACCGACTACGGCGTCAACCAGGGCACGTCGACATTCCCCGGTCCCGGCACGAACGGTGGCCATACCGGCAATGTGGTGGACGCTGATCCGCGCATCATCTCGAACCTCGTCGCCGACATGAGCCCGAACAATCCGGCGGCGCTCTATGCGGCGCTGGTGTACGCGGAGTCAGAGAATCCCTACGAGGATCTTGCGGAGCTTATGGCCGCACGGGTCACGCAGGCGGACGCTACGCTAATGGCTGCCGCTGCGCAGGCTGCGTTCGATGCGGCGCTCCCGGCCGTTAATGCCGCGGTGGCGGCTTACGCTGCAAATACCAGTACCGATCCACTCGTCATTGCTGATCTGATTAATGATATTCAGGACGCAGCGACGGAATTGGCTGAACTCGGCGCGGCCCTCGATCAGGCCAATGCGTTCGCAGCGAACCCGGAAGCCGCCTTCATCGCGCTGGCTGAAGAGAAGGGCATCATCTTCGACGAGAACGGTTCCCTCGTCATCCCGAACGTCGCGCCGGACGAAGGCATCTCCGCGCCGTTCAACGCCTGGATGACGTTCTTCGGACAATTCTTCGACCACGGCCTCGATCTGATCAGCAAGGGCGGCAACGGTACGGTCTTTATCCCGCTGAAAGACGACGATCCGCTTGTCTTGGGTGCGGACGGGCTGCCCAACACTGCCGACGATCTGCCGGCCCATCTGCGTTTCATGGTCCTGACGCGCTCGACGACGGTGACCGACGAGAACGGCGTTCCGACGCAGCTGAATGTGACGACGCCGTTCATCGACCAGAACCAGACCTATACGTCGCATGCCTCGCATCAGGTTTTCCTGCGCGAATACCACATGGTCGGCGGCGTGCCCGTTGCGACCGGCAAGCTGCTAGAAGGTGCCAGTGGCGGTCTCGCCACTTGGGGAGATGTGAAGAAGCAGGCGCGCGAATTTCTTGGCATCGAACTGACTGACGCCGACGCGCTGAACATCCCGCTGATCTATACCGACGCCTATGGCGAGTTCATCCGCGGTGCCAACGGTCTACCGCAGCTCGTTACCGGTATTAACTCGAATGGCACTCCGTCCGGATTGATCGAGGGTATCATTCCGGGTACGCCATCCGGCACCGGCGTGAGTACCGCCCTGGCGGCCCGCATCGGCCATGCCTTCCTCGACGATATCGCGCATACGGCCAATCCGATCAGCTCTCAGGGGATGATGCTCACAGCGGATCCCGACAGCGAGATCGGTCTAAACGCCGGCGGTGGCGCGATCGCACTGTCGAATACAAGCTTCGAAGCGGATTCGCTGGCGGATGATACGCCGGGCGTCAATGTGGACCCAGCCCTCGGCAACTGGATCCAGATCGATCCCCAGGGATGGGATATCGTCAGCGGCTTTGGTGGTTTGTACGCGCCGACTGCGGCGGTGATCGATCAATCCGGCCTCAATGGCAGCAATGTCGTGTTCCTCGATAGCGGCGCAGCTCTTGTCCGCAATACGGGCGTGACCCTCGAAGAGGGCGAAACCTACGAATTGACGTTCAATGTCGGCGACCGGATCGACCAATCCTTCGGCGGCGGTGTTGCGCGTCTTGTGACGCTTGGCGGAGAGGTGCTCGCCGAGATCACGCTGCCAACCCCGGCAGACGGACAGTGGGCCAGTGTGGCGCTGAGCACCGGCCCGATTTCGGCGGCGCTTGCCGGCGAGCAGCTCAGCATCGAAATCGCCCAAGGCGGCGGTGGCAGCTCACAGGTGCTGGTGGACAACATCCAGTTGAGCACGAGCGTGGGCTCCACAGCCGGCCTCTACGACAACGAACT
>CAZIKZ010000504.1:0-2135 GCA_964539845.1 uncultured Hyphomicrobiales bacterium
ACCACTATTCCTATTCGGTTGTGCGCGGCTGCGACCGCATCGTGCCCGTAGATATCTACGTGCCCGGCTGCCCTCCCACTGCCGAGGCGCTGCTGTATGGGGTGATGCTCCTGCAAAAGAAGATCCGGCGGATCGGAACGATTGAGCGCTAGGCATGAGCGAGAAACTGCAGGCGATCGGAGAAACGATCAGCGCGGGGCTGCCGGGCGCCGTCACCGGCTACGAGATCGCCTATGGCGAACTGAACGTCCATGCCAACGCGGCCGATATCGTGAAGGTGGTGCGCTTCCTGCGCGATGATCCGGACTGTCAGTTCTGGAATTTCATCGACGTGACGGCAGTCGATTATCCGCAACGCGAGCAGCGTTTCGACGTTGTCTATCACTTCCTGTCACCGAAGCAGAACGCGCGCGTGCGCGTGAAAACGATGACCGACGAGACCACGCCGGTGCCGTCCATCATCGACGAGTTTCCCGGCGCCGACTGGTTCGAGCGCGAGACCTACGACCTTTATGGCGTGCTGTTCACCGGCCATCCGGACATGCGGCGGCTTCTCACCGATTACGGCTTCGAAGGCCACCCGCTGCGCAAGGATTTCCCGCTCACCGGCTTTGTTGAGGTGCGCTACGACGATTCACTGAAACGCGTTGTCTATGAGCCGGTGCGGCTCAACCAGGAATTTCGCAATTTCGATTTCCTGTCGCCGTGGGAAGGCGCGGACTACCGGCTTCCGGGTGACGAGAAGGCTGGCGGGAAGGGCTCCTGATGGCAGAAAGCGCAACCTCTTCCGGCGGCTGCCTTTGCGGGGCGGTGCGGTTTACAGCGGCTCCGGCGGATCGCGATGTCGGCGCGTGTCATTGCAGCATGTGCCGCCGCTGGTCGGCCGGTCCGTTCCTCGTGCGTGATTGCGGCGCCACGCTGAAGATCGAGGACACGTCGAACCTCGGAATCTACAAGTCGTCGGAATGGGCCGAGCGCGCTTTCTGCAGAAAATGCGGCACGCCGCTTTATTACCGCCTGTCCGGAAAAGACATGTATTTCGTGTCCGCCGAGGCATTCGACGATCTGAAGGATCTCGCGTTCACCAGCCAGATCTTCATCGAAGAGAAGCCTGCTTACTACGACTTCGCCAACAAAACACACAACATGACTGGTGCGGAAGTGTTCGCTCAGTTTGCGCCTGGTGGCGATGAGGCCAAAGGGTAAGAAGAAACATGGCCGAAACCTCCGGTGAGCGCAATTTCACGATCAACTTCGGTCCGCAGCATCCGGCGGCGCACGGGGTGCTTCGGCTGGTGCTCGAACTCGACGGCGAGATCGTCGAGCGCGTCGACCCGCATATCGGGCTGCTGCATCGGGGAACCGAAAAACTCATCGAGCAGAAGACCTATCTGCAGGCGATCCCGTATTTCGATCGGCTCGACTACGTCGCGCCGATGAATCAGGAACATGCCTTCTGCCTTGCAGCGGAAAAGCTGCTCGGTCTCGAAGTGCCGCGGCGCGGCCAGCTGATCCGCGTTCTTTATTCCGAGATCGGTCGCATCCTGTCGCATCTGCTCAACGTCACGACGCAGGCGATGGACGTCGGCGCGTTGACGCCGCCGCTCTGGGGCTTCGAGCCGCGCGAGCAGCTGATGGTGTTTTACGAGCGCGCATCCGGCTCGCGCATGCACGCGGCCTATTTCCGCGTCGGCGGCGTGCATCAGGATCTGCCTCAGAAGCTGATCGACGATATCGAGGCATGGTGCGATCCGTTCCTGAAGACGGTCGACGACATCGACACACTGCTGACCGGCAACCGCATCTTTAAGCAGCGTAACGTCGATATCGGCGTGGTGTCGCTCGAGGACGCATGGAAGTGGGGCTTCTCGGGCGTGATGGTGCGCGGCTCGGGCGCGGTCTGGGACCTGCGCAAGAACCAGCCCTACGAATGCTATGCCGAAATGGATTTCGACATTCCCATCGGCAAGAACGGCGATTGTTACGATCGCTATCTCATCCGCATGGAAGAGATGCGGCAATCCGTGCGCATCATGAAGCAGTGTATTGCTTTGCTGAACGCGCCAGAGGGCAAGGGCCGTGTCAGCGCGGACGACCAGAAGGTGGTGCCGCCGCAGCGCGGCGAGATGAAGCGC
>CAZIKZ010000505.1:0-2129 GCA_964539845.1 uncultured Hyphomicrobiales bacterium
GCGCGGCCTTCCGCCATGCGGCTGAGCACGCGCACAAAAACGCGAAATCGACCAGTTGCTCGATGTGACGAAGCAGGTCGAGGGCCACACCATCTGCGCGCTCGGCGACGCAGCCGCCTGGCCGATCCAGGGGCTGATCGCGCATTTCCGTCACGAGATCGAAGAGCGTATCGATCAATACGCGGCGAATCCGCATTCCGATCCGGTCAGAGTGGCGGCGGAGTGATGCGCGATGGCCTCCGAGAGCCAGTGGTGGCAACGCTTCGGCAACATCGCGCAGATCGCGGCGGCGGTCGTGGCGATGGTGGGCTTCGGCGCGATCGTGATCCAGGTCGGCGAAATCCGTCAGAACAACCGGGCCACCGCCGCACGTCAGGTGTATCTGGCCTACACCGATCTCAATATCCGTTATCCGCAATTCGGCGCGCCGGACTACGACAAGCTGAGATCGGGCGACAGGTTGATCTTCGAGCAATACAAGTCGTTCGTGTCGTCTCTGCTCTACGCCTGTGGCGAGGTGCTTTATGCCTTCGCCAAGGAGCCGGAGTGGCGCAACTCGTGCGAATACGAAGTGAAGGGCCAGCTGCCGTTTCTGTGCGAAACTCTCGCGAACGATCCGCGCTTCCTTCAGACCTTCGGCAGGGAAACCAACGCGTTTGTGCGCGCCGCGATGGAACGAGAGAGTGTGCTGCCGCCCGATTGCCGGCCGAAGAAGGCATGAGGGAGCGCGATGGCCTACGACATCCCGCCAGCGCCGCACGAATACGTTCCGCCCGAGAGGGCGCTGAAGCGGACACCTGCGGATTTCGCACGGATCGGGAAGCTGACGATCGCAAGCGGCGCGCTGGTCTTTATCGGCGGTTTTATCTACGGCGTGCGCGGAAGCACCATGACGTGGGGGCAGGCGTTCGCGGCCATGTTTCCGCTGTTTCTGATTTTCTGCGCCTTCGGCGCGGCGATCTGGAAGCGGGGCGCGGAGGGCGTCGGTCCGATGGTTGCCTATCTTTCTGCCGCGGTCGGAGCCTGCGGCGCGGTTGCCGCCTGGCTATGGGGAAAGTGATGCCGCAGGAGTTCACACGATGACCAAGCTTGTGGTCGACGGCATCGAGATCGACGTTCCGGCGGAATACACGCTGCTGCAGGCCTGCGAGGTCGCCGGCGCCGAGATCCCGCGTTTCTGTTTTCATGAGCGTTTGTCGATCGCCGGCAATTGCCGCATGTGCCTTGTCGAGTTGAAGGGATCGCCGAAGCCTGTCGCATCGTGCGCATGGGCCGTGCGCGACTGCCGGCCGGGTCCGAACGGCGAGGCGCCGGTGGTCAACACCAGGACCGCTCTGGTGAAGAAAGCACGCGAAGGCGTGATGGAGTTCCTGCTGATCAATCATCCGCTCGATTGTCCGATCTGTGATCAGGGCGGCGAGTGTGACCTGCAGGACCAGGCGATGGCTTACGGCGTCGACACGTCGCGCTACTGGGAAAACAAGCGCGCGGTTGAAGACAAATATATCGGCGTCCTCGTGAAGACCTCGATGAACCGTTGCATCCACTGCACACGCTGCATCCGGTTCGCGACCGAGGTCGCGGGCGTGCCGGAGCTCGGAGCCATCGGCCGCGGCGAGGATATGGAGATCACGACCTATCTCGAACACGCGATGAGCTCCGAGTTGCAGAGCAACGTGGTCGATCTCTGCCCGGTCGGCGCGCTGACATCGAAGCCCTATGCGTTCACGGCGCGGCCTTGGGAGCTGAACAAGACCGAGTCGATCGATGTGATGGATGCCGTCGGCTCCGCGATCCGCATCGACACCCGTGGCCGTGAGGTCATGCGCGTCCTGCCGCGCACCAATGAGGACGTGAACGAGGAGTGGATATCCGACAAGACGCGCCATGTCGTCGACGGGTTGCGCGCGCAACGTCTGGACTCTCCTTACATTCGTGAGAACGGGCGTCTGCGCCCGGCGACATGGAATGAAGCTTTTGCCGTCATTGCACAGGAGGTGAAGGCGACGCGGCCCGAGAAGATCGGTGCGATTGCCGGCGATCTCTGCGCGGTTGAGGAAATGTTCGCGCTGAGGGATCTGGTGGCGCGGCTGGGCTCGAGAAATATCGACGCGCGCCAGCGCGGTTCG
>CAZIKZ010000506.1:0-2125 GCA_964539845.1 uncultured Hyphomicrobiales bacterium
CCGGAAAATGTCCGAAATACAAAATGTCCGGCTTCATTTCGAATGTGTCCCGTTTCGATTGATGCAGCGCGCTCCGCGATAGCTGTATCGCATAACGATACAACCACCTTGCTTGTCGGGATGTAGCCAGCGCGCAATCGGAGAGTCAAACAATCCTGTCATTGCCGGGCTTGACCCGGCAATCCATCGTATCGACGAAAGTTCTTCATTGATGGATGCGCGGGTCATAGGCGAGCGAGGCGATGCCGTTCTTCGGACGACTATGCCCGCGCATGACGGCTTAGAGTTCGAAAACCTGCTTCGGCGTCTTGTGCAGGCACTCGCCCGGACCGTCCTTGCCGACAATATAATTGTCGCAGATCACCGCCCATTGCGAGGATGTTTCGTAGCCCGGATGAACGGCCAGATTCATCCCGGCTTCGATCGACATTGTTTCATCCGCGCGGATCAGCGGCCGCTCGACAAGATCGTAACCCTGTCCATGCGCATAGAGGCGCTTCTCGGGGCCGACGCCGCGCGCGGCCATGTATGCATCATGCGCAGCGGCGATGTCGCGGGCCGGTACGCCCGGCTTGATCTTCGATAGGGTATGGGCCTGCGCTTCCTTCACGCTCTCGAAGCCGTCGAGCAGGTCGTTGGTGGCCTTGCCGAACACCATAGTCCGGGCGATCTCGGTATACATGCCGCCGGGTCCCGCGTTCTCGATCAGTAGCGCGAAATGTTCGCCGTTCTGCAACACGCGTCCCTGCAAATAGCGATCGACGAAATTCGCCGGCTCCCCCAGCGGCGCCGACGAGCCGAGGAAAAGGCCCTGTTCGGAACCGAGCAACCGTCCCTCGTGTTGCGCGAGCGCGGTGACGTCGTTGTCCCGCATGCCGGGTTTGATCTTCTTGCAGACGCGCGCGAAGATTTCGTCCTGCATCTCGGCACAACGCCGCACCAGGACCATTTCCTCCTCGCTCTTGATCGCCTTGATCGCGTCGACCTCTTCGGTTGCATCCACGATCGCGGTCTTGCCGGCGAGACCCTGCTCGATCTGCGTGACGAAGCGATAGGGCATGGCGCCTGCGCCAAGCATGCCGATCCGCTTGTAGCCGCGGCGCTTCAATTCGCCGAGCGCAAGCTCGCCCTGATAACCATCGGTATAGGCGATCGAGGTGAAAGCCGGTGTGGTGATCAGATCGCCGACCCCGCGGTGGATCGCGTGGCGGCCTTCGAAGCCGCGACGTCCGCCCGCCGGACCCATATCGATGACGGTCATGGCGTCATTCAGGTGGAAGATCACCGTGCGCGGATAGCCGTTATAGGCCGGGAAATCGGTGAACCATTTCACGTAGCCGCCGAGCCAGTCGTTGTTGTTCTGCATCACGAGGGCATCGAGGCCGCGCTCGCGCATCATCGCGCGGACGATTGTCCAGCGGCGTTCGAGTTCGGCGTTGGAAATCGGGTTCAGCCTGCGGTCGCTCATCGTGGCTCCTTGGTCGCTCGGCGCTGCGCTTCTATCGCATTTTCTGCGTCGCCGCGTGCACTAATGATAACATGATCCGCCGTCCAGTGTTTCTGGTGGACCACGATACGGTACAGCATATATGCCGCTCCATGCGGCGCATGCCGACTGTGTCGTCACTACAAAAAGATGCCGCGCGAGGGAGGACACAACATGGTTCGTTCCACCGTGCTGTGCGCCGCTGCGCTTACGCTTTTGTCATCGCAAGCTTCCGCGCAGCCATCAGGTGGTCAATCCCGGCCTGCCGGTGAAGACGCTTCCCGAACTGATCGCGCTCGACAAGGCAAGTCCGGGCAAGATCGGATATTCCGGCCGTGGCCGAGACTTTGCCCGGCTTCGATTTTCCCGGCTGGTTCATGGTCGTGGCCCCGGCCCGGACGCCAGCCGACATCGTCAATAAGTTGAATGCGGCCCTCGACGCCGCGGTGGGTGACACCCAGGTGCGCGAGCTTGCGCCCAAGTTCGGATTTGAGATCGATCCGAAAGGCGTAGGCAGTCCGGCCCGGGCGGCCGGGTTTCTGAAGACGCAGCTCGCGCTCTGGGCAAAAACCACGCAGGAGCTCGGGATCGAAGCCCAATAATGGGGCTTTGATGGAAGTTTGCGCGTCTTGCCGCGCC
>CAZIKZ010000507.1:0-2063 GCA_964539845.1 uncultured Hyphomicrobiales bacterium
AGTGGGCGTCGACGTGCCGGAAGCGACGGTCATGGTGATCGAGCATGCCGAACGTTTCGGGCTTGCCCAGCTTCACCAGTTGCGCGGGCGCATCGGGCGCGGGCACGGCAAGTCGACATGTCTCCTGCTGTACCGGGCGCCGCTCGGCGAGACCGCCAAGGCGCGGCTGGCCATCATGCGCGAGACCGAAGACGGTTTCCGCATCGCCGAAGAAGACCTCAAGCTGCGTGGCGAAGGCGACGTGCTCGGCACCCGTCAGAGCGGCATGCCGGCGTTCCGGATCGCCTCCGCAGAGGCGCACGGGCATCTCCTCCCGGCCGCGCGTGACGACGCGCGTCTGATCCTGGCACGCGATGCCGCGCTCGCAAGCGAGCGCGGCCAAGCGTTGCGTGTCCTGCTCTACCTGTTCGAGCGCGACGACGCGATCAGGCTGATCGACGCCGGGTGATCACTCACCGAGCGGGTTCGGCCCGAAGCGGTTGTTACCGGGCGTGCCGCGGCTGCACCACCACACGATCAGGACGATCGTCCCGATCAGCGGAATAAAGTGCAGCAACTGCCACCAGCCGGTGCGGTCGATGTCGTGCAGCCTGCGCGCGGCGACCGCAAGATTAGGAATGATCGTCGCCAGCGTGAACAGCGAGTTGATCGGCATCCAGCTGTCGGATCCGAAAATCGCCATGTCGACAACGCCGGTCACGATCCCGGCAAGTACGCAGAACAAAATCCAGAACCAGAAGGCCGAACGCTGTGCGCGTCCGGAAAAATTCGCATAATTCTGAAAGCCAGATCTAATGGCTTCACTAAAGTTCATCGCCCCGTCTCCCCGTTGATAAGAACACGCACGCGTTACGCAGCAGGCTCTTTCGTCTTGTCCTCGCGCGCGGCCTGAGCGGTTCGCGCCGCAGTAGCCATCGCAGCCAGTGTCCCCTGGTTTCCGTTGGGCACAGGCGCACCCGGCTGGATCATGCCGGCCGACATGATCAGGGTCGCTGCCTGCTCAACGGGAATCTCAAGCTCGATGATATTCTTGCGCTGAACGTAAAAGTAGAATCCAGTTGTCGGGTTAGGTGTGCAGGGCAGGAATACCGAAATGTGGTCGTCGTCACCCGGCAAGCGGCTCGCCACCTCGGGACTTGGCGGCTGCGAGAGGAAAACCAGCGACCACATGCCGGGCGCAGGGAATTCGACCAGGCCCACCTTGCGGAAGCTCGTCCCGGATTTCGAGAACAGCATCTGGAAGACTTGCTTCACCGTCTTGTAGATCGGCCGGACGATCGGCATCCGGTCGATCAGGTGATCGCCGAGCTGAATCAGCGTCCGACCCACAAGATTCGCCGTCAGGAAACCGAGCAGGGTCAGTGCGATCAGCGCGATCACCAGCCCCGAGCCCGGGAGTTTCCATGGCAGGTAGGTTTCCGGGCGATACATCTCCGGAATCAGCGGGCGCACGGCGTCGTCGACCCAGGTCACAAAGGCTGAAATCAGCCAGGCGGTAATCGCGAGCGGCCCGGCAACTACGAGGCCGGTCAGAAAATAGTTGCGCAACCGCGCGCCCAGGCCGTGCGGCGGCAGGTCGGTTTCGATAATGTCCGGTGGCGTCTGGTCAGTCATGCACGGCTTTCGGAGGTCCCCTCGTGTCCCGAATCCGAAGTCCGCTTCAATCTGCGGCTTGCTCGTGAGCGGACTGCGGATTCGAAGGACACTAGCAAATCGATGATTCTAGTGGTTCGGAAATCCGCTTGAAGAGCGCGCGGCAAGAACAAAGCGGATTTCCGAACCACCACACTCGTCTGCCGCTTATAGCCCAGCCGCAGCGCTTTGCGGCGATCTGTGCCCGATTATTCCACGGTCACGGACTTGGCCAGATTCCGCGGCTGGTCGATATCAGTCCCCAGAGCAACCGCAGCATAATAGGCCAGAAGCTGAACCGGGAGCGCATAAACCAGCGGGGTCACCGAGGTCGGCATATCGGGGAGCGTGATGGTGGTCACGCCCGGCATCGCCGCCTCGGCCGCGCCCCTGGCGTCGGTCAGCAGAATGATTCGGCCGCCACGCGCGGC
>CAZIKZ010000508.1:0-2058 GCA_964539845.1 uncultured Hyphomicrobiales bacterium
TTCACCGCGTCGCCCGCGGCGTCGAGCCGCGTGACCCAGTCCACCGACTGGCCATTTGCCGCGATCTGGTCGCGCACTGCGGCGCCGAGAGTCGTGTCGTCCTCGATCAGCAGGATGCGCATGGTCGTCCACGATCCTTTCCGGATGACCCTCGATGATCCGTCTGGCTGACACGAAGCTGAAGCGGTGGGCAAAGTCCCTTCAGGCTGCCGTCAGCTTCGCCGTGCATGAAGTGCATCAAGATGGCCGCACCGAGGAGTTTGGCCCATGAAGAAGACAGTGACAATTCTCACTTTTCTCACGGTTTTCCCAGCGGGTGTCGCGCTGGCGGACGACGATTGCTTCGTGCCGATGGCCGATTGGCAGCCGCGCGACGCCGTCGCCCGGCTGTCCGAGGAAAACGGCTGGACGGTGCGCCGCATCAAGATCGACGACGGCTGCTACGAAATCGACGGCAACGATGCCGAGGGTCGCCGGATCGAGGTGACGGTCCATCCTGCCACGCTGGAGGTGATCGAGTTCGAATACGAGGACGACGACGATCGCCGCGACGACCGGCGCCGCCGCGACTGACAGGCGTAGGCAGCACGCCGAATCCGCCCATCCTGTTTCTCCCTTCCATTGGCCTCGCCCCTCGGCGCGGCGTTTTCATTTCTGACGCCATGCTGAAGCGGAAATTGTTCACCCGTCAGGAAGCCCTCAGCATGCCGGCGCAATCTGTTCTCATGACCAGAGGAGGCTGTCATGCAAATCAAACTTATCATCATCGCCGTCACCTCGGCTCTCGCCGCGCCGGCAATCGCTGCTCCCTACGATGCGCCTTATGCGCTGAGGGCCGTCCACGCGGATTTCGAGGCGCAACTGGGAAAGGTCGCCGCTGCCCCGGGAGCGATAGGCACCGCCGCGCGCATTGCGGCCGACCTGCTGGCGGCGCAGAACGCGGCACAGGAACGGCTGGTCCTGCCGCTGTTGGGCTGGGCCGATGCAACAGCGGCCGGAGAGTCGGTGCCGGTGGCGGATCCGCCCGATCGGATGACCCTCGAGGCGGAACTGTCCCAACTCTACGAGGGCGACGCAGTTCTCATCCACGCACTGGTCGAGCTTTACGCCGCTGCGGAAGAATCCGGCCAGTCCGAAGTCACCCTCATGGCCGAGCGCATGATCTGGCATGAGACCAGTGACCTCGAAGTGCTCTACCCCGCTGCGCTGTTCGTCAGCTCGATACAGGCGTCAGCATTCGGGGAGACCTTCGAGTTTCCCGCGACGGCGGGTCCGCTCTATGGGTCCGAGCCGCTTCCCATGATGGATGTCGGCAATCCACGCCCGCTCCCGAAGGGAAACTGAGCCAACCTTCAGCGGCACAGCGAGACAGGACAAGGGGCCGGCTGAACAAGCCGGCCCTTCGTCTGTGTGTTTCCTGACGCCAGGCTGAAGCGCAAAGCGCGGCTCCGTCAGGATGACCTCAGGTCGGCTCTCCAGATTGATCTCAGCAGACGAAAGGAGACCCTGCCATGAGAAAGACCCTAGCCGCACTTGCCGTCATCGCCCTCTTGCCCGCGGGCGCCGCGCTTGCCGATGACGACGATTGTTCGGCACCGCGCGACCGGTGGCAGCCGCGCGAGGCCGCGATGCAGGTGGCCGAGCAGAATGGCTGGACCGTGCGAGACTTCGAGATCGACGATGGCTGCTACGAGATCAAGGGCCGCGACGGCAGCGGCCGGGGGATCGAGGTCAAGCTCGATCCGGCGACACTGCAAGTCGTCGAGATGGACTACGAGGATGACGCAGGCCGTGGTGGCGCCCGCAATCCCGCGCCCGCCGGCACCGTCGCGCCGCAGCAGAACGGCCTCTTCGGAAACGGCGCTCCTCCGCAGGTTCAGGTGAACTGAGCCTCCCCCGGCCGCAATTCTCGGAACAAGGACCCACGCGATGAAACCGCTTCTCGCAACGCTCGCGCTCACCACAGCGCTCACGCTCCCCGGTCTCGCCATGGCGCGGCCGGTGACGCTGACCACGACCCTCAACAACTATGGAGGCGACGGGGCCTATCTCGCGCTC
>CAZIKZ010000509.1:0-2029 GCA_964539845.1 uncultured Hyphomicrobiales bacterium
TCGCGGCCGGCGATGAAAAGGTCGCAGCCAACCTGACCCGCGCGCTCGGCTCCGCTACGTTCCGCCCCTATCACACGACCGATCTGCGCGGCGTCGAGATCGGTGGCGCAGCGAAGAATGTGCTCGCGATTGCGGCGGGTGTGGTGTCGGGCCGCGGTCTTGGCGCGAGCGCCTCGGCAGCGCTGACGACGCGCGGCTTTGCAGAACTCATGCGATTCGGACGCTCGCTTGGGGCGCGGCCGGAGACACTGACCGGCCTGTCAGGGCTTGGCGATCTGATCCTGACTTGCTCGACGTCACAGTCGCGCAATTTTTCACTGGGACTCGCGCTGGGTAAGGGCCTGTCGCCGCTGGACGCCATTGCCGAAACCGGACTCGCGGAAGGCATCTATACCGCCTCGGTGCTGAACGAGATGGCGCGCGCTCAGGATATCGACATGCCGGTGGTCGCCGCGATTTCCGATGTGCTCGCGGGTGACGTCACCATCGACGAGGCGATCGAGCGATTGATGACGCGGCCATTCCGCGCGGAGGCATGAGATGAACTACTGGCTGGTGAAGAGCGAGCCGGATGCGTGGTCTTGGGAGCAGCAGGTAAAGTCCGGCAAGAAGGGCGAAGCCTGGACCGGCGTGCGCAATCACACCGCGAAGCAGAACCTGCAAAGGATGAAAACGGGCGACCTCGCCTTCTTCTATCATTCGAATGTCGGCAAGGAGATCGTCGGTATCGTCGAGGTGGTGCGCGAGAGCTATCCCGACCCCTCCGCCAAGGCCGGCGACCCCTGGGTGGTCGTGGATTTTGCCGCGCGAGAGCCGATGAAGACGCCGGTAACGCTCGAAGCGATCAAGAATGAGCCGCGGCTGAAGGACATGGCGCTGGTGAAGCAGTCCCGGCTGTCCGTGCAGCCGGTGACGGCCGCGGAATGGAAGCTTGTCAGCAAGATGGGCGGAGTTTAGCCCGCGAAAGCGGCTGGGCTTCTGACGAAAGTGGAACACGCAAGCCCTTGTTGCTAGAGCAGGGGCTGTCGCATAATTGCGACAAATCAAGACAGGCGCTCGGGAAACAGTCTTCTCAACCTGCAGCGTTGCCGGGAGGAATTTATGTCGGACAAGATTTATGACGTCACGCCCGCATGGCAGAAGCGGGCGCTCATCGACCACGCGAAATATCATGAGATGTATGCGGCTTCGATCGCCGACCCGAACGCGTTCTGGGCCACGCAGGCCAAGCGGGTCGATTGGATGAAGCCCTTCACCAAGGTCAAGAACACCTCCTTCGCGCCCGACAACGTCTCGATCAAATGGTTCGAGGATGGCACGCTCAACCTCGCCTACAATTGTGTCGACCGGCATCTGGCGAAACGCGGCGACCAGACCGCGATTATCTGGGAAGGCGACGACCCGAAAGACTCCAGGACCGTCACCTACAAGCAATTGCATGCCGAGGTGTGCCGGTTCGCCAACGTTCTGAAGGCGCAGGGCGTCAAGAAGGGCGACCGCGTCACCATCTATCTGCCGATGATCGTGGAGGCGGCCTACGCCATGCTCGCCTGCGCGCGGATCGGCGCCGTTCATTCGGTGGTGTTCGGCGGCTTCTCGCCGGACTCGATCGCCGGCCGTATCGAGGATTGCACGTCCACGGTGATCGTCACCGCCGACGAGGGTCTGCGCGGAGGCCGCAAGATTCCGCTGAAAGACAATATCGACGCGGCCTGCGACAAGGCCGGCGGCGTGACGTCCGTGATCGTGGTGAAGCGCACCGGCGCGCCGGTGAATATGAAGCCGGGCCGCGACGTCTATTACGACGAGGCCGCGAAAGGCGTTTCCGCGGATTGTCCGTGCGAGGAGATGAATGCGGAGGACCCGCTGTTCATTCTCTACACCTCCGGCTCGACCGGAAAGCCGAAGGGCGTGCTGCATACCACTGGCGGCTACGGCGTCTATGTCGCGATGACGCATCAGTACGTCTTCGACTACCACGACGGCGAGATCTACTGGTGCACCGCCGACGTCGGCTGGGTGACCGGGC
>CAZIKZ010000510.1:0-1501 GCA_964539845.1 uncultured Hyphomicrobiales bacterium
CGCTTTTGATCGGCTTCAGCGAGCGCAGATAGGCGACGATAGCGTCAGCATCGCGTGGCGTCAGCACGGTATAGTAAGCCGTCGGCATGACTGCGAGCACGGTGCCGTCCGGGCGGGCGCCCTTCATGATCGCGTTCTTGATCTGCTCGGCGGTCCAGTTGCCTAGGCCGGTTTCCTTGTCCGGGGTCAGGTTGGATGTGTAGACCTTGAAGCCGGGCGTCTCGAACAGATTGCCGCCCGCGAATGGCTTGTCGGCACCGCCCGGGCCGCGCGGCGTGTGGCAGCCGCCGCAATTCAGGATCGAATTGACGAGATAGTCGCCGCGCTGGACCGGCGATTGCGCAAACGAAATTCCCGCGGACGCCAGCAAGGCGACCGCAGACACAAAAATGCGATGCATCAATAAATTCTCCCCTACCCGGCCGGACGTTAGAACGATTCCGATCGGTAGAGAAGTACGGCACGGCTCAGTGCACCCGAGGCGACTCGCGCGCGCTCAACGGGCGCCGATCGCGACCCGCAACTATTTGACGCCGCGCGCTTCGAGCAGGCGGGCCATCGCAGTGAAGCCGCGCTTTTGCGCGTGACCGAGCGGCGTGACGCCGTCGCGATCGGCGATGGCGGGGTCGGCGCCCGCGTTCAGCAGAAGCGTCACGATCTCGGTATGGACCGGACCGCCGTCGCCCAGGATCACCGCTTCGAGCAGCGCGGTCCAGCCCAGCCGGTTAATGTGATCGACGTCGATCCTGGTCGTGAGCAACACCTTCACCGCCTCGACATGTCCGTAATGGCAGGCAGGAATGAGTGCGGTACCGCCATAGCGGTTGACGCTCTTGAGATCGGCGCCTGCGGCGAGTGTCATCTTCAGGATTTCGGTGCGGCCATGCGCGCCGGCATAGAGATACGGACTGTCCTGGATATCGTCCCTGGCGTTGACGTCGGCCCCCGCCGCGATCAGGAGCCGCGCCGCCTCGACATGATTGCCGTGTGTGGCAACAAGGAGCGCAGTCCGTCCGCGGCCGTCGCGCGCGTCGACAGATGCGCCGCGAGTCAGAAGCGCTTTGACCTCACCGGCATTGCCCCGGCCCGCCGCATCGATCAACGCCTGCGTGCCGTCTGCCATCGCGCTGCCCGATACCACCGCACAAACGAAAAGAGCGGCGCAAAGCGCCGCTCTCGAAGTCCGTCTCGTGGCAGCGCGGATCACGCCGCAGCCGTTTCCTCGACTGCCGCCTTCGCCTGCACCGGACCGGAATCCAGACCCTTGGCATCGACATCGCGATCGACGAACTCGATCACTGCGACCGGAGCGGAGTCACCGTGGCGGAAGCCCGCCTTGATGATGCGGGTATAGCCGCCGTTGCGGTCCTTGTAGCGCGGGCCGACCACTTCGAAGAGCTTCTTGACCATGGCGACGTCGCGCATCTGCGCAACAGCCTGGCGGCGAGCATGCAGATCGCCGCGCTTGCCGATCGTCGAGAAGCTCGTCACGCTCGGCAAG
>CAZIKZ010000510.1:1511-1978 GCA_964539845.1 uncultured Hyphomicrobiales bacterium
AGCGTGGTGGTGATCTGCTCGTGCTTGATCAGCGCGGCGCACATGTTGGCAAACATTGCCTTGCGATGCTCAGCGGTGCGGTTGAGCTTGCGATGGGCATTACCGTGACGCATGGACTTGTTCTCTCTCTTCTGTGCGTCACGACGCTTCGCCGGACGATGTGCTCAGGTGGGCTTCCTGCGTTCGCCTAAAACGACGTCATGGCCGGCCAAGCCGACCATGACTGTCAGATCAAACTCAGTAATGGTCTTCGAAACGCTTGGCGAGATCGTCGATATTCTCGGGCGGCCAACCCGGCACTTCCATGCCGAGATGAAGGCCCATCTGCGCCAGGACTTCCTTGATTTCGTTGAGCGACTTGCGGCCGAAATTCGGCGTGCGGAGCATCTCGGCTTCGGTCTTCTGAACGAGATCGCCGATATAGACGATGTTGTCGTTCTTCAGGCAGTTCGCCGAGCGGACGGAAA
>CAZIKZ010000511.1:0-1972 GCA_964539845.1 uncultured Hyphomicrobiales bacterium
GCCGAGACAGTCCAGCTCAAGACCCGCTATTGGCACATTACCGACGCATTCGGGCGCGTGCAGGAGGTGCGTGGCGCAGGCGTCGTCGGTGAGGAACCCGTCATCGAGCCGGGCAAGAGTTTCGAATATACGAGCGGAGTTCCACTCCAGACGCCGTCCGGAATCATGACCGGACGCTACGGCATGGTGACGGAAGACGGCAAACATTTCGATATCGATGTGCCGGCCTTCTCGCTCGACTCCGTCCACGGCCCGCGCACGATCAATTGAACACAGCGCTACGCGATCCGCCTCATCCTGCAGCAAATCAAGCCACCGCCGCCGCACGCACCATTGCGCCTGTCGCAATCGTCTGCGGCGCCGTGTTGAGCGTCTCGATGGCGAAACCCGCGGCGGCCTTGTAGCCCGCCATGAACGCGCCGCGCTCCTTCGACGGGATAACGTCGTCGATATTCTCGAATGTGCCGCCGCACCGCTCATCGACAATGTTGAGCAATCCGAACGGACCCGCGCCGCGATTGCGCAGAACCAGTTGAGAGATCGGGCCGCACAGTTTTGCGTCGAACGCCGCCAGCGCCTCCGGCGTGACACCGTGCTCGACCATCGCGCTGCCAAGCGTGCGCGCATCGACGATAGCCTGACTGCCACCGTTGGAGCCGGTCGGGTACATCGCGTGCGCAGCATCGCCGAGCAACAGCACCGGACCGTCCTGCCAGGTCGAGACCGGATCGCGATCGATCATCGGATTCTCGAAAATGTTGTCCGCATCGCGAAGCAGCGCGGGCACATCCAGCCAGTCCCAGACCCAGTCCTGAAAATGATGCGTGAAATCGCCGACGCCGACCTGCGCGCGCCAGTCGCTCTGCTGCCAGCCGTCGGCATTGTCCATCGTGACCTCCGCGATCCAGTTGATCATCGAAAGGCCGGTCTTCGGATCGGGATGCGAGATCGGATAGAACACCACGCGCTGACGATGGGTACCGAGGCCGACCATGGACGCGCCGCTTCGTATCGGCTTCGCCCATGTCGTGCCGCGCCACATGATCGCGCCGCCCCAGTGGATCGGCGGCTGCGTGGGATGCATCTGTGCGCGGATCGACGAATGGATTCCATCGGCGCCGATCAGCAATGCGCCCGTCGTCTCCGAGGTCGAACCGTCTGCATGCTCGACGAATGCGGTGACGCCGCCGCCTGCATTCTTGCGGTAACCCGTCACGCGGCTGCCGAGCTTCACCGCGTGCGAGCCGGCGCGCTCCACCAGCTTGTCATGCAGCAGCATGTGAAAGTGACCGCGGTGCACGGCATATTGCGGCCAGTGGTAGCCGGCGAGCAGCCCACGCGGCTCGGAATAGATGTCGTTGCCGTTCAGGCCGACCAGCGCCCATTCCTTGGCGGGCAGTCCAACACGATCGAGATCGGCCTGCGTGATGCCGAGATCGTACAATTCGCGCACCGCATTGGGCTGCATGTTGATGCCGACGCCGAGCGGGCGCATTTCGCGCACCGCTTCGAACACGATGCAGGGCACGCCGATCTGGTGCAGCGTCAGCGCTGTCGTAAGCCCGCCAATGCCGCCGCCTGCGATGATTACGAGATTATCCGTCACACGCCCCACCCGGTTCTGAAGCCTGATGCGGCTTCCTGTAGCCTTTGGATGGCCAGGCGGGCAAGCGGTCTCCCTCAGCCGTCATTCCGGGGGCGCTTGCCGTAAGCGCGTTCACGCGCGTCTTCGACGCGCTATGGCAAGTGAACCCGGAATCCAGCCTAGGAATGGAAATGGTTCTGGATTCCGAGTTCGTCGCTGCGCGACGCCCCGGAAAGACCAACGGCTAATTTACACCGTCGCCATTCGCACGCACCTCGTCCGGTGTGAAATCGTAGGTGCTGTTGCAGAATTCGCAGGTCACCGCGATCTTGCCGTCTTCCACCATGTGATCGCGGTCATCCTGCGAAAAGCTCTTCAGCATCGCCT
>CAZIKZ010000512.1:0-1958 GCA_964539845.1 uncultured Hyphomicrobiales bacterium
TTGGCGCCGGACGATGTTGTGATCAGCGGTGCGGTCAGCGCGAAAAGCTGCGCATTCATCAGCCGCCGGCCGAGATCGATGCCGTTGATGATATTGCCCCATTGGTCGGAGCCGCCCATCTGCAGCACGCAGCCATAGCGCTTCTGCAATTCCACGAAATCGTAGGCCTGCAGGATCATGTAGTTGAATTCGAGAAAGGAGAGTTCCTGCTGGCGTTCGAGCCGCAGCTTCACCGAATCGAATGACAGCATCCGGTTGATCGAGAAGTGCTTCCCGACGTCGCGCAGGAAGTCGATGTAGTTCAGCGTGTTCAGCCAGTCGGCATTGTTCGCCATGACGGCGTCGCCGGGACCGTCGCCGAATTTCAGGAATTTTGAGAAGGTCGCGCGGATGCTGCGCAGATTGTCCTCGATCAATTCCTCGGTGAGGATCTTGCGGCTCTCGTCCTTGCCGGACGGATCGCCGACGCGGGTGGTGCCGCCGCCCATCAGCGCGATCGGCCGATGGCCGGTCTGCTGCATCCAGTACAGCATCATGGTCGGCAGCAGATGGCCGATATGCAGGGACGGGGCGGTGCAGTCATAGCCGATATAGGCCGTGATCTGCTTCGACGCCGCGAGAGCGTCGAGCGCCTCCGGTTCCGACACCTGATGTATGAAACCGCGCTCCGACAGGACGCGTAGAAAATCTGACTTGAAGTGGCTCATGGTAAGACCGTATTCGCCCGCGGCGCGCAGGTGGTGTATCAGGTCCGGCAGGGGATTGAAACGGGGCGGCTGTCGTGCGGACCTATCGGGCGATCGGGCTGATGAGCGGTACGTCGATGGACGGGATCGACATCGCTGTGCTCGAAACCGACGGCGAGACCATCACGAGATTCGGCCCCTCGGCGCTCCATCCCTATCGCGAGGACGAGGTTGCCCTGCTGCGCCGGGCGCTTGAGGAGGCGCGCGGCATGACCGACCGCGATGCGCGCCCGGGCGTCGTGGCCGAAGCCGAGCGGATGACAACGGTCCTGCATGCCACTGCGGTTCGCGTGTTCCTCGATGCCAACGGTATTGAGTCCGGCAGCATCGACGTGATCGGCTTCCATGGCCAGACCGTGTTGCACCGGCCGGAAGAGTCTCTGACCATCCAGATCGGCGACGGTCGGGCGCTGGCCGACGAAACCGGCATCCGTGTCGTCTACGACCTGCGCGCGGCCGATGTCGCCGCGGGCGGGCAGGGTGCCCCACTCGTGCCGGTCTATCACCGTGCGCTGGCCGCGATGCTGCAGCGGCCGCATCCGATTGTGGTTCTCAATATCGGTGGTGTGGCCAATGTGACCTTTATCGATGGCGTGCCGGATCCTTATGCTTGCGACACCGGTCCGGGCAACGCGCTGATCGACGACTTCATGCGCGCAAGACGGGGCGAGGCGCGTGACGAGAACGGCGGCGCCGCGGCGCGCGGACGGGTGGATGACGATGCGGTCGCGCGCGTGCTCAAACATTCCTTCTTTGCGCTGAAGCCGCCGAAATCGCTCGACCGTAATGCCTTCCGCGAATGGGTCGCGGATCGTGCGCAGCTTGCGGAAAAGTGCGTCGAGGATGGCGCGGCAACGCTCGCCGCGATCACCGCCGCGACGGTCGCAACAATCGTTCCGCATCTCCCCGAGGCGCCGAAGAGCTGGATCGTCTGCGGCGGCGGTGCAAACAACGCGACCCTGATGCGCATGCTCGGCGAACGGCTTTCGCCTGCACGGGTCGAAACCGCGGGCGACGTCGGCTGGAATGCAGATGCGATCGAGGCGCAGGCCTTCGCCTATATGGCGGTGCGATCGTTGAGAGGATTGCCGATTACTTTTCCAACCACGACTGGCGTGCCCGCGCCGATGACTGGCGGGGTGGTTGCGGAGCCGCATGTCGCGGAGCGCAAGCGGATGAGCTTGTAGAACAAGACTTTTCTGCGATCTGTTT
>CAZIKZ010000513.1:0-868 GCA_964539845.1 uncultured Hyphomicrobiales bacterium
TCACCTTCACGCCGAACGGCGAGGAGGTGATGCAGTCCATCGGACAGATGTCGACGCAGGCGTCGCACTCGATGCAGAGCTGCGCTGCGAACACCGTCTGTATATCGCAATTCAGGCAGCGATGCGCTTCGCCGAGTGCGAGCTGGACGTCATAGCCGAGTTCCACCTCTGCTTTGATATCGCGCAGCGCGATCTGCTTCTCGCGTAACGGCACGCGATAGCGCTGGTCGAGCGTGATGTCGTTGTCATACGACCATTCGTGGATGCCCATTTTCTGGCTGACGACATCCACATCAGGCAGTGGGCGCTCTGTGATGTCCTCGCCCGACAGCATCCGGTGGATCGACAGCGCTGCATCGTGGCCGTGCGAGACCGCCCAGATGATGTTCTTCGGACCGAACGCCGCATCGCCACCGAAGAACACTTTCGGATTGGTCGAGACGAAGGTCTTTTCGTCCACCTCCGGCATGTCCCACTTGTTGAATGCGATGCCGATATCGCGCTCGATCCAGGGATAGGCATTCTCCTGACCGACCGCGACGAGCACGTCATCGCACGGGAAGTGCTGGTCCGGCTCGCCCGACGGCACGAGATTGCGCCGGCCTTTGGCGTCGAATTCCGCCTTCACCTTCTCGAAGGTGATGCCGGTGAGCTTGCCGTTCTCGTGGGTGAATTCCTTCGGCACCAGGAAATTGTGGATCGGGATATCCTCGTGCATGGCGTCTTCCTTTTCCCAGGGAGACGCCTTCATCTCGTCGAAGCCCGACCGCACCACGACCTGCACGCTTTCGCCGCCGAGCCGACGCGCGGACCGGCAGCAATCCATCGCGGTGTTGCCGCCACCCAGCACGATCACGCGCTTGCCGAT
>CAZIKZ010000513.1:878-1958 GCA_964539845.1 uncultured Hyphomicrobiales bacterium
TTGTCGATATGCCCGAACGCGATGGAGGAGAGCCAGTCGATGCCGATATGAATGTTCTTGGCCGCTTCCTTGCGGCCGGGCACGTCGAGATCGCGGCCGCGCGGCGCGCCGGAGCCGACGAAGATCGCGTCGAAATTGTCGGCGAGCAGCGCCTTCAGGCTGTCGACGCGCTGGCCGCCGCGGAATTCGACACCGAGATCGAGGATATATCCGGTCTCTTCGTCGATCACGGAATCCGGCAAACGGAATTTCGGGATCTGGGTGCGCATCATGCCGCCGGCTTTCGGATCGCCGTCGAACACCACGCAGTCATAGCCGAGCGGCGCGAGGTCGCGTGCCACCGTGAGAGAAGCAGGGCCGCCGCCGACCAGCGCAACGCGCTTGCCATTCTTGATGCGCGCCTTCTTCGGCATGCGCGTGGAGACGTCGTCCTTATAATCAGCGGCGACGCGCTTGAGCCGGCAGATCGCGACCGGTTGCTCTTCGACGCGGCCGCGCCGGCAGGCGGGCTCGCAGGGACGATCGCAGGTGCGCCCGAGAATTCCCGGAAACACATTCGACTTCCAGTTGATCATGTAGGCGTCGGAGTAGCGCCCCTGCGCGATCAGCCGGATATATTCGGGAACGGGCGTATGCGCGGGGCATGCCCATTGGCAGTCCACGACCTTGTGGAAGTAATTGGGATCGTCGATGTCCGTCGGTTTCATCGACTCCTCTCGCGCGTGTCCCGGAACCGTTCGGTTCCCCGTGTTGCGATGGGACCGGCGAGCCGAAAACGGCAGGCTGGCATTTCTTTCCCCGTTGGGCCGGTTTGTAATTCCCCGACTCCGCAGCAGATTTTAGTCAGTCCAATTATGAAAAGCCACAGATGGGCTGTCGCGGCAGGAGGATTCGTAGGTCATGCGCGATTGCATTGGTGCGCAATGCACGCGCTGCCTGGGCTTTCATGTTACGAAAACGGGCGCGGATTTGGGCCTGTTTTTGGGCAAATGGTGGGCTCGTCGACCTCTGTTTGACGCAAGCCTGATAAGACTTGTGCATTGCACAAGGCGGCGTCATACCAAAGTGGAATGGTTCCGT
>CAZIKZ010000514.1:0-1951 GCA_964539845.1 uncultured Hyphomicrobiales bacterium
GATAAGGACAGACCGGCACGCCGTCAAGCGGCGCGAAACAAAACTTTGGTCGCGAGTGCGTGATCAACCGAACGTGACGACAGCGCTCCCGATGGCGCTTAGTCGAAATTGTAGCGCAGGCCGACGCGGAATTCGTTCGCCGTCAAATCCTTCAACGTCAGTTCGTTGACCAGCAACGGATTGAACGTCACCTCGCCGAGATTCACCCGCCGGTAGCTGAAATCGACCAGCCAGCGCGGCGCGAAGCACCAGGCGATGCCGGCCATATAGGCCCAGGCGAATTCGGTCTTCGATTGATAGTCTAGCGTCAGAATGCCGGCCGGCGCCTGAAAATCATATGCACGGAACGTAACCGCGCCCGCACCGATACCGACATAGGGCGTCAGTCCGCTCCAGGTGCCGAGATCGAGATAGACATTCGCGAGTGCGGTCCAGGATTCGACCTTGCCGGTGAAAGCCGCCGGCAGAAAGCCATCGCCCGAGAATTTTGCCTTGCCCGCATAATCCACCGTCACGTCGGCGCGGAACCATCCGGCCTTGTAACCGCCGCCCGCACCGATGGTGGCAACGTCACCGAAGTCGGAGTTCTGCGGCACCGGAAACGGCGACGTCATGCTGCCGACACTCATGTCGGTGCGATATCCGACATCGCCGCGCAGATACCAGCCGGAGACGAATTCTGTGACGGCACCGGCGGGCCGGCTTTGCGGATAGACGCCCATCGGCACATCCGCTGCATGCGCGCTTCGCGAAAAGCTGCAAACCGCAGCAAGACCGGCGCAGATCACGGCGAGTGAGATTGACCGACGCATTGCACTTTTCCTTCGGCAGTCGCCCATCCGGGGCGTCAACGTTTCGGAAACCATAAGTGCCGTTGGTTAAGGCTTCGCTAACCATACGAAGCGCGGCGGCGCCGTCAGTGCATGGATATTGACTCTATTTGACGGAACCGACTGCTAACCTGCCGCTGACGCGATACCTGTGCCGCAGCGGACAATATCCGCACCGGAGAGGTGATGACGCATCCCGCACGCATCGACTGGGTCGACTACGCGAAGGGCATCTCGATCATTCTGGTCGTGATGATGCATTCGACGTTGTCCAGCGAGGAAGCGCTCGGTGCGGCCGGCTGGATGCATGGCCTCGTTGAATTTGCGAAACCGTTCCGCATCCCCGCTTTCTTCCTGATCGCAGGCTTGTTCGCCGCGCGCGGTATAGACGCGGACTGGCGCACATTCCTCGATCGCAAGGTCGTTCATTTCGCCTATTTCTATGTGCTGTGGCTCACGATCCAGTTCGCGTTCCGCGGACCGGTCTATGTCGCGCAGGATGGCGCGCTGGAAGCGCTGCGCATCTATCTCATGGCCTTCATCGATCCGTTCGGCACGCTGTGGTTCATCTACCTGCTGCCAGTGTTCTTCCTGGCTGCGCGGCTGACGCGCGCAATGCCGGCGGCTCTGGTGCTGATCGCGGCCGCGCTGCTCGAGACCGCGCATATTCACACCGGCTGGACATTGATCGACGAATTCGCCGCGCGCTTCGTTTATTTCTATGCCGGGATGCTGTTCGGCCAATGGATCGTTGCGCATGCGGAATGGTTCCGCCCGCGCGCGCTGATCACAGGCCTCATTCTGGCGATGTGGGCGATTGTCACCGCCGGATTGGTGAAAGCGAACCTCGCGACATTGCCCGTCATCTCGCTCGCACTTGGATGTGCCGGTGCGGCCGCGGTGATCGCCGTGTCGGTGTTGCTCGCGCGGTTCGATCTCATCGGCGGCATCCGCCTCTGCGGGCAGAATTCAATCGTGATTTATCTGGCCTTCTTCCTGCCGATGGCGGTGACACGCATTGCGCTCGTCAAAAGCGGCATCATCATCGATCCCGGAACCGTCGCATTCCTTGTGACGTCCATTGCCGTAACAGCGCCGCTGGCCTTCTACTGGCTCGTGCG
>CAZIKZ010000515.1:0-1943 GCA_964539845.1 uncultured Hyphomicrobiales bacterium
TCGCGGAAATCGTCGCCGATGTTCTTGCCGAGCTTCGCGGACTTGCCGCCGTAATCGAGCGCATCGTCGACAAGCTGGAATGCGATGCCGAGATTCATGCCGTAGGACCGGCAAGCGGCGAGATCGGCCTTGGCGCGTCCGGCGAGCACGGGTCCCACCTCGCAGGCAGCCGCGAACAATTCCGCGGTCTTGCCGCGGATCACGGCGAGATATTCGTCCTCGGTGGTCTGCGTATTCTTGGCGGCCGCGAGTTGCATGACCTCGCCTTCGGCGATCACGGTCGCGGCCTGAGACAGGATATCGAGCGCTCGCAGATTGCCGACATCCACCATCATCCGGAAGGCTTGACCGAGCAGGAAATCGCCGACCAGCACGCTTGCTTCGTTGCCCCAGAGCATGCGGGCCGCGAGCTTGCCGCGCCGCATTTCGCTCTCGTCGACGACGTCGTCGTGAAGGAGCGTCGCGGTATGCATGAACTCGACCGCAGCCGCGAGCTTGATATGGCCTTCACCGTCATAACGGGAGAGATGCGCCATCGCGAGCGTCAGCATCGGCCGCAGCCGCTTGCCACCCGAATTGATCAGGTGGTTTGCAACCTCCGGTATCATGGTGACCTGGGATCCGGTGCGCGCCAGGATGGCGGCGTTGACCCGCTCCATATCCGGCGCGACCAGCTCGACCAGCCGGTTGATCGAAGCCGATGGCTGCGATTCAAAGGGGATGACGACAGCCAATCGAGGCACTCCCAGAAGAGACAAGGCAAGACTAGAAACGGTATACTGGCCCGGCAACTGTGCCGCTTTGCCACGTAAGCTATTCAGAGCCAAGGCGGAAGCAAGACAATTGATGGGCGCCTTCCAATTGTGGCAAGGGCCGCCGCAATGCCGGTGTCAGACCGGCGGGATGACCCCTTGCAAGAAATCGTCCGTACCAACGACCCCGTGCTGATCAGCGCCATCGAGGCGCTGTTCGGCGGAGCGCACATCCCCTACATGGTGCTCGATCAGAACATGAGCGTGCTCGAAGGGTCGATCGGCATGCTGCCGCGCCGCATTCTGGTCGCCGATGAATCGGAACAGGAAGCACGCCAGCTTCTGACCGATGCCGGACTTGGCCGGGAGCTGCGTCCACAAAAGTCATGACCACGCCCCGCGAGGCGAGTGCCCATACAACCGACGACGCGATCCTGAACGGCCGCCTGCGCCTCCTTCAGCCGAAGCGCGGGCACCGTTTCGGGCATGACGCCATCCTGCTGGCTGCGGCCGTGCCAGCGAGAGCCGGCGACCGCGTGGCGGAGTTCGGCGCTGGTGTCGGAGCGGCAAGCCTCGCCCTGCTCGCGCGCGTGCCCGACATCGACGCCACGCTGTTCGAGATCGAGCCCGCACTCTGCGCACTGGCGCAGGAGAATATCACCCGCAACGGCTTTTCGGATCGCGCCCGCGCGGCCCAGCGGGACGTGACGGCGCTGCCGGAGCTTGGAGGATTCGGCCAGGTCTTCATGAACCCGCCCTACAACGACGCGCGCCACCAGCCATCACCCGATGCGGGACGGCGGCTTGCTCATGCCGCGGATGAAGACCTGCTGCCGCGATGGATCGCCAGTGCGCACGCGTCGCTGCGGAACGGAGGCAAGCTGACGCTGATCTGGCGCGCCGACGGCCTCGCGAATGTCTTGCAGACGCTTTCAAACGGCTTTGGCGACGTGTCGGTCCTGCCGATCCAGCCGGACCCGGTCAAAGCGCCCATTCGGGTGATTGTTGTCGCGGAGAAGGGCGGCGGAGCCTTGATCCGTACACTGCCGCCATTGATTCTGAACGACGAAGCGTCGCGCCCGACCACCGAGGCCGAGGAAATTTTGCGGCAGGGTGCAGCCTTGCCAACCGCTGATTAGCCGAGGCGTTCGCGCTTCGCCGACTGCGACAGAGACGACATGTGTGCAAATG
>CAZIKZ010000516.1:0-822 GCA_964539845.1 uncultured Hyphomicrobiales bacterium
TGGTCTTGCAGCCTTCCGCGTATCCACAATATCCAGTCGTCCCCGCGCAAGCGGGGACCCATATTCCAGAGTGTCAGACGTCACGGCGTATGGGTTCCCGCTTTCGCGGGAACGACAACGGATAGGCTACCGCCCTCCCGCCGCCTTGCGCGTATCGGCAAGCTCCAGCACACGCGTCTCTTCCGGGATCGTCTCGGTCGCCAGCGTTGAGCGGTTGATGTCCGCGATCTTCGTGACGCCGGTCAGCGCCATGGTGATGTCGAGTTCCTTGCGGATCACGTCGATCGCCGTCTTCACGCCCGGCTTGCCGAGTGCGCCGAGCCCGTAGATGTAGGCGCGGCCGATCAGGCAGCTGCTGGCGCCAAGCGCCAGCGCGCGGAACAGATCCTGACCCGAGCGAATGCCGCCGTCGAACATCACTTCGATGTCGGAACCGACCGCGTCCGCGATCTTCGGCAGCATCGCGATCGATGACGGTGCGCCGTCGAGCTGACGGCCGCCATGGTTCGACACCACGATCGCATCGGCGCCGCTCTTGGTTGCGAGCTTCGCATCCTCGACATCGAGAATGCCCTTCACGATCAGCTTGCCCGGCCACAGCGAGCGGATCCAGGCAACGTCCTCCCAGCTCAGTGTGGGGTCGAACTGACTGTTGGTCCATTGCGCGAGCGAGTTCACGCCGTCCATGCCCTTCACGTGACCCGCGAGATTGCCGAAGGTCTTGCTCTTGGCATTCATGATGCTCATCGCCCAGCGCGGCTTCGACATGATGTCGAGCACGTTCGACAATTTGATCTGCGGCGGCACGGTCATTCCGTTCTT
>CAZIKZ010000516.1:832-1908 GCA_964539845.1 uncultured Hyphomicrobiales bacterium
CCTGCAGGTCGACGGTGAGAACCAGCGCCGAGCAGTTCGCAGCCTTGGCGCGCGCGATCAGGTCGGCGATGAAGCCGCGGTCGCGGATCACATAGACCTGAAACCAGAACGGCTTTTTCGTTGCCTCCGCCACCTGCTCCATCGAGCAGATCGACATGGTCGACATGCAGAAGGGGATGCCGGCTTCGTTCGCCGCTTCCGCTGCAAGAATCTCGCCGTTGCCGTGCTGCATGCCGCACAGGCCGATCGGCGCGAGCGCGATTGGCAGCGAGGCTTTCTGTCCGACGATGGTGGTGGAGAGGTCGCGCTTGTCGACATTGACCAGCACGCGCTGGCGCAGCTTCACGCGCTCCATGTCGGCGCGGTTGGCACGAAAGGTCTCCTCGGCATAGGAGCCGGAATCGACATACTGGAAGAAGGCGCGGGGCACGCGCTTTTCGGCAAGCTGGCGAAGGTCTTCGATGCAGGTGATCGGCGTCATCGGCGTTTCCATCCCCTTTACTTTTGCGTAGCATATCCCGCGTGCGCATAAAAAGCGCGGGAACCGGGCCGCAACCGGCTTTTGTTCTCGCTTTGGCGAGAGGTGCCGCCATGAACGCGGACAAGAAGCAGGGCCGGCACGAGTCAGAAAAAGAGAAAAAGGAGCGCCTCGAGTGGGAGCGCCTTGACAGGGCGCTGGATGAGGGGCTGGAAGAGACCTTCCCGGGTTCGGATCCGGTCAACGTCGTTCAGCCGGCGCATTCTCCGATGGACAAGGACGAAATTTGAGCACAGCGTCATCCCGGACCTTCGCGAGACCGGAATTCAGCGCTAATCACTGTGTTCTCGGCGGTTTCAGGGTCTGACCGCCGCGCCGCGACCAGGGGTTGTTAACACTGAATGCGCGGGTTGCCGATCCTGCAACTTTTGCTCACAACTTTTGACGCCACATTGGCTAATATAGCCATTAAACGGACCTGATCGGGTAACGGGGACGGGGGTTCCAGCGTGACACGTCGATTTTTCGGCACGGACGGCATTCGTGGGCGCGCCAATGGCGACATCACGCCTGAGCTTGCGCTCAAGGTCGGCCAGGC
>CAZIKZ010000517.1:0-1899 GCA_964539845.1 uncultured Hyphomicrobiales bacterium
TCCGCGCGAACGGTGTGCCGGTGAAGATCGTCGCACTGTTCGGCGGCAAGGGCTTCATGCAGACGGTGGTGCGCGAAGACGCGGGCATCGACAAGCCGGCCGACCTGAAGGGCAAGACGCTGACCGTGCTGTCCTTCCAGGACACGACCTTCTACGCGCTGATCGGCCTGCTCGCGAGCGTAGGGCTGACGCAGAACGACGTGAATGTGCAGCAGGCCGGTCCGACCGGCGTGTGGGAATCGGTTGCCACCGGCAAATCGCAGGGCATGGCCGGCGTGCCGGACTGGCTTGCGCTGGTGCAGGCGACCGGTACCAAGGTCAAGGTCATCCCGACCGACCAATACTTCCCGCATCTGGCGCAGGGCATCGCTGTCTCGGACGAGATGATCAAAAAGAATCCGGAGATGATCCAGAAGTTCGTGGGCGCGGCAATGCGCGGCATGAAGGACGTGATGGACGATCCGAACAAGGCGGCCGAGGACTTCGTGAAATTCGTGCCGACGTGGAAGGGCAAGGAACAGGTCGTCAAGGACGCGCTCAACTATTACGCCAAGCACGTGTATGTCGATCAGAAGCGGCTCGGCGAGATCAATCCGGAGCGGCTGACCAAGCTGCAGGACTTCTATCTGGAAAAGGGCTTCATCCAGAAGAAGACGCCGGTCGAGGAACTGTATACCAACCAGTTCATCAAATAATCTCCGCGACGCCCTGACATCCGTTCGTCCCCGCGCAAGCGGGGACCCAGGAGCCAAGAACTGGGTTCCCGCTTGCGCGGGAACAAACGGGGAGGAGTCCAGTCGCGAACCCATATGCAAGAGATTGCGGCTCAATGATCTCAGGCGCAAAACGACATGCCGAAGTTGTCGGTGGCGGCTTTTCCGGCCTCGCGGCGGCCGTTGCGCTCGCGCAACGCGGGTGGAGCGTGCGGTTGCATGAACGCTCGCCGGAACTGCGCCCGAGCGGGGCGGGCATCTATATCTACGAGAACGGACTGCGGGTGCTGGAAAAGCTCGGCGCCTATGACGAGGCGGTGAAGGGCGCGCCGTTCGCACATACCCGCGAAATGCGCGACGAGCACAATCGCGTGCTCTCTGTTCATCGCTGGGATCCGTCGAAGCGCGTTTTTTCGGTCGTTCGTCAACGCGTCATCAATGCGCTGGCGGATTCCGCGCGCAAGAACGGCGTCGAGATCGTTCTGGGCTCCGAAGCGGTTGCAGCGACGCCGGACGGCGAACTCACGATGGCAAGCGGCCAGAAGTTGAAGGCTGACCTGATCGTTGCGGGCGACGGGGTGAATTCGAAGATTCGTGACTCGCTCGGCCTGATCGCGAAGCGTAAGCCGCTGCCTGACGGCGCGATCCGCGTGCTGATCGACAAGACTCCGGAAGAGATGGCGTCCGGCGATGGCGGCACCACGATCGAGAACTGGTCCGGCAGCCGCCGCATTCTCTATACGCCGGTGAGCGAGACCGAGGTCTATATCGCGCTCACGATGCTGCACTCCGATGAGATCGGCCGGCGCACGCCGATCGACAAGGCGGACTGGAAACGCGCTTTTCCGCACTGGTCCGACCTGATCGACCGGATGAGCGATGACGCACGCTACGACCGATTTGAATACATACGCCTGAAGAAGTGGTCGTCAGGTTGTGTTGCGGTGCTGGGCGATGCCGCGCATGCGCTGCCGCCGAATATCGGGCAGGGCGCGGGCTGTTCGATGATGAACGGACTGTCGCTCGCGTATTATCTCGACCGCGAGAAGGATATCGCGACCGCGCTCGATGTCTGGGAGACAAACGAGCGGCCGCTCACCGAACATACCCAGCGCATTTCGGTGTTCCTCGGATTGCCGACCACCTGGCCGACGCCGCTCCGCCGCGCCTTCCTGACGCTTGCCGG
>CAZIKZ010000518.1:0-1899 GCA_964539845.1 uncultured Hyphomicrobiales bacterium
TGACGCCGAGCGTCTTGCCGGTGATTTCCACGCCCATGAAGCGGTTCTTCTCCCACTTGCCGGCCTGGGTTGAAACATCGGCGGCGGGGATCTGACGCGCGAGCGCAAGCATCAGCGTGATGGCGTGTTCGGCGGTCGTGATCGAATTGCCGAACGGCGTATTCATCACGATGATGCCCTTGGCGGTCGCGGCCGGAATGTCGACATTGTCGACGCCGATGCCGGCGCGGCCGATCACCTTCAGGTTCTTGGCGTTCTGCAGGATCTTCGGCGTCACCTTGGTGGCCGAGCGGATCGCAAGGCCGTCATAGTCGCCGATGATTGCAGCGAGCTTGTCCTTGTCCTTGCCGAGATCGGGCTGGAAATCGACATCGATGCCGCGATCCTTGAAGATCTGCACGGCGGCGGGAGAAAGCGCGTCGGAAATGAGGACTTTGGGCATGGCTTGCTTCCTTCACCCTCCCCTTGAGGGGGAGGGTCGGCCCGCAGGGCCGGGGTGGGGTGAAATATGTGATGCGGCGAGCGGCGATGTCTGTCGGTGACACAGTCACCCCACCCCGCTCACCTATGCTAGCGCTACGGTGAGCGACCCTCCCCCTCCAGGTGTAGAGCGATCAGGCCGCCTTCAGCAGCGCGCTCTTGGCCTTTGCATAGGCCCAGTCGAGCCACGGCAAGAGCTTCGCGACGTCACTCGTCTCGACCGTCGCACCGCACCAGATCCGCAAACCCGGCAACGCATCGCGATGGTTGGCGAAGTCGTAGGCCACGCCTTCCTTTTCGCACGCGGCCACGAGGTCCTTCACGAACGCCCATTGCGCATCGACCGAGAGTGCAGTGACCGCGGGATCGACCACCTTCAGACAGACCGAGGTGTTGGAACGCGTTTTCGGATCGGTGGCGAGATTGTCGATCCACGGCGTCTTCGCGATCCAGTCATGAATCGCTTTCGCGTTGGCGTCGGCGCGCGCGATCAGCCCCTTCAGGCCGCCGGCAGACTTCGCCCATGCGAGCGTATCGAGATAATCCTCAACGCACAGCATCGACGGCGTGTTGATGGTTTCGCCGACAAAGATGCCCTCGTTCAGCTTGCCGCCCTTTGTCATGCGGAAGATTTTCGGCAGCGGCCATGCCGGCTTGTGGGTCTCGAGGCGTTCCACCGCGCGCGGCGACAGAATGATGATGCCGTGCGCAGCTTCACCGCCGAGTGCCTTCTGCCAGGAGAAGGTCACGACATCGAGCTTTGCGAAATCGAGCGGCTGCGCGAACGCGGCCGATGTGGCGTCGCAGATCGTGAGACCCTTGCGATCGGCCTTGATCCAGTCCGCGTTCGGAACGCGCACGCCGGAGGTGGTGCCGTTCCAGGTGAAGACGATGTCGCTGTCGCTGTCGACCTTGGACAGGTCGGGCAATTCGCCATACGGCGCCTTCAGCGTGGTGACGTCCTTCAACTTGAGCTGCTTCTCGACGTCAGTGACCCAGCCTTCGCCGAACGATTCCCAGGCGAGCATGGTGACAGGGCGCGCGCCCAGCATCGACCACAGCGCCATTTCGACCGCGCCGGTATCGGACGCAGGCACGATGCCGATCTTGTAATCGGCCGGAACTTCAAGAATGTCGCGGGTGAGATCGATCGCACGCTTCAGCTTCACCTTGCCCTCTTTCGAGCGGTGCGAGCGTCCAACCAGTGCGTCTTTGAGGGCTTGGAGGGTCCAGCCGGGGCGCTTGGCGCAGGGGCCGGAGGAAAAATGCGGATTAGCCGGCCGCATGCCGGGATTAGCTGTCGTCATCGTCTATCCTTCCAGATAGCACGCCCGCTCGTTGGGGAGGGGTGGCCCACGGACGGGGATAAGGACAGACCGGCACGCCGTCAAGCGGCGCGAAACAAAACTTTGGTCGCGA
>CAZIKZ010000519.1:0-1828 GCA_964539845.1 uncultured Hyphomicrobiales bacterium
TTCACCGAGCGCGCCGCCGGCCCCTCGCCGATAATCAGATCAAGCTGGAAATCCTCCATCGCGGGATAGAGGATTTCCTCGACCTGCGGATTGAGCCGGTGAATCTCGTCGATGAAGAGCACGTCGCGCTCTTCGAGATTCGTGAGAAGTGCTGCGAGATCGCCCGCCTTCGAAATCACCGGGCCGGAGGTCGCGCGGAAATTCACGCCAAGTTCGCGCGCGACGATCTGCGCCAGCGTGGTCTTGCCCAGCCCCGGGGGGCCTACGAACAGCACATGATCGAGCGCTTCGTTGCGCGCGCGCGCCGCCTTGATGAATATCTCGAGATTGGCGCGCGCTTTCTCCTGCCCGATGAACTCACCGAGTTTCTGCGGACGCAATGACGCTTCGGCGAGATCGTCCTCGCGGCGTTCGGCGGAGACGAGGCGCGTCGTGCTCACTTCTGGCCCCGCCAATATTTGTTCGGAAGCAATTCGGAAATCGTCATGACCGACGGCGTCGGACCGTTCGGCACGATCACGCGCGCTTGCGGATCGTAATCATGGATCAGCTCGCGGCACGAGCCACAGGGCGACACCACCTTGATGTCCTGGTCCTCCTCATGCGGGCGCGGATGGCGCACCGCGACAATGGTGTCGATCCCGTTGTCGCCGCTTTCGGTAATCGAACGGCCGATCGCGATTGCTTCCGCGCACACCGCCATGCGCCCGAGATAGGCGTCGATGTTCACGCCAGTAATGATGCGTCCATCGCGTGTGCGCATGGCCGCGCCGACCTCCTGCCAGTCGTTGCGATAGCGCTGCTTGATCGCGTCGCTCGCGGCGGCGATCAGTTCCTTGTCTTTCTCACTCAGGCTCGACACGCATGCACCCAACGTCTTGTACCGGGAGAGTCTTGCAGCTACTTCGCCAATTCCTTCAACCCGAACCGGATCAGCTTCGCGGTCTCCGCACCCTCGCCGGCTTCGCGCGCGGCCGCGGCAATCGCCGCCGCAGCCTGCGGCTGACCATAGCCGAGATTGACCAGTGCCGAGACCGCGTCGCGCATAGGCCCCGGCGCGCGGTCTTCGTCCATCGCATCCGACAATCGCACCAGCGCCGGGTCGAGGTCGCTGAAGGCCGGAGTCTTGTCTTTCAATTCCGTGACGATGCGTTCGGCAACCTTCGCGCCAACGCCCGGGGTCCGCGAAATCGCCGCCTTGTCGCGCATGGCGATCGCATTCGCAAGTTCCGTGGGGCGCAGCGTCGACAACACCGCAAGAGCCACTTTCGCGCCCACGCCCTGCACCGTCTGGAGCAGACGGAACCATTCCCGTTCGACATCGCTCGCAAATCCGAACAGACGGATCTGGTCCTCGCGGACATGGGTCTCGATCGACAGCGTTGCGAGTTCGCCTTGCGCGGGCAACGATTGCAGCGTGCGGGCAGAGCAATGCACCTGATAGCCGACGCCATGGACGTCGACGATCACGTAATCTTCACCGTATGAATCGATAACGCCTTTGAGCTTGCCAATCATCGCCGTGTCGGGTGCGAATCGTACCCTTCCATTAGAGCACGAATTCAATCCCCCCTCAGGACGGTTTCATGGCCGATTTCGCTGCCCTTTTCAAAGAGCCCTGATCGAAGCTCGATCCCGACACGGCGGCGGTCCTCAACCGCATTTACACCGGGGCGGCCGATGAAATGCCGATTTTCATGCGCAGCCCGGAGGGCGCGCGCGACCTCATCAACCGTCTCCTACCCTTCTATGTCTCTGCCGGCGCGCCCGCGGTCCCGCATATCGAAGAGCGCTGGATTGCGGCGGCGAGCGGCAATATCCGCATCCG
>CAZIKZ010000520.1:0-1821 GCA_964539845.1 uncultured Hyphomicrobiales bacterium
CCCCCACCCCAACCCTCCCCCTTTCAGGGGGGAGGGAGTACACCGCGTGACGCGGCGATTACGGAGCAAGACGAGACACAATGCTTCTCTGCGACGAGTATCTGACGCCGACATCGCTCAACGATGCCTTCGACATGATCGAAGCGCATCGCGGGCGCTATCGCATCGTCGCTGGCGCCACCGATCTCCTGCCCTGGGCGCGCGAAGGCCGGGCAGGCGATGTCCATATTCCCGTGCTGATCGATGTTGCGCGCATTCCCGAACTGCGCGAGCGATCGGTCAACGACACGCGCGTGCGGCTCGGCGCGGCAACGCCGATCCAGCGCTTCCTCGACGATTCGACGCTCGGCCGTGCCATGCCGGCGATGCCGCGCTGCGCGGTCTGGTTCGCCGACGATCAGCTGCGCGAATCCGCGACGATCGGCGGCAATGTCGTCAACGCCTCGCCGGCTGGCGACGCTATTCCGCCGCTGTTCGCGCATGACGCGGTGGTGGAATTGGCAAGCCGCAGCAACGGCAAGATCGAAACGCGCAAAATTCCCATTTCCGAATTCATCACCGGGCCGGGCAAGATAGCGCTCGCCGACGACGAGATTCTGACGGCAATCGAATGCGTTGCGCTGCCGGGCTATGGCGGCAGCTTCGAGAAGGTCGGCCATCGCCGTTCGCTTGTCATTTCGACCGTATGTGTCGCGGCGGCGGTGAAGCTCGATCCAGCCGGCCGCAACTTCGCGGATGTGCGGCTTTGTATCGGCGGCATCGGTCCGGTCCCGGACCGGCTGAACGACGTGGAGCAGTTTCTGAAGTCGGGTCCGCTCAATGCAAGCCGCCTCGAACAGGCTGCGGAGATGCCCGTCGGTCTTGTGCGCTCGCGGACGCGTCAGGATTATCGCCGCGACGTGGTGCGCGGCTTCATGCTGCGCGCGCTGTTCAATGCTGCGCAACGCGCGGGCGCCGGCCCCGACGTGCTAACGTCTGAAATGGAGGCCGCCTGTGCCTGAGATGCGGATCGAAGCTGTCGTCAACGGCCGCAAGATCGCGCGCAGCGCGCAGCCGCATCAGCGGCTGCTCGATTTCCTGCGTGAGGATATGCATCTCACTGGAACGAAAGACGGCTGCGGCGCCGGTGAATGCGGCGCATGTTCGGTTTTCGTCGATGGCGTGCTGATGAAGTCCTGCCTGATGCCGGTCGGCAAGGCCGCTGGCACCACGATCGAAACCGTCGAAGGGCTCGCGCAGAAGGGCGATCTCTCGGTCCTGCAGCAGGCCTTCCACAAGACCGGCGCCAGTCAGTGCGGCTATTGCATTCCCGGCATGGTGATGGCCGCGACCGCGGCGCTTCGTGTCAACGCATTCGCCGGCCGCGAAGAGATCAAGGAGCGGCTCGGCGGAAATATCTGCCGCTGCACCGGCTATCAGAAGATTTTCGACGCGGTCGAGCTGGCGCGCGATGTCCAGAACGGCCGGCTGCCCGCGACGGCGCTGGCCGAAGCCGATATTGCCGAAGGCAAGTATATCGGCGCCAATGTCCGCAGGCTCGATGCACCCAGCAAGGTCTCGGGCGCGCTGAAATATGCCGGGGACATGACAATGCCCGGCATGCTGCATCTTCAGGTGCTGCGCTCCCCGCATCCACACGCGATCATCGAATCGATCGACACCTCCGAAGCGGAAGCGATGGATGGCGTCGAGGGTGTGATCACGTGCGCCGATGTGCCGGGCCAGGACGGCTTCGGCGTATTCGTGCACGACCAGCCGGTGATGGCGCGCGGCAAGGTGCGTTATGTCGGCGAGGCGGTTGCCGCTGTTGCCGCGGAAGAT
>CAZIKZ010000521.1:0-1820 GCA_964539845.1 uncultured Hyphomicrobiales bacterium
TGGGCGAACTCGGGGTCTGGGTGCGCATGCACTACGTCTACCCCTACCCGCATGTCGACGATGTCATGCCGCTGATGGCGGAGGGCAAGGTTCTCCCCTATCTCGATATCCCGTTCCAGCATGCGAGCCCCGACGTGCTGAAGCGCATGAAGCGTCCGGCGGCGCAGGAAAAGACGCTCGAACGCATTGCCCGCTGGCGCGATGTGTGTCCCGACCTCACGATCCGCTCGACCTTTATCGTCGGCTTCCCCGGCGAAACGGATGCGGACTTCCAGTTCCTGCTCGACTGGCTCGACGAGGCCGCGCTCGACCGCGTTGGTTGCTTCAAGTACGAGCCGGTGGACGGAGCGACCTCGAACGCGCTCGATGGCGCGGTTCCGCAGGAGGTCAAGGAGGAGCGCTGGCACCGCTTCATGCAGAAGCAGCAGGCGATCTCCGCGCGCAGGATCAAGCGCAAGGTTGGCACCCGCCAGCAGGTGCTGATCGACGAGATCACGCCACAGGGCGGCAAGGGCCGCAGCAAGGCCGATGCGCCGGACATCGATGGCACCGTCTATGTGACGAGCCGCCGGCCATTGCGGGTCGGTGAATTCGCCCAGGTGAAAATCGACCGCGCCGACGCGTACGATTTGCACGGGAGCGCGGTCGGCTTCTGATAGCCGGCAAGCGACGCGAGGCATTTCCCGGTGACGGAACCCGGAACGCCGGAACTCGCTCTTTAATAGCGGAAATATGATTAGGCGGCGGCCGCGCCCCCGCTAGTCTGCATGCGGTATATTTCGGAGCGAGGACGGAAAGCGTCCGCGCGCGACGCAATCCTGCTCGTTCAATTGAATAGACTTCTTTTTTGCATTGGGGCATCGATGCGGAACGTCATCTGGCTGCTGGCTGCTGCATTCGTCGTCCTGCTGGGGTGTTCCGAACTGAAGGCCCAGAACCGCGTCGCGCTGGTGATCGGCAACGACCGCTATCCGAATCTTCCGGCCGATCGGCAACTCCAGAAAGCAGCCAATGACGCGCGCTCGATGGGCGACGCACTGCAACGCCTCGGCTTCAGTGTGATCCGCGGCGAGAATCTCAATCGCGCGCAGATCGTCGATCACGTCGTCCGGTTCACGCGGGCGATCAAACCCGGCGACATCGCGCTCGTCTTCTTTGCCGGGCACGGCGTGTCACTGTCAGGCGCCAATTATCTGCTTCCCGCCGACATCCCCTTGCCCAGTCAGGGTGAGGAAATCAGAATCCGCAACATGGCGCTCGGCGAGTCCGACCTCGTCGCCGACATTCAGGCGGCCAAGCCGCGCGTCCTCGTCATGGTGCTGGATGCATGCCGCGATAATCCGTTCCGGCAAGCCGGGCTGACCCGCTCGATCGGAGGTCAGTCGGGTTTGCTGCGCGGACGCGAAGCCGAGGGCGTGTTCACGATCTATAGCGCAGGCTTCGGTCAGGCCGCGCTCGACCGGCTCGGTGACGGTGACAGATCGCAAAACTCCGTGTTCACGCGCGTGCTCATTCCGGCGCTGGCGCGGACCGATGCGCATCTGGCCGACATCGTGATCGACATGCGCGAAGAGGTGGCGCGGCTCGCAGCCACCATCGGCCATGAGCAATATCCTGCCTATTACGACCAGACCCGCGGCGGGCGGATCTACCTCGTACCGCAGGGACAGCCCGCGCCGTCGCGCGCGCCCGCGGTCGCAGTTGCGCCTCCCGTCACAGCGGTGCCGCCTCCCGCCGCGGCCGCCCCGCCTCCACCGGCCCGCCCACAGGCGGCGCAGGCGCCGGCCCCCGCTGGCACGCCGTCCGGTCAAGCCGGTGCG
>CAZIKZ010000522.1:0-1729 GCA_964539845.1 uncultured Hyphomicrobiales bacterium
TGTCGAAACCGGGACTTCGGGCCGGTTCGCGAACAGCGCGGTATAGAGCGGCTGGCGCAGCGCGATCGGATTGCCGGAGGTTAATGTGAGGTCGACATCCTTCCAGTCGCCGCCTGTCAGATTTTCGATCACCGCCCAGCCCTGCAGCCGCGCTGTGTTGCCATCCTTCGGCAGGACGATCCGGTACGCCGTCTTCCAGACCGGCGCGCCGACCACATAGCTGATCGCGGCGTCGCGGGTGCCGCCACCAAGAAATCCAACCGACAATGTGCGCCGCTCCTTGGCGCGATTTTCAATCAGGCCTGCGAGGAGGCGTTCGATCTGCTGGCGCGTCTGCGGATCGGTGAAGCGCAGTTCCGTCACCTCCTCAAGGATCGCTTGAGTCAGTCCGGCCGGCGTCATCAGGGTGAGGCGATGGCGGGTCGTCGTGCCACCGTTATTCGGCAGCGCCACCTGCTCGCGCACGACGCGGAACACGCGCCCTCTCGCAGTGACCGGCCCTGCGATCTCGATCTCGCTTCCAGTCAACGCATTGAGCAGATCGGGCGATGAATTGAGCGCTTCGGGTCCGAACGGCAAATCGCGGAACAGTTCCGGCAGCGGTGTCTTGCCCAGCAGGCTGACGGTGCCCACCGTGCCGGCGCGGTCGAACACGGTCAGGCTTTTCAGGATGTCGTCGACCTGGTCGAGCCGCACCGCGAGTTCGACCGTGGAATTTCCGGTCACCGGACCGGCATGGGTGAACTGGGCGAGGCCGGAATTCGACAGGATGACCTGCTTGAGCGGAAGCTCTGCGGCTCTTGCGGGCAAGGCTCCTGCGAGCAAGGTTCCTACGGGCAAGGCTGCGGCAACCGTCAGGATTGCCGCGCCCAGAGTTGAACGACTCATACGATGTGTCTCCGGTCCCCGAGTAATGTGATCGCGCCAAACCGAATCTAGACGAAACAGCGGGGCGGGTTCATGACGAGCCCGTGTCCGCACACCGGTTTGCTGTAGCGGCGGTCTTTATGTCTCCGGCCAAATGCTTCCGGCCGAACCGCCGCACCCTGCGAGCGTCGGCATTCGGGCCTTGGCCATTGGCCGAAGCGCGGGACCGATCGGTCGGGCTGGCCGATGCGATCAATAACTTTCGTGCCGGCGGGCGCTGGCTTGCCATGGACTCGCCAACTTTCGCCAATACAGAGCGAACATTCATTCGTTTTATGCTGCAATGCAACATTGGCGCGTATATGCGCCTCCGGGGACCTATTTGCGCCAGGCCAACGCCCAACTGCATTCCGACCGCCGGTCGGAAATCCTCGATGCTGCCCGGCGCTGCTTTTCCCGCACCGGCTTCCACCAGACGTCGATGCAGCAGATCTGCGCCGATGCCGGGATGAGTCCGGGCAACGTCTATCGCTATTTCCCGTCCAAGGAAGCGATCATTGCGGGGATTGCCGAGCGCGATCGCGCCGAGGTCGCCGCGCAACTCGCGAGCGCGCAATTTACCACGGATTTCTTCACAAGTTTCGCCGCGCTGGCGCGCCATCATTTCGTCGAGCGCACCGCCGAGGAGGTTGGGCTGTGCGCGGAGATCATGTCGGAAAGCCGGCGCAATCCGACCATCTCCAAAATCATGAACGAGTTCGACGCCGACGTGAAGGATCGGCTCGTCACCATGCTGAGCAGCGCGCAGGCGCGGGGCGACATCTCGCGCGAGGCCGATATCGGCACGGCTGTCGAGATGCTG
>CAZIKZ010000523.1:0-1725 GCA_964539845.1 uncultured Hyphomicrobiales bacterium
GCGCTTGTCGGCCTGCGCCGAAATGTCGTTGAGACGAGCGATCTCCTCAAAACTCTCCAGATGCACTTCGCCGATGCCGTTCGCGATAACGTGGCGGAGTTCGTCGTCGCGCTTGCCCGGTCCGGCAAACAGGATCGCGTCAGGCGATGCGCCGGCCTGACGTGCGCGCTCGTATTCTCCGACGGATGCGATTTCGATGCCGACGCCAAGGTCCGCGAAGATCCGCGCGACGGCGGGGTTCGGATTGGCCTTGATCGAATAGACAATGTCCGCGAAGCCGCTCAGCGCAATCTTCAACGCCATGAACGAACGGCGCATGACGTCTGCGTCGTAGATATATAGCGGCGTGCCGAAGCGCTCTGCCAGAGCTTCGATCGTGAAGCCTCCGGCGATGAGATCCTTGCCGCGAACCGCGTAATGCTCGGCAACGAGCGCGCGGGCAAGCGGCGGCGCTGCAGCTGCATCAATGGCCAGCATGATCGATCCGCTCTGCGACAAGCGCCTTGTAGTCAACCTTGCCGTTCGGCGTGACCGGCAATTCTGAAACGAGTTCGATGTCACGCGGCAGCATGAAGGCGGCGAGCTTTTCGGACGCGACGGTCAGCGCTTCCCGCACATCCATGGCCTCGCCGCGTCCGACCGCAACCGCATGCACGCGCTGACCGATCAGCGGGTCCGGCAGGCCGATGACGGCGATCTGGCGGAATCGGCCGGTCGCCATCAGCACTTCTTCCACTTCGGTCGGGCTGATGCGATAGCCGGACGATTTGATCATCGCGTCGTCGCGTCCGACGAAATAGAAAAAGCCGTCGTCGTCCTGGATCACGAGGTCGCCCGAGTAGCAGACAATGTCCGCTCCGCAGTTTGCAGGGATCAGCGGGTTCGGCCGCAACACCCGTGCGGTTTCTTCCGGCCGCCTCCAGTAACCGAGTGAGACGGTCGGACCGCGATGCACCAGAATGCCGGGCTCGCCGGGCTGCGCGCGCCGGCCATCGGCCGTCACTGCAAACACTTCGCATTCGGGGATTGCCTTGCCGATCGATGTCGGCCTGTGATCGATTTCGTCGGGCGGAAGATAGGTCGAGCGGAAGGCCTCGGTCAGTCCGTACATCCAGAAGATGCGTGTATCCGGGATTAGTTCGCGCAGACGCGCGGTGGTCGCCGATGGAACCGCGCCGCCGGAATTGGTGATGTAGCGCAGCGACGGCAGCGGTGTTTTCGCAAGCAGCGGCGCCGCGCGCGTCAGGATCGACCAGACGGTCGGTACGCCGGCGAGGCCGGTGCATTCATGGTCGCGGATCGCGCGAACGATCTCGTCGCCGAAGCGGAATGTCAGGAGCACCAGCGCGGCGCGTTGTTCGACTGCCGTGAGCAACTGGTTCAGTCCGTAATCGAAACTGAACGGCAGGATCGACAGAATGCGGTCGTCGGCATGGATGCCGAGATATGTGCGCACGATGCGCGTACCCGCAATCAGGTTGCGATGGCTGAGCATCACGCCCTTGGGACGGCCGGTCGAGCCCGAGGTGTAGAGGATCGCGGCCAGATCCTCGCCGATTGCGGCTGACGGCGGCAGATCGTATCCAGCCTGTGCGGTCAGCGTGCCGATATCGAAAATGGTCAGATCGGCAAGGTCCGTAAGCGCTGTGCCATGCGTATCGCGAAACGCAGAGTCGGTGAGCAGGATGCGAGCTTCGCAATCCTCAACGATGTGACGGGTCTGTG
>CAZIKZ010000524.1:0-1718 GCA_964539845.1 uncultured Hyphomicrobiales bacterium
TATTGCGCGGATGCGATATCGGCGATGCGAATATCCCAGAATTCAGCTTCGCCCGATTTCTCGTGCTCGCTGAACATGCGCTCGAAGCTTCCAAGCTGGGTTACGCGCGACGATCTCAGGCCGAATCCGGCGGCGATCGCCGCAAGATCGGTCAGTCCAAAGATTGCTTCTGCTGGATCCATCTTTTGACCACGGAGCATATGAACTTCAGAACCATAGGCTCCGTCGTTCAAAGCTCCAATCAACAGACGGATTTTTTGCCGCTTGATGACCTCAAGCTCCTGGATGTGCATCAGCAGGCTTCCGTCGCCCTGCAACAGCAAAACCTTGCCGTCATTGCGCGCAGCGGCAACACCGATTGCGGTTGTGAGCGCCTGACCTATCGCACCGAAATCGGAGACCACATGATAACGCTCTGCGGCCCGGCCGCGCAGATGCGACGTCACGAAATGAAAGCTGTGACCGCTGCCGCAGACAATATCCCAGTCTTGCGGGATGACCTTGTCGAGCTCGAGCAGCGCTTCCCTGGGATCGACGGTGTTGGGAGCAACCGGGAATGGTTTGCGATCGAGACTCTCCGTCCCGATGCGAACCGAGTTCTCCTCACTGCGCCAGCCGGCCTTGCTGACACTGCGACGCTGCATTTCGGCAAGCAAGGCATCGATGCCGGCCTGTGCATCCGCCTGCATGTGCAGGTCGGCCGTCCGCAGGCCCTGGTAAAGCCCGTTGGGGATTTGATCGATCTGCACCACGCGGGCGTTCGGATACATGTAGCCCGCTTCACTCGTGAAGAAGCTCATGCTCGCGCCGACCCCGAGCACAAGGTCGCTTTCCGCGTAAAACTCGCGGCCGACATTGGTCGCATAGGCACCGGAAATGCCGATGCCGAACGGATCGTCGTCGAAAAGCCCTTTGGCAAGCAGCGTGGTCCCCAGCATGGCGCCGCTCTGCCTTGCAAGCGCAACGCAGGAGGCCTTGGCGCCAGACTTCAAGGCGCCACGCCCGGCGAGGACAATCGGGCGCTCGGCAGCCTCGATCATGTCGACCACCTCGCGCACAACGGCCGGATCCGGCTGAAGACGTTGCGGCTTGGGAAGCAGCACGGTCGAAGGCTCGTAGTCGGAAAGCCACGGAAACGTCTGCTTCTGCATGTCGATCGGAACGCTCAGGACGACCGGAAGATTTTCGTAGCGGGCGGTATAGAAGGCCTCGCGGACATCCCCGAGGATGCGATCGGGATGCTTGACCCGGATGAAGCGCGCGCCGGTCGCAAGTGCGAGCGGAGCCTGATCCATCTGCTGCAGATGGAATGCCACGTTGCTCGCGGTATCTCCCACCATCACCACCACCGGGATCCGGCCACGCGCCGAAATCGCCAGTGACGTCATGATCTGCGTGTAGCCGGGCCCGCAGGTCACGCTGGCAACGCCAACCTTGCCGGTTGCGCGCGCGTAGCCATCGGCCATGCCGCAAGCGCTATGCTCGTGGCGGGCGTGGATCACCGTCGCGCCGATATCCTTCATGGCGATGGTCCAATGCGCGTTCGCATCGCCCATCAGACCGAATACGACCTCCGTGCCCTCGGCTTTGAACGCGTCAGCCAACACACGGTAGCCTGGGACATCTTTCATCACGGTCTCCTGGGTCCCGCACCGAACCAGGATCGGCACGCGAGTATGAGCGACTTCCACATGAGACCGGCGCCGCTGATGGGACGC
>CAZIKZ010000525.1:0-1713 GCA_964539845.1 uncultured Hyphomicrobiales bacterium
CCGTGATCGAATCCTGCGTCGGCTGCGGACTGTGCGGTGAAGTCGCGCATGCCGCAGTGCTCTGCCCGTCCTTCTACAAGGCCGAGATCGTGCGCAACGCCACGTGGTGGGATCGCACCCTGTTCAAGATCCGCCGCACGATCATCGGCTGGCTTGGCGGCCGGCCGCAGCAAGGCGATATGCCCGTAGGCGCGGTGCCCGTTGCCGCGCGCGAACAGGTGACCGCATGACGCAGCAACGACCGGTCACCATGCTGATCGCGGCCCTCGGTGGCGAGGGCGGCGGCGTGCTCACCAACTGGATCATGGCGGCGGCGGCTGATCTCGGCCTGCCGGCGCAATCGACATCGATCCCCGGCGTCGCGCAGCGCACCGGCGGCACCACGTATTACATCGAGATCTATCCGACGCCCGCGCACGAACTCGGCACGCAGCGGCCCGTGCTCGCGCTTGCACCCGGCATCGGCGACATCGACGTGCTGGTCTCGTCGGAATTCATGGAAGCCGGACGCTGCATTGCCAACGGCTTTTGCACGCCGGACCGCACATTGCTGATTTCATCGACCAGCCGCTTCTACGTGATCAACGAAAAGATGGCGATGGGCGACGGCCGCTTCGACGATGCGCGGCTGCTCGAGGTTGCAGAGAAAAACGCCAAGGCGCGCATCCTGTTCGATATGGAAGCGGTCGCCAAGGAAGCCGGCGCCATGATCAACGCGGTGATGCTCGGCGCCATCGCGGGCTGCGGCAAGCTGCCGATCCCGGTCGAGGTGTTCGAGCGGGCGATCCATTCCGGAGGCAAGGCCGCCGAAGCCAACCTGCGAGGTTTCCGCGCGGGACTTGCGGCAGCGCGCACTGAAACGACCACCTTCCGCCGCCAGACCGAGGGCAAGCGGCGCGAAAAGCAGCGCAACGATCTTGCCACTCTGGAACGCGAAATCCGCGAGTCCATCCCGCAATCGGCGCAGGATGTGCTGATCGAGGGCGTGCGCCGTCTCGCGCGCTTCCAGGACGACCGTTACGCCCGGCTGTTGCTCGACCGGCTCGCGCCTGTGCGCGACCTCGAGGCGCAACTGCATGGCGACGGCAAGCTGCTGCGCGAGACCGCGCGTCATCTTGCGGTTCGCATGTCGTTCGAGGATCTGATCCGCGTCGCACAGGCGAAGATCGACCCGGCGCGCATGCAGCGTATCGAGCAGGAACTGAGCGCCAAGAGCGACGAACCCTACACGGTCACGGAATTCCTGAAGCCCGGCATCGAGGAAATGTGTCAGGTGCTGCCGCCCGTCCTGGCACGCCGCATCATCGCTTTCTCCGAGAAACGCGGCTGGCTCGAGAGCGTCCATGTCGGCATGTACGTCAAGACCACCTCAGTCTCGGGTTTCCTGCGTTTCTGGTTGCTCGCGAAGCTCCGGCCGCTGCGCCGCTTCATGCATCGCTTCGTCGAGGAACAGGCACAGATCGAAACCTGGCTCGGCATGACCCTTCAGGCCGCGCGGCACGCGCCGGCATTGGGGCTCGAAGTCGCGGAATGCGCGCGGCTGATCAAGGGGTATGGTTCCACGCACAAGCGCGGGACCGAGAATTTTCAGACTATCGAAACGCGCCTGATCCGCCCTGCCCTGCAAGGCCAGATCCCGGTTCAGGATGCGATCGACGGTATCGCCAGCGCCCGCACGGCGGCACTGCTCGATCCGGAGGGCAACTCGCTCGC
>CAZIKZ010000526.1:0-1702 GCA_964539845.1 uncultured Hyphomicrobiales bacterium
TCTTTTCCGGCAGCGCGCGCGAAGCGGCGGCCGGCTTTCCGGCGAACGTCAACGTTGCGGCCGCGCTCTCGCTTGCCGGCATCGGTCCGGACCGCACCCGGATTGATATCTGGGCAGACCCCGCCGTGACCCGCAATTGTCACGATATCGAGGTCGAGGCCGATTCCGCACGCTTCCGCCTGTCGATCGAAAACGTCCCGTCGGAAAATCCGAAGACCGGCAGGATCGTTGCGCTGTCCGTGCTCGCCGCTCTTCGCAAGCTCGGCGCGCCGCTGAGCGTCGGCACCTGACGGATATGGCACGCGCTCGAAGGACACGCGTTTGACGTCGCAATCTCCCACCATCCTCGTCTTCGATTCCGGACTTGGCGGCCTGACCGTCTTCCGCGAAATCGTGCCGCTGCGCCCGGACGCGCGTTTTGTCTATGCCGCGGACGATGCCGGCTTTCCGTATGGCCGGTTGTCCGAAGGCGAATTGAGCGATCGCGTCGTCTCCGTGATGGGGACGCTGATCGATACGCATGCGCCGGATATTGTGGTGATTGCCTGCAACACCGCGTCGACACTGATGCTGTCGCATCTGCGTGAACGCTTCACAGTGCCGTTCGTGGGCACGGTGCCTGCGATCAAACCGGCCTGCGCGGCCTCGCAGACGCGGCTGGTTTCGGTGCTTGGCACCGAGGCGACCGTGACCCGCGAATACACCAAAAAGCTGATCGCGGATTTCGCTCAGGGATGCGACGTGAAGCTGGTGGGTTCGCGACGGCTTGCGGTGCTGGCCGAAGCCCTGCTCCGCGGCGAGCCGGTGGACGACGCGGATATCGGCGACGAGATCGCGCCGTGCTTCATCGAACGGGATGGCTTGCGTACCGACACGGTGGTGATGGCCTGTACGCATTACCCGCTGCTCGACGCGCAGTTCGCGCGCATCGCGCCATGGCCTGTGACCTTCGTCGATCCCGCCCCCGCCATTGCGCGCAGAGTGGTGGACTTGCTCGGCCCGGCCGTGCCAGCCTTCGAAAAGACCGGATCGCAATTCGTTTTTACCTCGGGGCAAACGCCCGCACCGGCATTGGAGGCTGTGTTTTCGCGTTTTAGCTGAGGGGGATTGCTCGTGAAATCGCGGATCGTCCGAACCACGCTCGCCGCACTCGCCGGCTTTATTGCGATACCCGCTCTAGCGCAGGCCCAGGCGGTGACCTTCGCCGATCTCGACGGCCACACCGTCACGGCCAACTTCGTCTACGGACAGAATGTGCGCCTGCTCGATCAGGGCCGCACCGTCAACAACGAGAACCGTCAGACCATGACGCTTGCGATCGGCCCGGGAGGGCGCATCGCGCAGGAATACAAGATCCAGATCGTCGCGCAGAACGGGCGCGACGTCGGCGGTTTCACTGGTCATCTGAAAGCCGAGCTGAACAAGCCGACCAAATGGCAGCACGGCGAACTGGTCTTCGTGTTCGAGAATGCGAGCCTAGTCCGGCTGCAGACCTTCAACAAGGGCGGGCGCAAGATCACGGTTTCGTTCAAGCGCTCTCCGTCCGGTCTGACCTGCAGCGTGGAAGCGCCCTTCTCGAAGGAGGAAGGCGCGGGAGGCGGCGTCGACACCACCTCCCAGACCACGAAGCAGCGGATCGAAATCCTGTCCGCCAAGACCATCTCGTCGTCCTGCCGGGTCGCAAAGAGCGGGGCCTAGGCGG
>CAZIKZ010000527.1:0-1627 GCA_964539845.1 uncultured Hyphomicrobiales bacterium
GGGATGGCTCCCTATAAGGCGTATGAAGCGAGCGACGGATGGGTCGTGATTGCCGCCGCAAATGATAATCTGTTCCGCCGCCTCGCGGCCGTGCTCGGTCATCCGGAATGGCCGCAGGATCCGCAGATGGACACCAATGCAAATCGTGTCCGCAACCGTCAGCGCGTGAATGCGGTTGTTGCCGAGGTCGTCAAGACAAAGTCGCGGCAACATTGGCTCGATACGCTTGCCGCGGCCTCGGTGCCTTGCGCTGCGCTGCAGACGATGGACGAGGTGATGAAGCACGCCCAGACCGAGGCTGTCGGCATGCTTCAGACAAGCGCCGACGGGCAATTCGAGTTGGTCGGGCTGCCGCTGCAATTCGACGGCGAGCGTCCCGCATTCCGCAAAAATCCGCCGGCATTGGCGGAGCACAATGACATCCTGTTTCCGCAAAATGCCGCGCGCGGCCCGAGTGCCTGAGCGGACGTAAGAAGGACAAGACAATGGACGCCATCAACGCGGACGCGCTCGACGTCTCGGTCCCGCTCGGAGAAGATTATCCGGAAATCCGCGAGGGCGTGCGCGCCATCTGCAAGAAGTATCCGGGAGAATACTGGCGCAAGCTCGAAGACACCGACGATTATGCCGAGGACTTCATCCAGGAATTGACCGCGGCGGGTTATCTCGCGGCGCAGATTCCGGAGGAATATGGCGGTTCCGGTCTGCCGCTGCGCGCGGGCTGCGCGATCCTCGAAGAGATCAACGCCAATGGCTGTCAGGCCAATGCCGGCCACGCCCAGATGTACATGATGGGCATGCTGCTGCGGCACGGCAACCAGGCGCAGAAGGACAAGTATCTGCCCGGTATCGCCGAAGGCACAATCCGCTTTCAGTCGTTTGGTGTGACCGAGCCGACCACCGGCTCCGATACGCTCAAACTGAAGACCCGCGCCGAGCGCAAGGGCGATCGCTACATCGTCAACGGTCAGAAGATCTGGACCTCGCGCGCTCACAAATCCGACCTGATGACGCTGCTCGTGCGCACGACGCCGGTCGATCAGGTGAAGAAGCGGACCGAAGGCTTGTCGGTGCTGCTGGTCGACGTCAAGGAGGCGCTCGGCAAAGGGCTGTCGATGCAGCGCATCGACACCATGATCAACCATCAGACCAATTCGCTGTTCTTCGACAATATGGAAGTGCCGGCCGAGAACCTGATTGGTGAGGAAGGGCAGGGCTTCCGCTATATCCTGACCGGCATGAACTCCGAGCGTCTCGTCGCCGCTTCGCAATCCTCGGGCGATTGCCGCTTCTTCATCAACAAGGCGGTGGCGTATTCAAAGGAACGTGAGGTGTTCGGCCGCCCGATCGGCCAGAACCAGGGTATCCAGTTTCCGCTCGCGCGCTGCTATGCGGAGTGGAAGGCGGCCGATCTGATGATCCGCGCCGGGTGCGCGCTGTTCGAGGCCGGGCGGTCATGCGGCGAAGAAGCAAACATGGCCAAGCTGCTTGCGAGCGAAGCCGCCTGGCATTCGGCCGAAGCCTGTATGCAGACGCATGGCGGTTTCGCAGCCGCGCGCGAATTCGACGTCGAGCGTAAATGGCGCGATGCGCGCATCTCGCTGATCGCGCCGATCTCCACCAATCT
>CAZIKZ010000528.1:0-1609 GCA_964539845.1 uncultured Hyphomicrobiales bacterium
CGGAACCAGTTGTTGAACTGATAGCCGACGCCGAGGCCAGCCATCATGCCGGAGCTGACGTCTTTCTGCAGGACGGTCACTGCTGGCGTGTACGCCGGGCTCGTGATGTTATCGACCTGCTGATTGGTCATGCCGATGTCACCGCGCAAATACCATCCGCCGGTTTGCAGAACGACCGGGGCTTTGTAGACCGGCAGCGGCATGTCGGCAGCGGCGGCTGGGCCTGCGATGGTCATGGCGGCAGCGCCAGCAATCAAACTCGTTTTGATACTTTTCATAATCCGTCCTCACTCGGCGAATGGAGTGAGCGGACCATCTCAGGAATTGTTTAAGCGGCGCTTAACCTTGATTTTTAACCGCGATACTTAACGTTTGTGAACGTCGCCAACGTGTTTGTACCGGTCCTGTTCCGGGTTTCTTTACCGGGCGTCAACCTTCCCAAACAGGGTGTTAAAAAAAGCGCGGCGCACAAGCGCCGCGCAAAATTTGCGATGATTCGTTTCGCTGCGCGCGCAGCGAATTAATCGTCGAGCTTGCCGATGTGGTGCTGCGAATAGAGTTCGAGACCGATAGTCTTGATGAGCGCGAGCTGGGTTTCGAGGAAATCGATGTGATGTTCCTCATCCTTCATCAGCTGCTCAAACAGATCGCGCGACACGTAGTCCTTGACCGAATGGCTATAGGTCGCAGCCTCCTGATAGAGGTTGCGCGCGTCGATCTCGGCGGCGAGATCGCATTCCATCACTTCCTTGACGGTCTGGCCGATCCGCAGCGGATCGAGAACCTGCATGTTCGGGAAGCCATCGAGGAACAGGATGCGCTCCGCAAACTTGTCGGCGTGGTGCATCTCCTCGATCGATTCCGCCTTCCACTTCTTGGCAAGGTCGCGGAAGCCCCAATTGTCGAGGATGCGGTAGTGCAGCCAGTACTGATTGATGGCTGTCAGCTCGCTCCGCAGGCCCTTGTTCAGATAGTCGATGACCTTGGGATCGCCCTTCATTGCCGCTTGCTCCTCGTGCACGAAATCAGTTTGGAGCAGTTCTAAACTCATGCGCAGGGTCGCGCAAGGCGCCGGGCCCTGAGCAGGCATGGAACTCACATTGAGGCAGGTTGGGAAGGGTCAGGCCGCTTCGGCGGGAACCGGATGACCGGCCATCGGGCACACGGAGCAGCCGGAGGCGCAATTGCCACCCATGGCCTGATCCAGGATTGTCTTGATGGTGCGGGCGCACCGTCCACATTGCGGGCTGCAGCCGAGACAGCCATAGACCTCACCGGTCGTCCGCGGCCGCTCGGAGTGGCATGCGGTCCGGATCGCCGTATCGGTCAGGACGTTGCAGGAACAAACAATCATAACGCTCAGATGGCTAGCGGGTCAGATAGTTCAACTTGCAACCAATTGGTAGCAGGGCCTCCGCCGCCATCGCAAAGCGAAAATGCTGATTTTATACGTAATCTAATCTGGTCTGAGCCCTGTTCATGCGGATGCCGCGAAACGGCGCCCCGCAACCCCAGGGGCGGCGGCTCAGGCCGCCGCGAGCGTCAGCGCCTCGACGATCTCGTCGACCACCTCTTCCACGAGATACTGGTCGTCGCCCTCGCCCATCAC
>CAZIKZ010000529.1:0-1592 GCA_964539845.1 uncultured Hyphomicrobiales bacterium
GTCGGCGGAATATTCGCGCGTGCGGCTGATCGCCATCTGCACCAGCATCGCCGCGATCGGCGCCAGGATCACCATGGCGAGCGTGCCGATGATGCCCATGCCGCCCGAATTGTTGCGGTTGCCGCTGAAGAACATGCCGAACTGCGCGAGCATGGAGATCGCGCCCGCGATGGTCGCCGTGATCGTCATGATCAGGGTGTCGTGGTTTTTAATATGCGCGAGCTCATGCGCGACCACGCCCGCGACTTCCTCGCGGGTGAGCCGCTCAAGCAAACCGGCGGTCACCGCCACGGCCGCGTTTTCCGGGTTGCGGCCGGTCGCGAACGCGTTCGGCTGCGCCTCGTCCATCATATAGACCTTCGGCATCGGCATCTGCGCACGCGCCGCAAGCTCGGCCACCATGGTGTAGAGATCGGGCGCCGTGCGCGCATCGACCTCCTGCGCGCCGGCCATGGACAGGACCATCCTGTCCGAATTCCAGTAAGTGAAAATGTTCATGCCGGCCGCCACCACGAGCGCGATCATCGCGCCGCCGGCTCCGCCGATCAGATAGCCGACACCCATGAACAGGGCCGTCAGGCCTGCAAGCAGCATGGCTGTCTTGACGTAATTCATCTGCACCCTCCAAACCGGATTCCCCCGCCGTCGTACGGGTCCCGGCCGCGACAAAGGATGGGAAGGGGTTAAGGTTCCTGCAAGATCGCAGCGTCACTGCGACGCTGATCCGTAGCGGTATTTCGATGCCACAACCGGCAGGTGATAACGCAACCATAGATTGAGATTGTCAATTGGATCAGGTTGGTGTTCGCTAGGACCATGTTCCTTTATGCGAGATTATCGCGGTGCGCAGCTTGTAGGATGGGTTGAGCGAAGCGAAACCCATCACCTTTGGCCAAAACCGGATTTTTCGTTGGCAAAATCGCCGGCCCAGTCTTCAGGATAAACACCCAACTTGACCATTCGGTGAAACGACGAAAAAGGCCAGTCGGCCACGCACGTCACATGTCCATGCTTGACGGGATTGAAGTGGATGTAATCGACGTGCTGCGCGAAATCCCGCTCGTCGCGCAGAGTGTGCTCCCAATACCGGCGTTGCCAGATGCCACGCTCGGCGTGTCGGACTCGGCTTGCGGAAATTTTCTCCGTTCTCGGCAAGGCGCGGGAAAACGTTGACTTGATCAGGCGCCATCGCATTGCGAAGTCGTGGTCTTTATCAGGCAAAGTCCATATCGCATGCAAATGATCGGGCAGGATGACGATCGCATCGATCGTGAACGGATGCCGTGCACGAATATTCCGGAATGCTGAGCGCAACAGAGCGATGCGGTCCGTCAGCAAACGCTCATGTCGATCGGCCAGGTTCAGCGTGAAGAAATAGCTCGCGCCGGGGATAAAGTTGCGCCGGTAGCTGGTCATCGAATTATTGATGGGTTTCGCTGCGCTCAACCCATCCTACGACGCACGTTGGAATTTGCGTAGATGCGGAGGCCCAGGCTTCGCGCGAAATCGCCGCTTGACATTTCCACAGAAATATGAATATATTCCTCTTATCCCGCCTCGTCCAAGGGGCGTCTGATCAGCGTCATGAGACG
>CAZIKZ010000530.1:0-1573 GCA_964539845.1 uncultured Hyphomicrobiales bacterium
GCACGATGGCCGGCACGTCCCAGGCGAGCCGAGGCAGCGGCCGGAGCGCAACCGTTACCCCGAGCACGAACAGCGCGCAGGGCGCGGCCGCGTTCTGCAGGAATTGCATCAGCCGGTCGAGCGCCACCGGTGGCTCGAAATGCAGCGCCGCCGACAGCACGCCGAGCAGCGTCGCGATAATGAAGGGATGAAGCGCGATGCGTTGGCCTACGAACGCCACCGAGCGCCAGAAGCCGCGCCGCTCGCCGCCGCCAATCTCCATCAGGAACGGGACGAGCGAAAACAGGATGATGCTGTCGAAGCAGAAGATCAGCGCGACCGGCGCGGCCGCCTGCGGCCCGAGCGTCGAGAGCGCCAGTCCCGGGCCCATATAGCCGATGTTGCCGTAGCCGCCGGCGAGCCCGGCAATGGTTGCCTCCGGCAAGGTTCGCCGCCCGAGCTTTGCGATTACCAGCGCAATGAAAAAGGCGATGCCGGTGGACAATGTGGTGGCCACCACGAACGAAACATTCACCAGTTCTTCGAGTGGGGTCTTGGCCACGATCCGGTAGAACAGGCAAGGCAGCGCCACATAGACGATGAAGAAATTCATCCAGGCGAGCCCGGTATCCGGGATCTGTTTCAGCCGGCCGCAGGCGAGACCGAGAAAGATCAGCCCGAAATAGGGTAGCGCCAGATTGAGAACTTCGATCATGCGACGGGGAACGATCCTGATGGAAGACGGTGTCGCCGCATGCGCGGCGGCCACCCTCTGCCCGAAAGTGCGGCTTGGCGGGCGGACGGACGTGTTCTAGACCATGCTGCACCGCATTTTTCCAGCGTCCGCGACTGCATAGCGCGCCGGATTTTGCCTTAGGGCGCGTTCGTAAAAGGCTCTCGAAAGGCTCTTGCGCATGAAACTTCCTCGCAATTTTTTCAAACCCCTCGCCGCCGGCGCCCCCGCCCCCTTGCGCGAATTGCCGGTCCGGCTGGAGCGCATGATCCATTTCGTGCCGCCGCATATCGAGAAGGTCACCGCCAAAGTGCCGCAACTCGCGCGCGAGGTCGATGTGGTGCTCGGCAATCTTGAAGACGCGATCCCGGCCGACGCCAAGAAGGCCGCGCGCGACGGCTTCATCGCCATGGCGAAGGCCACAGACTTCGGCACGACTGGACTGTGGACCCGCATCAACGCACTCAATTCACCTTGGGTGCTGGACGACATCACCGAGCTGGTCGCGGCGATCGGCAACAAGCTCGACGTCATCATGCTGCCGAAGGTCGATGGACCGTGGGATATCCACTATCTCGACCAGCTGCTTGCGCAGCTTGAGGCACGGCATGAGGTCAGGAAGCCGATCCTGATCCACGCGATCCTGGAAACCGCCGAAGGCGTCATGAATGTGGAGGCGATCGCAGCCTCCTCCCCGCGCATGCAGGGCATCAGCCTCGGTCCCGCCGACCTCGCCGCCTCGCGCGCGATGAAGACCACACGAGTCGGCGGCGGGCATCCTGAATACAAGGTGCTGGCCGACGCGGTGCCAGGTGGCGGGCAGCGGACAGCGTTCCAGCAGGATTTGTGGCACTACACCCT
>CAZIKZ010000531.1:0-1568 GCA_964539845.1 uncultured Hyphomicrobiales bacterium
CCGATGGAAAGGTCGAAGTCCGATCGCGTGTTTGATGTCCTGTTTCTCTGCACGGGCAACACGGCCGCCCACTAGCACATGAACAAGCAAACCTGGGTTCCCGCTTGCGCGGTAACGAACGGAGAGAGTATCCGCTCCAACCGGAAAGCGAATTGATGGAGTCGTTCGACCTCCCCCGCCGATTGGTCGCGGAAGCGCTGGGGACCGGATTGCTCGTTGCCACCGTCGTCGGGTCCGGCATCATGGCCGAGACGCTGACGAAGGACACAGCGCTGGCGCTGCTCGGCAATACGCTTCCGACCGGCGCCATTCTGGCGGTGCTGATCACGATTCTCGGTCCCATCTCGGGCGCGCATTTCAACCCGGCGATTTCGCTGGTGTTCACGCTGAAGGGCGACCTGCCGGCGCGCGAAGGGCTTCTCTATGTGGCCGCGCAGCTTGTCGGCGGCATCGCCGGCACCATGACCGCACATCTGATGTTCGCGCTGCCGCTGATCGCGTTCTCGCTCAAGACTCGCACCGGCGGCCCGCAATGGTTCTCGGAAGGCGTCGCCGCCTTCGGCCTTGTCGCCACGATCCTGGCCGGCATCCGTTTCCAGCGCGATGCCGTTCCGTGGCTGGTCGGGCTCTACATCACCGCGGCCTACTGGTTCACGGCATCCACGTCATTTGCGAATCCGGCCGTTGCCATCGCACGCTCGCTGACCAACACGTTTTCGGGAATCAGGCCGGCCGATCTGCCCGGCTTTATCGTCTCCGAACTGGCCGGAGCCGTGGTCGCACTTCTCGCAATGTCGTGGCTTTTGCGCACGAGCCGGGGCGCGGAACCGATTCCCCAGGAGGCAGAGCTGTGACCATCACGATCTACCACAACCCGAACTGCGGCACCTCGCGCAACACGCTGGCGATGATCCGGCAGGGCGGCGAGCAGCCGGTCGTGATCGAATATCTGAAGACGCCACCGAGCCGGGAGCGGCTGATCGAATTGCTGCGCAAGATGAACATGACGCCGCGCGCGCTTCTGCGCGAGAAAGGCACGCCTTACGCAGAACTCGGGCTTGCCGATCCAAAATGGACCGACGACGAGCTGATCGATTTCATGATGGCACATCCGATCCTGATCAACCGTCCGATCGTGGAGACACCGAAGGGTGCGCGGCTGTGCCGGCCATCGGAACAGGTGCTGGAGATTTTGCCGAACCCGGGGATCGGGACGTTCATGAAGGAAGATGGCGGGGTGGTTGGCCGGTAGCCGCGAGCCAAAGCGACGTGACGTTATTCCACCTCATCCTGAGGAGCCCGCGCAGCGGGCGTCTCGAAGGATGAGGTGGCCCGAACAGAAAATGGCTTGTGTCGCATCGAAAGGCGTTTGATGGTCGACCAATCGCCAGCAACCAATGCTTCCTTCTTCGCCCGCGACCATCCCTTGATTTTCCGTTCCGCAGCAATCGCGTCCGTAATGTTCGCGAAGCATTCCGCGAAGACGAGGGAAACCGGACGACGCAATGCCGTATAGCCCTTGAAGATGCCGTTGTTGTGCTCGGCGACCCGCGCTTCCAAATCCTTGC
>CAZIKZ010000532.1:0-1558 GCA_964539845.1 uncultured Hyphomicrobiales bacterium
GCGACGCTCGGCTTCACCCACGCGCCGGAGGCGCTTGCGGGGAGAGGGTTGGGGTGGGGGTCGAAATGTTGAAGATGACCCCCACCCGATCGCCTTCGCTGTGCGAAGACGATCGACCTCCCCCTTTCAGGGGGAGGTGAAGGAGAGATCGGCGCAAGCGGCACTATATTCATCGTCGCCTCCCCTCAGCGCACGTGGTCGAGCAGTTCGGCGCCCTGCACCACGACGCGCTTGCCGGGGTCGACGCCCGCCGCGATCAGCACGCGCTCGGCATCGAGCGGCTCGATCCGTACCGGACGCGGCTCGAAGCGCTCTGCGCTCGTGTGCTCGAACACAAAGTCCTGACCGTTGGCGGCATGCACAATCGCGGTCCGCGGCACGGCGATGCCGGAGCGCACGTCGCCGGTTTCGGTGAAAACCGTGACGAACTGCCCGGCACGCAGCCCCTTGCCGCCCTCATCGACCGAAAAATGCACGGGGATCGACTGGCTGCGGTCCGCGAGGCCCGAGCCGCGGAAGGTCAATGCAAGCGACTTGCCGTTGCCGGTCTTGGCCGTGGCGCGACCCGTTCCCGAAACGGTGTCGAAGCTGAGCGCCTCGACCCACAGCTTCTCCGGCGTGACGATGTGGAAGACGACGGCGTTGCTCTGTGCGATCTGGCCGGTGATCGGCGTGCCTTCGGCGATCATGCCGGTGACCGGCGCGATCAGCGGTATCGGCTCGCTGCGGATCTTGTCGAGTGCGGCCCTGCGGTCCTTCAGCCCTTCAAGCTCCAGCCGCGTGTCTTCCAGTTGCGTGCGTGCGACCGCGCCGCTTGTTACGAGCGATTCCTGCCGCACAAGCCTGCGCTGCACGATCGATATCTGCTGATCGAGCTCGCCCTGCTTCTGGCGCATGTCGGAGACGTCGATCGCCGCGATCGGCGATGTGACATAGGCAAGGGTGTCGCCCTCCTTCACCTGCGTGCCGAGGCGCGGAAATCCACCCGGCGGCGGCGACAGCACGCCGCCAACCGCGGTCTGCACATAGCCGCTGGCATTCGGGTCCGGGATAATGCGGCCGGGCAATTCCACCGTTCGCGCGAATTTATCCTGCTGCGTCTCGATGGTGCGCAGTCCGAAAATGCGCTGGATCGGCTTCGGCACGAAAACCGTGCCATCGGGTTGACGTTGCGCGCGCTGGTCGCCATTTGCGGCGGCGGCCGGTGCCGGCCCGTGATCATGGCCTTCATGCGCGCGCACATCAGTCAAACCGACCAGAACGAACAGCAGAACCGTCGTCGCAATGCGGCGCGACCTGCGGATGAGGCCGACAAGCAAGGCACCGAGGACGAAGCCCGCCAGACCTGTGGCCAGCGGCGATTGCGACAGTGAGGCGAGGATCATCTCGGCGCCGTTCTTGGCCGGCGCACCATGGCCGACAGACGGATTCGCTTCGGGGATGTCGATCGAGACCGGCAGGATGTCGGGGTCGCCGCCGGCATTCACGGTGACGATCAGGTCGATGTGACCACCCGTCTCCAGAAACGGTGCGTCGAGCGTGTAGACGCCATTGCCGA
>CAZIKZ010000533.1:0-1035 GCA_964539845.1 uncultured Hyphomicrobiales bacterium
CGCCCTTGGCGTCCATTCCGCAAGCCAGCATATGTCCGTGGTCGCGGTATCCGGTGATGACCTGATCGCCCTCTTTCAGGGCCATCTGCATCCCGATAACCACCGCTTCCTGACCGATATAGAGATGGCAGAAGCCGCCGATCAGGCCCATGCCGTACATCTGGCCGGCCTTTTCCTCGAACCGGCGGATCAGGAGCATGTCGCGATAGGCCCGGAGCTCCTGCTCTTTCGTGAATTCGGCGCGATTGGCCGGACTCTCCGTGGATGAGGCAGACGGTGTCGTCTTTTTCGCTACAGCCATGGCGCTCCCTGCGCGTCGGTACGATCGATCATCACTTAGCCGAATTCGTCCGCGGATTAAAGCGCGCGCGCCGCCCTGTGCGCAATGCGGATTGCGGCGAAATGCCTGAGGCAAAACAGGAAATTTTGAAGACCTCGCGCGTTATCGGCGCCGGACCATCATCACGACGTCATTGGGGTGCGCGACGTTGAGCAGGAGGCGTGCCTGCTCGTCGAGCATGTCGGGATCGATCCGGTCCGGCCGCAGCAATGCGACCCTCCGCTCCCAATGGCCGCGCTCTGTCTTGAGCCGTTCCACCTCGGCGGTCAGTTCCGCCATCTGCTGGTCGATCTGATGGCGCGCATGCAAGCCGCGCTGCCCGTTGAAGGCATGAAAGCCGAAATATCCAATCAACGCCGCGGCCACCATATAGAGACCGAGAGCCGTCAGAATTCCACGTGCACGCCTACGCGAGACCATCGCGGCAAGATGCCCTCGCCCTGTTAAGGGCCGATTAACGGACTCGGAAAGTCTCCCGACGACAGCTTACGCTTTCAGCGCGGCACGGCCCGGATAGATCGCCTGCGATCCAAGCTCCTGCTCGATGCGCAGGAGCTGGTTGTATTTCGCGGTCCGGTCGGAGCGCGCAAGCGAGCCGGTCTTGATCTGCCCGCAATTGGTCGCGACCGCGAGATCGGCGATGGTGGCGTCTTCGGTCTCGCCCGAGCGATGAGACATCACCGCGGTGTAGGCCG
>CAZIKZ010000533.1:1045-1556 GCA_964539845.1 uncultured Hyphomicrobiales bacterium
CGACGGCGGCGAGCGTTTCGGTGAGCGTGCCGATCTGATTGACCTTCACCAGGATCGAATTGCCCATCCCGGTCTTGATGCCTTCCGACAGCCGCTTCACGTTGGTGACGAACAGGTCGTCGCCGACGAGCTGACACTTGCTGCCGATAGTCTTGGTCAACAGCTTCCATCCTTCGAAGTCGTCCTCGGCCATGCCGTCCTCGATCGAGGCGATCGGGTATTTCGACACGAGCTGGGCGAGATACTCGACCTGCTGCTGGATGGTTCGGGTTTTGCCCTCGCCTTCGTAGTGGTAGGAGCCGTTCTTGAAGAATTCGGTGGAGGCGCAATCGAGTGCCAGCAGCACATCACCGCCCGGCTTGAAGCCGGCCTTCGTGATCGCTTGCATGACGAAATCGAGCGCTGCTTCCGCGCTCGGCAAATTGGGCGCAAAGCCGCCCTCGTCGCCGACATTGGTGTTATGACCGGCCGCCTTCAGCGCGGACTTGAGCGTGTGGAAAATCTCCGCGCC
>CAZIKZ010000534.1:0-1546 GCA_964539845.1 uncultured Hyphomicrobiales bacterium
TCACGGCGCTGTTTCCGTCGATTGGCCCGGACGCGCCAGAAGGCGAGCATGCTCTCAAATGCTCCTGCCAGCGTCGTGGACCTGTTCGGTTCGGATGTTCGATCTCCGCGCATTGCGGCCTCCCGGGCTGTCGGTTCACCCCCGCATAGGGCGGTGGGCCCGCCGATGCTTCGGAAGTCACCGAAGTATTGCGCCCTTGCGCGACGACCGGTCGGGGTCCAGATTCGCCGCATGTCAGCCACCAACAACCTTGCGATCGTGGCGGCCTGTGCGGGCGATCCGGCTCGGGCCAGCATGTTGTCCGTTCTGGCGGACGGTCGCGCCTTTACCGCGGGTGAACTGTCGGCCGTCGCGCATGTGACGCCGCAGACCGCGAGCGGCCATCTCGCGCGCATGGTGGATGCCGGGCTCCTGGCCGTTACGTCACAGGGACGGCATCGCTACTATCGGATTGCCTCGCCGCAAGTCGCGTTGATGCTCGAAAGCATGATGGTGGTGGCGGCGGAGCCGCGAATGGGCCGCACCGGCCCTGCCGACGCGCGCATGCGGCTCGCACGCACCTGCTACGACCATCTCGCCGGACAACTCGGTGTCGGCATCGCCGACAGCCTCGTCGCGGCCGGGCATGTCGTGCTGTCGGACGACGGCGGCGAGGTGACTGGCAGCGGCCGCGCGTTCTTTCTTTCGCTCGGGCTCGACCTGTCTGCCGAAACGAGCCGCCGCCCGTTCTGCAGGCCATGCCTCGACTGGAGCGAGCGCCGGCACCATCTCGCAGGTACGCTCGGGTCTCGTATCATGACGCAATGCCTGCAATCGGGCTGGATCAGGCGCGCTGCGAAAAGCCGTGCGGTGGACATCACGCCACTTGGTGTCCGCAAGCTGCGGGAGGTCTATGGACTGAGCCTCGGCGTGATGTCGTAGATTCTCCACAGAGCTGCCGCTACAATCCGCCATGAGCTTCTTTCCTGGACAAGACCCGGCCCCGGGCGACCGTCAGTCATGCGATGCGCTGGAGCGCGTGATCGTTCCGCGCACCACCGATCTCGGCAATTTCGAAGTCCGCCGCGCGCTGCCTTCGGCGCAACGCCGGATGGTCGGTCCGTTCGTTTTCCTCGACGAGATGGGGCCGGCTGAGTTTCGCGCCGGCACCGGCATCGATGTGCGGCCGCATCCGCATATCGGGCTTGCGACCGTCACCTATCTGTTCGACGGCGAGATCACCCATCGCGACAGCCTCGGCACGTTCGTTGCCATCCGGCCGGGCGAGGTGAACTGGATGACCGCGGGCCGCGGGATCGTGCATTCCGAGCGCACGGCGCCGGAGCGGCGGGTCAATGGCGACAAGCTGCACGGCCTGCAATGTTGGGTGGCGCTACCGGCCGACAAGGAGGAGATCGATCCGTCCTTCTTCCATCGCAGCGCGGATGATCTGCCGTTCGTGACCGACCGCGGCTTCACCGCGCGTGTTGTGGCGGGGCAGGCCTTCGGTGCGCGGTCGCCGGTGGTGACGGCGTCGGACACAGTGTTCGTCGACGTGATGATGGAG
>CAZIKZ010000535.1:0-1519 GCA_964539845.1 uncultured Hyphomicrobiales bacterium
GGATAGGCGAGCTTGGCGCTGCGTGAAATCAGCTCCTGCTTCGCCGGATCGTATTCCAGCGTCGCCTTGGTCAGCGGGCAGACGAGAATCTCGAGAAGTTTCGGATCGACCGAATGGCCCATCGTCTTGTCGTCGGACATGGCACTTCCTCTTCGTCGCGGCCGCCCTGCGCGGGCTTCACCCGCGCATCCATCTATTTCGCCTGATGGGTGACCGGGTCAAGCCCGCCATGACAGCGTTATTGCAGCGGCGTTTCGCCGTTGGTGCCGTTTTTGGCAAGTTCGATTTCGGTGACCGCGATCAGGATTTCCGCGCGGGTCTTCAGGTCGGGCGCCTCCAGCAGCGCCTGCTTCTCCGCCGAGCCGTAGGGCGACATCATGGCGAGCGCGTTGACCAGCGCCTCGTTCGGGGCGCTTTCGATCTCGCCCCAGTCCGCCTTGAGATTGTTGGCGGTCAGGAAATCCGCGAGCGTGCGCAGCACGTTCTTGCGATCGACCTCGTCCTCGCCCTTGCGGGCGATGAAGTCGTCGGCGAAGGGCGCATAGGTCACGCGGCATTGCCGATAGCTGGTCGCGACCTCCAGCTCTTCCTCGACGCGGAAGCGCGAAACCCCGGTGAGTTGCAGCAGGTAACGGCCGTCGCCGCTCTCGGCGATCTGGGTGATACGGCCGACGCAACCGACCGTGAACAGATTGGGCTTGTCCTCCGGACCCGGATGCGCGCTGTCCGGCTGGATCATGCCGATCAGGCGGTGGCGCGACGCCAGCGCATCGTCGACCATTTCCATATAGCGCGGCTCAAAAATATTGAGCGGCATCTGACCGCGCGGCAAGAGCAGCGCGCCGGGCAGCGGAAATATCGGGATGACCCCCGGCAGGTCCACCGGTCCATGATAAATCGCATTCATGGGCATCGCCGCACTCCGCCCTTCGCGATAACGCAAACTCGATGATTCAAACGCATTCCGTAATTTCGCGCGATTACGAGAACAGCACGGACGACAACCGCTTGCGCCCGTCAAGGGTCGCTTCATCGGTTGGGCCCCAGGCATCGAACAGCTGCACCAGCTGCTTGCGCGCTCCGTCGTCATTCCACTTGCGGTCGCGCTTCACGATCTCGATCAGCTGTTCGATCGCGCCCTCGCGGGAGCCCTTGGCATTGAGGGCGAGCGCAAGATCGAAGCGCGCCTGATAATCTTTTGGATCGGCGGCAACCTTGGCTTCGAGATCGCCGACTGCGCCGAGATCCTTGGTCTGTTCGGCGAGTTCGATCGCTGCGCGCGCCGCCGCGACCGATGTGTCGTTCTGTTTTGCCTCCGGCACCATATCGAGCGTTTTCCTGGCCTGCTCGACATTTCCCGTGCCGACATAGCAGCGCGCCAGACCGGCCAGCGCGGGAATGTTGTTGGCGTCCTGCTGCAGCACCTGCGCGTACAGATCGGCCGCGCCGGCATAATCCTTCGCGGCGAGCGCCGCATCGGCCGCGGCCAGTGCGTCCTTCTCTTCACCGCCGACGCGAT
>CAZIKZ010000536.1:0-1505 GCA_964539845.1 uncultured Hyphomicrobiales bacterium
CGTGACCACAGGTCGCGCGCCGATCCGGAAAACATCGCGATCAGGATTCCGGCGATGACCAGGGGAATCCACAACAGCATCAGTCCGGCCAGCAGCACGAAGAACAGCGCGCCGGTGGCGCCTGCCGCCAGCAGGATCAGAATGATCGTGAACGGGCCCGGCCTTTTCACGTGGATGCGGCGGATACCGTCATCGCCTTCCTCGACGCGCACGAACATGCTGTCGAAGCTGCGCTGACGCGCCCGCGCATTCGGCGGAAGGATTTCGGGCTCGACGCGCGGCCGCTCAACCGGTGGTCTTTGCTTGTCGGTCATGCCGACAATATGGGGCGTGGACGCTGTCCAGGCAATGTGTGCTGAAGCGCCGCGCTGCGCGACCATTTGAGGGCGCGGACTCTGCGCGCTTGCTGCGCTGCACCGATTACCGATCTGTCATCTGAGCGTCTCGCAGGAACGAAGGCGCGTATGTCTCGGTTGGGAGAGCAGGGAGACGTGAAAGGAAGAAGGTCCCAATGATCCTTGAGAACCTGATTCCCTTTCTGTTTGTGTGCGCTATTGTTTTCGGGTTGCTCTGGCTCATGATCGAAGCCGCAGCCATGCTTGGCAATCTGCTTGCCAACCGTAAAGGTTAGCCGGGATGGTGTGCTGCCATCGCGGCGCCTATTCCGCGGCGGTGCGTCCCGCGCCGCCGGCGCCGTAGCGGCGCTCGATATAATCGATCACCATCACCTTGAAATCTTCTGCGACGGTCGGTCCCCGCAGCGTGACCGCCTTCTTGCCATCAATGAAGACCGGTGCGGCCGGCGCTTCGCCGGTGCCCGGCAGCGAAATGCCGATATCGGCATGCTTGCTTTCGCCGGGGCCGTTGACGATGCAACCCATCACAGCAACGTTGAGCGCTTCGACGCCGGGATAGCGCGTCTTCCATTCCGGCATCGACGTGTGGATGAAGGACTGGATGTCGCGCGCGAGTTCCTGGAATGTGGTGGACGTGGTGCGTCCGCAGCCGGGGCACGCCGCAACCAGCGGTACGAAAACGCGGAAGCCCATGGTCTGCAGGATTTCCTGCGCGACCTTCACCTCCACCGTGCGGTCGCCGCCGGGCTCAGGCGTGAGCGATACGCGGATGGTGTCGCCGATGCCCTGTTGCAGCAGAATGCCGAGTGCGGCGGACGACGCGACGATGCCTTTCGATCCCATGCCGGCTTCGGTGAGGCCCAGATGGATCGCATAATCGGAGCGGCGCGCGAGATCGATATAGACCGCGATCAGATCCTGCACCGCGGAGACCTTCGCCGACAGGATGATGCGATTCTTCGGCAATCCCATCTCGACCGCGCGGTCGGCGGATAGCAGCGCCGATTGCACCATCGCCTCGCGCATCACAGCGCGCGCCTCGAGCGGACGCGCCGTCTTTGCATTCTCGTCCATCAGATGCGTGAGCAATTCCTGATCGAGCGAGCCCCAGTTGGCGCCGATGCGCACCGGCTTGCCGTGACGGATCGC